>NZ_JAMWXW010000007.1:0-292362 GCF_031570135.1 Paraburkholderia sp. USG1 | reverse complement strand
CTCACGCGCCTGCCAACACAACTCGCCACTGACATCGACGAGTTGCTGCCTCATCGATGGAAACCTGACGTAGCCGCTCCATAGATTCCGCTCGCGTCGCGCAAGGTGCCTTCACCGGTTGCTTACGTTCGTAGTCGCTGTAGGCCGCTCTATCGTAGTTACCCTGCATCAGATGACCGACATTGCGCAGGAGGCAAGGGACTTGGCCTTGCGGTACGTCGTTCCATCCCATAGCTTTGACGGAGAAATGCTCATCTGTTACCACTGCGCCCACCTGCCGTGATATGCATCCAGAATTCGCGCGAGCAGTAATCGCCGCCTGCATGCACCGCTCGACAGCCGTTGGCGTCACAAGCCCAGGGTGCTGCATTAGCGCTACATATCGAACCAACTGCCGCGTTAGCTCAACGTGCGGGTCGCTATCGCTGTTGACATTCGAGATGTATATGTCCGCTAGTTCGAGGCAGGCTTGTATGTTCTGCTTTACGAGTTGCTGATAGTCCGTGGCTTTCCCGATTTTGTTTGGATATTCAATGTCGCTGATCCGCTTGACCTGCGCATCCGTCAATTGCAGCGCGTGAAGGCGGCGTTCTCTCTCCCGATCAGTCGTGCTGACAGCGACAGTGTAGAAGGAAGAAATACGTTCGCGCAGATACCGAATTTCGTATGGATGCCGCAACGCGTCAATTACGATGTATCGTTGCGCATCCCCTTTTCTCTCAAAGTCGGCACGAATTACCCCAATCACTAGACTCAAGGTAGCCGGTATGGTGAAGATTTTGTCAGGATCAATATGCTCCGCAGTGGGGGATCCCGAACGTCGCACGTTGTTTCCTAGCCGCTGGAACAACTCTGTATAAGCGGAACGTTTAGAAAGCAGAGGTTTGAGACCGTCCAGCGCAGCGGACATGCGGTGTGTTACGGTCTCTGCCGCTTGCGCTACGTCCTTCCTCCTCGGCCCATGTACGTTCTCAGCAACGTCAAAAGCATCTCTTACGTCGCCTTCGCCCGCAGCCAACAGCGCCTCGATTTCTGAAATCTTCGCATCTGGATCGACATTTTTAATTACGCCGATCAAATTTGAAAGTCCGTCTCGTAGAGCTAGCGCTAAGATCACCGCAGTGACACTCACCGTAACAAATGGTCGCCAGTGAGTCTGTGCCCACAGCGATACGATTCTCAATTTGCGATCTTCGTGAGATAACGGCGGATTTTGAACAGTCGGCAAAGCTAAAGATGCGAAGGACTCCGTCGCCAGAATTTTTGCCGCTGTCGTGCAGCCGCTTCCGGTACGACCGGTCAAACCGATCACAAGAAAATTCTTTCGATGCTCAAAAACTCGTTCGATTCCACTTGCGATTAACCCATAGTCGCTGCCACTAGTGTCACTCATTGTGCCCTCGTGCTTTGTAATAGTGCAGCGCGGATGTTACCGCGCACCGACGAGAAGTCAAAAGCATTGGCAAGGGAAAGAGTTGCTTTTTAGCGTAAATTCCTATGCGGCTCGTCCCGAGCCGCATTCGGGTTCAGCGCGAGGTTCCGTGAATACCTCACTTATTAACCATCTTCGCCGGCACACTAATCGCCAGCAAACCACCCAGCACCATAAACGCCGCCAGCATATACATCCCCGAATCATTAGCCGCCGTAGCCTGCTTAAGCCACCCCACCGCATACGGACTCAAAAACCCCGCCAGATTCCCAATCGAATTAATCATCGCGATGCCGGCAGCCGCACCCGTCCCCGCCAAAATCGCCGTAGGCAAACTCCAAAACAGCGGCAGGGTAGTAAGAATCCCCATCGTCGCAAGCGTCAGCGAAGCCATCGCCAACACAGTGTTATGCGTCCACACGACAGAAAGCACCAACCCAATCGCCCCCGCAAACGCCGGCAGCGCAATATGCCACCGCCGCTCCCGCTTCCTATCCGCACTACGCGACACAAACACCATCGCCACCACAGCCCCCGCGAACGGAATTGCCGACAGCAACCCGATCATGAAAGCATCCGTCACCCCAGTCGCCTTAATAATGGTGGGCAACCAGAAACTCACCCCATACAACCCCATCACAAACGAGAAGTACGTCAGACTGAGCATCAACACCCGCCCACTCGTGAGCACCTCGCGAATCGGCATGTCATGCTTACTCGCTTCCTCCGCAGACACATGCCGCTCGAGCAACTGCTGCTCTTCCTTGGTTAGCCACTTCGCCTTCGAGATCCGATCGTCCAGCATGACGAACACCATGATCCCGACGATCACCGAAGGAATCCCTTCGAGCAAAAACAGCCACTGCCACCCATGCCAGCCGTTGGCGCCGTTAAACGTCTTAAGGATATAACCCGACACCGGCCCGCCGATCACACCCGACAACGCAATCGCCGTCATGAACCAAGTAGTCATGCGCCCACGCCGATGCGACGGATACCAGTACGTCAGATAAAGAATGATCCCAGGAAAGAACCCCGCTTCAGCCAGACCGAGCAGAAAGCGCATCACATAAAACATCGTCGGCGTAGTCACGAACATGGTCAGCATGGAGATTACGCCCCACGACACCATGATCCGCGCAATCCACACCCGTGCGCCGACCTTATGCAAAATCACATTGCTCGGAATCTCGAAGATGAAATAGCCGACAAAGAAAATCCCCGCGCCGAATCCGTACACCGCATCGCTCAGCCCAAGATCGCTGGTCATTTGCAGCTTGGCGAAACCGACGTTGACGCGATCCAGATACGCGACCACGTAACAGAGCATCAGAAGCGGCGCGAGCCGCCAGGTGACCTTGCGGTAGGTGGCCTCTTCGAAAGTGGAAGGCGGCGCACCCGCGCCGGGATGGTGGAGCGGATTTGCGGGACTAGCCATGGTGTCTCCTCTTTTCTTGTGGAAATGAAGTACCGCCGTCAACCGATTCTATCCGCGCTGAGTGGTTTGCACGAAGAATCGATACCGGGGGAAAACACTGACTGCGGCGAGGGCGGCGCAGCGGCTGCCCTCGCTTGAAGGGCCCGGCGCGGCGCTACACGCAGCGCCCGCCGTCCACTTCGAGACACACGCCGGTGATGAACTCCGCCTCGTCCGAAGCCAGATAAAGCGCGGCGTTGGCAATATCCTGCGGCGTCGAGAAACGCCCGAGAGGAATGCCGGCGAGAAAGCGCTGGCGATTTTCCGGCGTATCTTCCACGCCCATGAATTCGGACAGCAGCGCCGTCTCGCCGATCACCGGATTCACGCAGTTCACCCGAATCCGGTCCGGACCCAGCTCGACCGCCAGCGACTTGCTCGCAATGATCACCGCGCCTTTGCTGCCGTTGTACCAGACGAGCCCGGGGCGCGGCCGCACACCCGCCGTGGACGCAATATTGATGAAGCAGCCGCCGCCTTGCTCGCGGAAATACGGCACGAATTCCTGCACGCTCCAGTAGATGCTTTTCACGTTCACCGCGTAGACGCGGTCGAATTCGGCTTCTGTGACTTCCATCACCGGCTTGTTGCGGTGCGTGGTGCCGGCGTTGTTGACGACGATCTGCACGCTGCCGAAGTCTTCGAGCGCGGCCTCGCGCAGCTTTTGCCAGTCCTCGCGCCGGGCGACGTTGCCCGTCACCGCGATCGCCTTGCCGCCGGCCAGCGCGATTTCGCTTGCCACGCGCTCGGCGGCCGGGCCGTTCAGATCGTTGACCACCACGTTCGCGCCTTCGCGTGCGTAGGTCTTGGCAATGCCTTCGCCGAAACCCGAGCCGCCACCCGTGACGATGGCTGTTTTTCCTGTCAACCGCATAGTGTCTCCGTTGTTTGTTGTGGATGGTGATGCAAGTGCGTGACTCGCGACTAACCGTGCCGGATCGCAATGGTTTTCAGCACGGTAAAGCCATACAGCGCTTCGAATCCCTTTTCCCGCCCGTGGCCCGAATGCTTGACGCCGCCGAACGGCAGTTCGACGCCGCCGCCCGCGCCATAGTTGTTGATGAACACCTGGCCGGAGCGCAGGCGGCGCGCGAGCCGCATCTGCCGTGCACCGTCGCGCGTCCAGATACCGGCGACCAGACCAAATGGCGTGCCGTTGGCGAGCGCAAGCGCTTCGTCCTCGCCGCTGAAGGACATGGCGGCGAGCACGGGGCCGAATACTTCGTCGCGCGCGAGGCGGTGGCTGGCGGGCACGTCGCGCAACAGCGTGGGCGCCTGATAGAAGCCGCTTTCCGGCGCCTCGGGAATCACCTCGCCTTGCGCCGCCATAGGAATGCCGTCGTGCTGCGCGTCCGAGAGAAAATCCCACACGCGCCGCTGCTGTTTCGCGCTGATCAGCGGTCCGCAGTCCAGATCGGCATGCGAAGGGCCGACCCGCAACGCATGAAACGCGCTGCTCAGCCGGTCGAGCAAGGGTTCGTAAATGGACCGGTCGATCAGCACGCGGCTGCCCGCCGAGCAGGTTTGCCCCGCGTTCTGCACGATCGCCGACACCAGCACGGGCAGCGCCGCGTCGAGATCCGCGTCGGCGAACACGATTTGCGGCGACTTGCCGCCGAGTTCGAGCGTGACCGGCACGTGATTCTCGGCGGCCATCTGCGTGACGAGCTTGCCGGTTTCCGGCGACCCGGTAAACGATATGTGATCGATGCCCGGATGACGCGCGAGCGCCGCGCCCGCTTCATGGCCGTAGCCGGTGACGATATTCAGCGCGCCGGCAGGCAAACCCGCCTCGGCAGCCAGTTCGGCGACGCGCAGCACGGAGAGGCACGCATCTTCGGCCGGTTTGACGACGCAGGCATTGCCGGCGGCGAGCGCCGCGCCCACGCTGCGCCCGAAAATCTGCATGGGGTAATTCCACGGCACGATATGGCCGGTCACGCCGTGCGGCTCGCGGATTGTCAGCACCGTGTAGCCGGTCTGGTACGGCAGCGTTTCGCCGTGCAGCTTGTCCGCCGCGCCGGCGTAGAACTCGAAGTAACGGGCGAGGGCGGCCGAATCGGCGCGCGCCTGCTTGAGCGGTTTGCCGGTGTCGCGGGCTTCGAGCAGCGCCAGTTCTTCCTGGCGCGCGGCAACCAGCATGGACAGCCGGTACAGCACGCGGCCGCGTTCGGCTGCGCTGGCCTCGCCCCACGCGCCTTCGAAAGCGCGGCGCGCGGCGTGCACGGCGGCGTCGATATCCGCCGCGGTGCCGCGTGCCAGTTGGGTGAAGGGTTGGCCGTCCGAGGGATCGAGCACGGCGATCGTCTCGCCGCCTGATGCGGCGGACCATTCTCCGCCGATGAAGTGTCGGGCTTCTTCCATGCATGCTCCTTGAGGTGTCACGCGAACCGCTTTGCGGTTACGTGGTGTTCACAAACGAGAGGCACAATCGAGAGAGACGCCAGACGATTATCTCCCCGATCCAATCAAGGGTGCCATTGGCCGATTGGCTATAATGGCGCATTAAGTACTTCCGGCCGCAGCGCCGCCGCTCGTGGCGAGTTTCACGATGCATGCCATTCGAGCGAGCGTGCCGCACGCCGTGTTCCGAATTCCATCCTCACCAGAGAGCGCTCATGAGCTTCAATCACGTCCCCGCAGGCAAAGACCTTCCGCAAGATTTCAACGTTATCATCGAAATCCCGGCGCAAAGCGATCCGGTGAAGTACGAAGCCGATAAGGAAACGGGCCTGCTGCACGTCGACCGTTTCATCAGCACGGGCATGCGCTATCCGGCGAATTACGGCTACATTCCGCAAACGCTGTCGGGCGACGGCGACCCGGTGGACGTGCTGGTCATCACGCCGTTCCCGCTGCTGGCCGGCTCGGTGGTTCGCGCCCGCGCGCTCGGCATGCTGCAAATGACCGACGAATCCGGCGTGGACGCGAAGCTGGTCGCGGTCCCGCACGACAAGGTCTGCCCGATGACCGCCGACCTGAAGTCGATCGACGACGTCCCCGCTTACCTGAAAGACCAGATCAAGCACTTCTTCGAGCAATACAAGGCGCTCGAAAAGGGCAAGTGGGTGAAGGTCGACGGCTGGGCGGGCATTGAAGCCGCGCACAAGGAAATCACGGACGGCGCGGCGAACTACAAGAAGTAAGCTGCGCCACCGCAAAGTGAAAGATTGGCTTCGCTTTGCGAAAAGAGGTTTAACTGCCGAGAGGCAAGCCACAGCGGCTTGCCTCTTTGCATTTGTGCAGCCGATTTCGGCGCTGAGGTTCGCAAGTGCTCTTCCGCCGGCAACCCTGCGCCAGCGGGGCCCTGCTGTGCAGCACAGAACAGCGCCTCGTTCATTCCGACGCTGCGGATTTGTACCAGAAAAGCGCAAAGTCCTTTCCGGAAAGCAGCATGAAGCTGCGGCATGCCACTGCATCGACGAGTTCGGGCTAGCCGATTTTGCTGCACCGAAACATGGGTGAACGCGCCGAAATACCCTATAGACGCGACCTGACATCAACGCCCTTGCAAATTAATGGTGCGTCGCATCATGTGTATCCGGACACGACATCAGGTCTCGCAGTTCGGGACGCATGGCGTTAACCCTATCAAGACAGCGGCGCATTTCGGCCATATTCTTTGGATACAGAGTTCGGAACACGAAACTCCGAGTCCGGCGTTCAGAGATGAACCGCCTGGCCGAGCGTCCCTATCAATCACTGGAGGAAATCAGACATGAGCGTCAAGTCAGACAAGATGGATGAGCAGAAGCGCACGGGTGGCTCCGCCCCGGTCGCAAAGAAGCTGATCCCTTTCGGCGGGTACTACACGAACAAGGTGCCTGAGCACGACCCCGAACTGACCGAAACCGGTCCGGGCACCCCGATGGGCGAGTTCATGCGCCGCTTCTGGCACCCGGTGTGCATGTCTCTGGAGCTCACCGATACGCCGCGCTTCCTCAAAATCCTGAACGAAGAACTCGTGGCGTTCCGGGATAAAAGCGGCCGGGTCGGTGTGCTGCATGCACATTGCGTGCACCGCGGTGCGTCGCTCGAATATGGTGCGATTCAGGAGCACGGCATCATGTGCTGCTACCACGGCATGGTCTTCGACGTGGACGGCACCTGCCTTCACGTTCCTTTCCCGAAGGGCGAGGAGAAAGAGGCCGAAAAGTTCGCCTGTTCGATTCGTCAGGGCGCTTACAAGGCAGTCGAACGCAACGGCCTGGTGTTCGCCTACATGGGTCCGCCGGATGACGAGCCGCCTTTCCCCGAGTGGGAAGGCGATTTCACGGTAGCGGAGGGTGACGAGCTGGTCGCATACAGCAACTTCCAGCACTGCAACTGGCTACAGGTACAGGACAACGCGGCCGACAACTACCATCCGACGGCGTTGCATTCCGGCAAGAATGTGGTGGATGGTCACTATCAGGGCACGACGTTTGACGAAGTCGGCGCGGCGTCGATGGAAGTCGCTCCCGACATGAATTTTGTCCCGGTTCAGGGCGGTCGCAGCCTCGCTTGTGCGGGCGCTCGTCGGGTCGACAAAGACAAGCTTTTCGTGCGCGTTCAGCATCAGGTGCTGCCGAACCTGAGCCTGCATGCCTATACGTCCGAAGACGGTTCGAAGAAAAAGCTCTTCAGCCGATTCCACATCATCCGCTGGACAGTCCCTGTTGACGACGAAAACAGCAAGATGATCGGCTGGCGTGTAATGGGCCCGGGCATCGACACCCGTGGTATCGGCAACAAGGAACTGGTCGGGTACGAGACCATCGACTTTCTCGAAGGCCAGGTGGCGATGCGCCGTCCTGAGCGCTTTGGCAAATACAAGCTCGAAGACCTGCCGCCCATCCCGCCGAATCACCGGGAGCGCGCAACCTATAAGGACGCGCAATACGCGCCTGGCGACTATGAGGCCATCATCAGCCAGCGGCCTATCGCTGTCCATTCGCTTGAAAACCCGACCAAGTTCGACGCCGGCCTTTATCAGTTCCGCAAGATGTTGCGCGACGCAGTGCGGGGCACGAACGCGGCGGCATCCGCTCACGGGTTCGCCGAGTGGTTCCGCGAACTCGGCGGCGCGCCCAACAGCTATTGCACCGGCAACGTGTTCGAAATTGCTGAAGGCGAAACGGTCGAGGATGAAGTCGCCCGTCGCCGGAAAGTCCTGAAAACCGTCGTCGCAATTCTCACCGAGAGCGACACCCTCAAGGGCACCGCACGCGCCGAATTCGTGCGCGGGAAATTTGAAGAGCTCGAACAGTCGCTGAAGAGCTGAAGCATTGCGTCTTTTGTACGGGATTGATCAGACACTAGCTGCGCCTGGCCGCTCCGTTGTTGAGCGGCCAGGCGCCAGCCAGGAAGGGAGATGACGATGGAAACCTCACTGGAAACGGAAGAGGCCATTCAGGATATCGAAGCAGGCACGCTGGATGTACGTGTGAAGCAGGTACGGTACGAAGGGAAAGGTATCAACTCGTATGAGTTGACGAGCCCCGGAGGCGAGAAGCTTCCGCCGTTCGAAGCCGGTTCGCACATCGACGTCCATCTGAAGAACGGCGTTATCCGCCAGTATTCACTGTGCAACCCGCCAGCCGAGCGTCACCGCTATGTCATTGCGGTTTTGAAAGACGAAGCCGGACGCGGTGGTTCACGCTCCATGCATGACGACGTAGCAGCAGGGGATATTGTCACCATCAGCCGGCCGCGGAATCACTTTTCGCTGGACGGCAATGCGAAGAAAGTCATTCTGATTGCCGGCGGCATTGGTGTGACGCCGCTCAAGGCGATGGCGCACGAGCTCGAAGCGCATCACGTCGACTTTGAAATGCACTACTGCGCACGAAGTCGCGAAGCGGCAGCATTCAGCGAAGAGCTCGCAACCATGCTGAGCACCGGCAAGTTGCACTATCACTTCGACGACGGCGAAAAACGCAACCAGCTAGATCTGGCGAAGCTGCTGTCGCAGCCTTCTTCTGGAATGCACGTCTATTACTGCGGACCCTCCGGCTTCATGAAGGCATGTGCGGATGCGGCTAGCCATTGGCCCAAAGGCACAGTGCATTTCGAGCACTTCAAGGCGCCCGAGCAGCCGAGGCGTGCACCTGCCAGCGTGGAATCCGCGGATGGTTGCGACGTCACCATTGCAAGCACCGGTCAGGTCATACATGTTGGAGCGGACCAGAGCCTCGCTGAAGCGCTGAATGCAGTTGGGGTCGAAGTTCCGACTTCATGTTGCGCCGGCTTGTGCGCGACGTGCAAGGTTCGCTATCGGGATGGCGAAGTCGAGCACAACGACTTCATTCTCAGCGAAGAAGAACGGCAGGAATACCTCACTGCGTGCGTATCACGGCCGGTAAGCAAAACACTCGTGCTCGACCTTTAAGAGGCGATAGCTAGTTGAATTAACGGGGCCGCCCGCCGTATCGAGGCGACTTCTTCTTCGCGTACTTACGCAGCAGCGCCCTTGGCGCAAACCTCTGGAAACAGCATGAAAGTTTATTACGATAAGGATGCCGACCTTTCTCTTTTGAAAAGCAAAAGCGTTGCGGTCATCGGTTACGGCTCGCAGGGCCACGCACATGCCCTGAACCTGAAGGACAGCGGCATTGACGTAAGCGTCGGTCTGCGTAAAGGCGCTTCATGGACCAAGGCGGAGAACGCCGGCCTGCGCGTCAAGACGGTAGCGGATGCCGTAAAAGAGGCCGACGTCATCATGATGCTGCTTCCCGATGAACGCATTGCAGATGTGTATCGCGAAGAAGTGGAGCCGAACGCCCGGAAAGGCGCGGTCCTGGGCTTTGCACACGGCTTCAACATTCACTACGGTCAGGTCGCCCCCCGCCCCGACCTCGACGTGATGATGGTCGCGCCGAAGGCACCAGGCCATACCGTGCGCAGCACCTTTGTGTCGGGCGGTGGTGTGCCTCATCTCATCGCGGTTGCGCAGAATCCGTCAGGCTCTGTTCGCGAAGTCGCGCTCGCCTACGCTGCAGCGATTGGCGGTGGGCGTGCGGGCATCATCGAAACCAGCTTCCTCGAAGAGACAGAAACGGATCTCTTCGGTGAACAGGCGGTACTCTGCGGCGGTCTTGTCGACCTCATCAAGACTGGATTCGAAGTGTTGGTTGAAGCCGGCTACGCGCCGGAGATGGCCTACTTCGAATGTTTGCATGAAGTAAAGCTCATCGTGGACCTCATTTACGAGGGCGGTATTGCCAACATGAACTACGGCATCTCGAACAACGCCGAGTTCGGGGAATATCAAACCGGTCCGCGAATCATCACCGAATCGACGAAGCAGGCCATGAAGTCGGTGCTGCATGACATTCAGACCGGTGAGTACGCAAAGAGCTTCATCCTCGAGAACAAAGCCGGCGCGCCGACGCTGCAGGCTCGCCGTCGCCTGAGCGCCAATCACGAGATCGAAATCGTTGGGGCGAAACTTCGCGCCATGATGCCCTGGATTAGCAAAGGCGCTTTGGTCGACCGCTCGAAGAACTGAGTTCCCAGCGAAGCAGGCATGGGCATATCGCCGGATAAATCCATGCCGTCGTCAAGGAAAGTGAAACCATGACATCGAAACTGCTCAAGATTCAACCGCGGCCCGATTACGTAGAGGAAGTCTATGAGGTACTCCTCGGCGCAATCTGCGATGGCTCTCTCGCACCCGGAACACGCCTGACGCAGGAAGACATTGCGGAGCAGCTCTCCGTGTCGCGCTCGCCGGTGTTGCAGGCGCTGCGACTGCTCAAGAAAGACGGACTTGTGCAGGATGCTCCCGGCCGTGGTCTGCTTGTCGCACCCCTGGAAGCATCGGCACTCGCCGACCTTTACGAAATTCGCGGAGCTTTGGATAGGCTCGCGGCCGGGCTCGCTGCCGGCGCCGGCGCGCGGCTCGACCCGAAACTCATTGAGCGCGGCCGCAAGGCAGCGCAGACGGGCAACGTTCACGCGATGATCGACGCGGATATGGAGTTTCACTTTGCCGTCTACGCCGCTTCTGGAAATCGTCTGATTGCGCAGACGGCACATGGTCACTGGGTGCATATCCGGCGCGTCATGGGTGCTGTACTGCAGGCGCCCGGTCAGCGCCCGTCAATCTGGGACGAGCATGCGGCAATCGCCAACGCCATAGAAGCGGGGGATTGCGCACTAGCGGAACGTCTCTCGGGCGGGCATGCGAAACATGCAAGCCAGTTGGTCGCCGGTCAGTTCGATGCATTGCTCGGTGTTCTCAATTTATCGGCCGAAGCGAATGAGTCGGTCGCCTGATGTTTGTATTGCAGGTCATGCCGGCGGTGATGGTTACATCGCCGGGTTTCAGTGGGAACAGTGTCGGAAGCAACGCGACTGGTACCCACGTACTTCATAAGTTCCCGTTCAATACGTAGGAGAATTAGACATGTCTACTGCCGTTGCAGAATCCAGAGAAGAATCGATTGTCAAGCCGGGCAAGGTCTCGATTTACCAGCCGGACCAGGAAGGGCTGATTTTTCCGGAAGTTCCACAGTTCACGTCTGTGCAGGCGCACCGCCAGCATCTGAAGGAACGCCTGGTTGCTGCATGCCGCGCGTTCGCGTTACAGGGTTTCGACTACGGATTCGCAGGTCACCTGACCATCCGTGACCCCGAAAATCCTGGCCTTTACTGGACAAACCCGATGTGTGTGCATTTCGCACAGGTCAAGCTCTCGAATCTCATCTGCGCGGACCACAAGGGTAATGTCGTCGAGGGCAACTACGCCATCAACCGTGCCGGCTTCGTGCTGCACGCCGCGGTACATGAGCAGCATCAGGACATCGTCGCGATGTGCCATGCCCACACGACCTACGGAACCGCGTTCTCCTCGCTGGGTAAGCCGCTCGCGCCCATCTCGCAGGACGCGGCAGCGTTCTATGAGGACCACGTCGTTATCGGCGATGAAGCGGGCAAAGTGGCGGTCGAAGTCAAGGGCGGCAATAAGGTTGCCAACGCATTCGCCGGAGTCAAAGCCGCCATCCACCAGAACCACGGCTTGTTGACCGCCAGCCGTCACAGCATCGACTCGGCCGCGTTCTGGTTCATCGCGTTGGAGCGCTGCTGCCAGCAGCAACTGATGATCGAAGCCACGGGTATTACGCCGAAGGAAGTCACGCCGGACCGTGCGCGGTACAGCCGTGAGCACGTGGGTAGCGAATACATTGGCTGGCTTCACTTCCAGACCATCTGGAATGACCTCGTAGCCACGCAGCCGGACATGTTCGACTAAACGCGGTCACGAACGCATACCTGCGGCGGTATTTCCTCGGATACCGCCGCAGGCCACAACCGGTGGGCACTAGAAGAAAAGCAACCACCGTCATCGGAAGGCCCCTCAGGAGACAACAATGAGTTCCCACAGTCCGGCCGTATATCTGGAAGAGAGTGAGTCATCCGCGTTTGCAAAAGCCGCCTGGCGCCTTATTCCATTCCTCTTTCTATGCTATCTGTCCGCCTACCTGGACCGCATCAACGTTGCCTTTGCGAAGTTGCAGATGCTCAACGACCTCGGGCTCAGCGAGGCGGTTTATGGATTTGGCGCCAGCGTGTTTTTCGTCGGTTATCTGCTTTTCGAGGTGCCGAGTAATCTGATACTCATGCGTGTAGGTCCGCGACGGTGGATCGCGCGCATCATGGTTACATGGGGTATCGTCTCGGTCGGCATGATGTTCGTGAAGACGCCCACGACCTTCTACATCATGCGGTTTCTGCTCGGTGTCGCCGAGGCAGGCTTTTTCCCCGCAATTGTCCTCTACCTCACCTATTGGTTTCCGTCTTCGCGGCGCTCAAAGGTTACCGCGCTTTTCATGACCGGCATTCCGATGTCCGGCGTTATCGGCGGTCCTCTGTCCGGCTGGTTGATGACGGCCCTCGGAGGGGCTCATGGTCTGGCAGGCTGGCAATGGCTGTTCCTGGTAGAAGGCGTGCCGACGGTCGTGCTCGGCGTGGCTGCATATTTCTATCTGGACGACAAGGTACAGGATGCGAAATGGCTCACCGACGCCCAGAAAGCCATCATTGAGCGCAAGCTCGTTGATGAGAGGCCCGAGGGCCTTCTGCACTCGGTCAAGGACGGTCTTCTCAATCCCAAGATTCTCCTTGTCAGCGCCATCTACTTTTTCTATACCATGGGCCTTTACGGGGTCAGCTTCTGGCTGCCTTCGCTCATCAAATCGAGCGGCGTGGCCGACCCCTTGCACGTCGGGCTGCTGACGGCTATTCCCTATGCGGTCGGTGCGGTCGCCATGGTGCTCGTCAGCCAGAGCTCGGACCGGATGGGCGAGCGCCGCTGGCACCTGATCGTGCCGGGTTTCGTCGGCGCCTTTGGTCTTGCGATGAGCGTGTGGTTTTCCAACTCGACGGTGCCGGCGATGATTGCGCTGACCATCGGAACGATGGGTGTGATGACAACCATCTCGCAGTTCTGGGTGCTTCCTCCGGCATTCCTTGGCGGAGCCGCTGCCGCTGCGGGGCTGGCATTTGCCAACTCGGTAGGCAGCATCTCGGGCGTGGTCAGTCCGTCGCTGATCGGTCTGGTCAAGACCGCTACGGGATCGGCGGGCGCGGGCGTGTTGGCACTTTCAGTCAGCCTCGTCATTGCGGGCGTGCTGGTGCTATTTGTGCCTCCGACGCTGGTTAACCGTCGTCGCTAGGTGAGCGCTTGTGTGTAAGCGCCGCCGCAGGCTCTGGATCCTGCGGCGGTCGCGACGCCAGAAGGGGAGCAAAAACGCTCAGCGTACCGAGCGTTTCGGCGTGTCCGTTTCCACGATGGTTTGGCTCATGTGGCGAACGAGGTTCTCGCGGGCGACTTCGGTGTGCTGGAGACTGAGCTTTGCAGCGAGCTCTTCATCTCCCTGGGCAATCGCGTCAGCTATTGCCGCGTGTTCGTCCCAGACGGACTTGCGCTGGCCGGTCACCTGGTGAACGGCCCCCATTACACGCCGCAGGTGCATCCAGTGCAAACGTGCGCTGTCGACAATGAGCGGATTGCCCGACGCCGTGTAAATGGCGGTGTGGAATGCCATGTCGGCCTCGATCATCGCCCGGACGTCTTCACCTTTTGACAGCTTTCGCCCGGTCGCCACCAGTGCCTTGTCTATCTTGACCTTCTTGCGCGCGGCCAGGCGAGCGGCGAGACTATCCAGCGCGCCGCGCAGTTCATAGAGATGGCCGATGCGCGTCGCGTCGAGCGGTGTGACCTGCAATCCGCGGCCGGGCGCATCTTCCACCAGTCCGTCTTTTTTCAAAAGGCGGAAGGCCTGCAGAACGGGCGAACGGGAGACAGCCAACTGCTCGGCGATTTCCTCCTGGACGATCCGGGTTCCAGGCGCGATCGAACCCTCGCTGATGGCATCGAGCAGGACTCGGTAGACTTCATCGACGTAATCTGTACGTGCCTGGATTTTCAGGAGTTTTGCTGGCATGGCTACGGTAGCTGTGGATACAGAATACTAATAGCTTACCAGCATTGATTAAGGCTGTTCAGGTCGGCGCTTCGCCTGCATGACGTGGCGCAAGCCTTTGATGATTCGCGGTGGAGGCGAAGGCCCACGGAAAGGAAGGGAGCGGCGGCGGCGTTTTTCGGCAGGAAGCAGCGGTGCTACGCCGGAACAGTCAGTTTTTGCCCGACAGACTGGCGAGCCAGATTGGGGAACTGGCATGCCGGTCGATGTAGAGCCGGTTCAGCTCAGGGATGTCTGTTGCAAATGTCTTTTCCAGCGCCTTGCGCCCGATTTCTGCGCCCCGGCCGGTTTCCGCCTGCACGAGAATGACGACGGACTTTGCGGCGAAGCGCTGTGCTTCCTCAGTCGCGAACGCTGCATCTTCCGCAAGGCGTTCTGAATCGCAATCTTGAGCGTTGCGAATCGCAATGGAAACCAGCCCTGATGAAGCACGCGCGAGAATCCATCCCGAAGAAGGGCGGCGATGTTCGCGCGGCGCGGTCGGCACTCCAATGAGGCCGACGATATCGGCAAATTGCGGATATTTCGCGAAAACGTCCCGAGCGGCCGCGGGAAAGCCCTCGCCGTTCATCCAGACATCCATGATTGATTTCGGTCTGTCCGAGTCGCGAAATGAAAAGCCTGTCTCGCCGATCACGACAGGCGGTGAATTGCCATAGCTTACGGGGCGCGCTATCAGGAAGTCCGCTTCTTTCATGCCGTCTCCGTTCATCATTGTTGAGAAGAGCCGCCGGAGATCCGCCGGCGTTTTTCTGTCACTCTGCGTGCGGAATTCGGAACTCTGTATACAGAAAGAGTACGGGATGTGATGCTGGTGGCCTATCAGTACAAATACTGAGTCGAACGTTTGTGGGGTTTCCCGACTCCCACAACAATTCCGGCAATCGCGATTCTGCGTGCCTGTGAGTTTCGCATCTTGCGTCTTCTCTACCGGTTGTGCTCCGTGAGAAGAACGTGATCGCTTTACAGGTTGTCGCGGTTTGGTGCTCTCGCTATTGCAGCTTTCAACAAGCCTGGTGCGCTTCGATCAGTTGTGCGTCGCGTGCCGTCACAGTTGGAAGATGCTGACGCAGAAACTCGACCCACGTCTTGATTCTGGCGTCTGTGTATCTTCTGGACGGATGAAGCGCGTAGATATTCATCTTCTGGAGCGTGTAGCCGGGAAGTACTCGCACGAGGGTGTGGTTAGATAAACCCTCAAGCGCCGTGTAGATCGGCAATACGCCTATGCCCATACTTGCCCGCGCGGCCATGCCGATTGCCTCAGGCGTGTTCAACTCCACTGCACCGGATACCTTCATCGATTCGCTTCCGTTGTCGCTCTCCAGTAGCCATTCGTAGGCCGGAAAAGCGGGGGAATGCAGAATGAGACATTCGTGACGGGCAAGCTGTTCAGGTGAATCCGGCATGCCGCGTTGATGGACATAGTCTGGCGACGCACACAAGACGCTGAAAGAGGAGCCCAGTAGATGCGAGACGAGGTCCGAATCTGGAAGCGCCGAAGAAGTTGCCACGACGGCAATATCGGTGCTGCCCTTATACAACTCCGGCGCCCGCTGGGATAAGGTGAGCTCTACGGAGACGTTCGGATAGCGTGACCTGTACTCCTTGATGGCGGGCAACACGTAGTACTGCCCGATTCCCGTGAAGCTGTGAACTCGAAGCTTACCCATGGGGCGCGACTGCGCATCACTTGCTTCTTCCTCGGCCATCTCGACGTCCGCCAGAATCTGCTTGCATCTCTGAAGATAGATTTCTCCGGCTGGAGTGAGGGCAACCTTCCGCGTTGACCGGTTGAGCAGTCTCGTTCTAAGCCGTGTTTCCAGTTCCGCGACTGCGCGTGAGATTGCGCCGGGACTTGTATTCAACGTGTTTGCCGCTGCGGTGAACGTGCCCGATTCAACAACGCGTGCAAACACACGCATCTGGTTCAGCGTATCCATTCTTTTCCTTTACTTATTCTCTGGCGCGACGTCGTGTTCGTGAGTGAGGTCGTGTCATCGCCCATCTGCCGCGTCGACTGACTGAGAGACACGCCGACTCTGCTTATGATCGAATCGAGCCCGCTATCGGTCAGCGAGCGGCTCGCATCAAGGTCGTCCAGGAATGTCGCCCGGCCCATTGAATAGAGGTGGTCGGCGTGACTCGCGGAATCAGCCGCCAATGCGTAAGGCCGTTCGAGCGAGTGCATGCGGTCGATGTTGCCGCTATAACCGGCAACGCCGCATTGAACATCTTTCAGCGCATCAAGAACCACTCCATCGAATCGGGCCAGCGCTTCTGACTGGCAGGCCCACGTGCCCGCGCACGCACCGTTCGCACGGAAGTCCAGCTTATCATGGGAGCCATGTTCCAACGCTTCGTCGCCCCTTCGCCGAGGTCTTCCGTCGCGCCTGTCATGCCTGTGAACGCACCGAGAATCGCATTCGGATATAGGGCACCTATTCGAACGCCGATTCGGGCAGTAGCCGTCGCGAGGTTGCACTCCCTGCCGCTTGAGCACCGCCGCTCCATCGACACCACATAGACACAGCGCATCGAGAGGATGAACCGAATGCATTTTTATATCTAGGTGTAAACCCTTATCATTGGGCTCCCCGCCGCGCTGACATTCCGCCGGCTATCCAGAGGCGCTGACGCGGCGCCAATCCGCGTTCCAAGGAGCACACCGTCCGGATGCTGAATCGCAAGTCCAACCCGTCGTCGTCTTCTTCGCAGCGCTGGTCGAACTGGCTGTATGCCGTCGCCAATGCGATTTACCGCCAGCGGCCGGTATGGATGGTGTCGTTTTCGGCGAGCGAGGCCAGTCTGTCGGAAGGTTTGCGGGCGGCGTGCGCATCGACGGCCATGCTTGCGCTCGGCAATGTGCTGCACGAACCGACCTTCGCGTGGGCGGCGATCGGCGCCTTCTGGACCTGTCTCGCCGACGCCGCCGG
This sequence comes from Paraburkholderia sp. USG1, assembly GCF_031570135.1. Taxonomy (NCBI): domain Bacteria; kingdom Pseudomonadati; phylum Pseudomonadota; class Betaproteobacteria; order Burkholderiales; family Burkholderiaceae; genus Paraburkholderia; species Paraburkholderia sp. USG1. The sequence continues at coordinate 275,049 of NZ_JAMWXW010000007.1, read as the reverse complement.
TTCCAACCGCGCCCGCTTCGCGTCGATGATGGGCTTCGCCGTGTTGTCCACGCTATGCGGCGGCTTGACGGCTTTCGCCTCCGCAGCCGGGACCGTGTTCGCCGCGCTTGCGTTGCTGGTCTTCACGAGTCTGGGCGCGTTCGGCCGGATCTGGGGCGCCGCCACTGCACAGGTGACGATTCTCGTCGCCACCGCATGCGTCGTGATGGTCGACCGGCCAATGCACGATGTTCGGCAAGGCATGACGTTTCTCGGCGTCTACCTGATCGGCTGCCTGTTTGCCGTGGCGTTGAGTCTGACGGTCTGGCGCATTCACCCGTTCAGTACGAGCCGCTCGACGCTGCGCGCTGTGTACCTGCGTCTGGCCGACATCGCGTTGGATAGCGCGCGGCTGCTGGAGCGGCGCGCGGCCCGCGGTGAGTGGGCCACGCATGCCGCGAAATTTCGCGCCGACGCCCGCGCCGCGCTGGAACGCTCGCGCAAGGTGCTGGCGCGGGTGCCGGCGTCGAGAACGGGTGGCCGTGAAACTTACGACACGCTGCTCGGCTTGCTGACCGACAGCGAAGCGTTGTTCGCGTATCTGATCGCCGTCTCCGGCGCATGCGAACGAGCACCGGACGACGCATGGCGCGCAAAACGCGCAGTCCGGTTGCTGACGGCCACGGGCGACGTGCTGCGTGGCATCGGCGCGGCAGTCAATGACGGACAGTGGGCGCGTCTTACCGATTTGCAATTGCGCTTGCGGCGTTTTGCCAGGCGGCTCGAAAGCGCCTTGATGGAACCCGTGAAGCTGAAGTCCGATTTCGAACTGGTCGACTTCACGCCGGTGTATGCGCAGCCGGAAAGCTGGCGTGATAGCGCGACGCGGCTTTTCACGCGCATCTGGGCCACGCTCAAGGCCAATCTGTCGGCCGACTCGGTCGGCTTGCGGCATGCGGCCCGCGTCGGCGTGACGACCACGGCGGGCTTTCTCGTGATTCGCGCGCTCGGGCTGCCGTTCGGCTACTGGGCCACGATGGCGACGCTGTTGATCTTGCAACCGTCGATTGCCGCTACGTGGCCGCGCAGTATCGAACGGGCCGCGGGCAGCATTGTCGGCGGCGTGCTGGCGGCGGGTATCGGCTACGCGATCCATTCGCCGCTCGGCATTTCCCTCGCGGTGTTTCCGCTGGTGATGGCGACCATGGCGCTGCGTCCGGTCAGCTACAGCCTGTTCGTGCTGTTCCTCACGCCGACCTTCGTGCTGGTCGCCGACTTCGCGACGCCGGGCGCCAGCGAATTCGCCTATGCGATCACGCGGCTCGGCAACAATGTGCTCGGCTGCGTATTGGCGCTGCTGGCCACGTTCTATCTGTGGCCGACGCGCGAAAAGATCGACTACCGCGCGTATCTGGGCGAGGCGGTGCGCGCCAATCTCGCGTATCTGCGAGCCGCGCTGGAGTCGCCCCGTCGCAGCGAGAAGGACATGGAGCGCTTGCGCCGGGCCGCCGGTCTGGGCAGCAATAACGCGGAGGAAGCCATCGGCCGGATGCGCCTCGAAAAGCTCGAGGACTCGATGGTCGATACCGTGACGCTGACGGTGCTGAGCGTATTGCGCAGAATGGCCGGCACCGCGACGCAACTGCGTCTGAGCACGAACCGGCGCGATATGCACGATGAGCTCGGCGCCTGGATCGCGACCGTGAGCGCGGACATCGACGCCGCGTTGAATCGGACCTTGCGGCCGGTTCGCCACGCGCTGCCCGCACGCGACGGGCTGACTTCGCTGGAGGCGGATGCGGTGGGCGAGCTTGCGCTGATGCATCGGCTGCTCAATGAGCGGATGCGGGAGGCGAGGGGATAGTAACGCGGCGCGAGGAAGAGCGACGACGAAGCTGAAGCCGTTTCAGGTCGCGCGGGTGGCTTCTTGAGTCTGCCCGGCTTCGATCGCTTCGGGCTGAGGCTGAGGTTCCGGGTCAGGCTCGGGCTCCGGCTCCGGCATGACCGACTCCAGCGTGCGAAAGCCCGCCGCCAGCGCCCGCTTCTCAGACGGCGACAGCCGCTTGACCCAATACTCCGCGCGCGACGCGCTCGACCGATCCGCCAGTTCGAACGACGCCAGCACCTGCACCGGCTTGCGCGAACGCGTATAACGCGCGCCCTCGCCACTCACGTGTTTGTCGAAGCGCGCCTGCACGTCGACGGCAATGCCCGTATAGACGCTGCCGTCCGAGCATTCGAGCAGATAGAGAAACCACGCCATCGGTGCGCTTCAGCCTTTAAACGGATTGTGTTCGCGCAGTTCATCCACATACGCGTGGATGCTGTTCTTTTCGTTGTCGAGAAAATGGCCGACCGCGTCTGCGAAAGCAGGATGCGCGAGCCAGTGCGCCGAGCGCGTCACCGTGGGCAGGAAGCCGCGCGCCATCTTGTGTTCGCCCTGGGCGCCGCCTTCGAACGCGCCGAGCTTTTCTTCGATGCAGAATTCGAGCGGCTGGTAGTACGCGGTTTCGAAGTGCAGGCACGGCACGTGTTCCAGCGCGCCCCAGTAGCGGCCATACAGCGTGCCGCCGGTTTTGGCGTCGCGCTGATACACCACGAGCGAACTGGCGATCGGCTTGCCTTCGTATTCGGCGATCACGAGCAACAGGTTCTCCGGCATCGACGCGCCGATCATGCGGAAGAAATCGAGGTTCAGATACGGACTCGAAAAGTGCTCGCGGTAAGTTTGCCGATAACACTTGCTGAAGAAACGCCAGTCCGCGTCCTGAATGTCCTCGCCGCGAAGCCGGCGCATGGTCACGCCGGCTTCATGCACTTTGCGCCGCTCGGCGCGAATGTTCTTGCGCTTCTTCTGTTCGAGCGTGGAGAGGAAATCGTCGAAGTCGCGATAGCCGTCGTTGAGCCAATGGAACTGCACGCCTTCGCGTTGCATCATGCCCATTTCGGTGAGCGCGTTGGCTTCCGTTTCGGTGGGAAACAGCACATGCAGCGACGACACGTCGGCCTGCTCGGCGAACGCCATCAGCGTGGCCGCCAGATGCCTGAGCGCATGCGTATCCGCCGACAACAACCGGTTGCCTTGCACCGGCGTGAACGGCACCGCGCACAGCAGCTTCGGGTAATACGGCAAGCCGTTGCGCTTGTAGGCGTCGGCCCAAGCCCAGTCGAACACATATGTACTAGTCAAGAATAGAGCGTTTTGTGTCCAAGTAGGGTTTACGTGCATCTGTATCTAAGCTTTTCGAAGGCGACCGCAGGGAGCCGAGAGACTTTAGGTTGAGGGCAAGCATGCCCGAAACCGGTGGGGGTCCGGGGGAGGGGCGCGGAATGTCGATGATAAGTTGTTGAAAAATATATTGTTTTTTCCATTTCTTCGACTAGATTCCATTTTGTGCCCAACCCTCCCAACGGAGCCGACCATGGAAGCAATCACTCCGGACAGCCTTGACATCATCCTGGCGAATGAGAGGGACCGCCGTACCTTCGCGTACCTCGTCGACACCTGTGGGCTTCAACGGGTAATCAAGGCCCGCCAGGCGCTTCCTGGACGTACCCGGCCCTATGTTTCCAACATTGCCAAAAGTCTCGGTGTCACCATACCAGAAGGCGTCGTAATCACGCCACGGGAAGAGGGGCGTCGGCACCTGTCTGAAATCAAAGATTTTCTGGCCGCGCGGATAGTTGCTGCTCCCGCAACACAAGTCCGACGCAACTAACAAAAATACGTATGGACGAAGTATCATTCGGCATCAGAAAGCTTTCGTAAGTCTGTCTGCTTTCAATTCCGGGGATGCCGCCAAGACTCATTCGAATGCCGACCTTGGTGGTCAAGGGTGTGCGTAGTCAGCAGAAGAACTGGGCGTAGCACGTGGCAAACGAAAAGAGCTTTACCGACAAGACCAGCGCGGATGATAAAAGTATTGGATTTGACTACCAGTACTACTACTTCCTCGACAGAATACTCAACCTAAAACCAGGGCAATCCGTTGGCCTTGAAGTAAAAGACGACGTGCATACGGCGCTCAACGCCGATTTCAACATACTCGTCCAGCTCAAGCACACGGTTCAAAGTAACGCGAAGGGCGAGCCAATAGCGTTGACCGAACTCGATTCGGACCTCTGGAAGACGCTTTTCAACTGGTCGCAGGTAATCACAGATTCGGCGGAAGGGCGCGAAACCTTTGGTGCACAAATGCGGTTCGTGGAGAACACGAGGTTCCTTCTTGTCTCTAATAAGTCGCATTCCAAGTCGAATCAGTTTCTTCAGATACTCGACCAGTTCCATGCGGGCGAAGAAGACTTCGAACAGCTGCTTGGTCACTTGAAATTTCTAAACGGTAAGACTGCCGACGACGGTATTAGAGGCTATATCGATGCGGTGCTGAAGTTGTCGCCCGATGTCCTCAAGGCGTTTTTCGTGAATGTCCGCTTGGAGCTCGAACTCGACGACATAATTGGCCGCGTGAAGGTCTCCCTTCTCGCGAAAATTATCGATACCGACAAGCTGGAAACCGTTTTTTCTCGTCTCGATTCCAATATCAGAACCGACAACTTCATTGCCATCAAGCGTGGCGAGTCAATAGTCATCAGCTTCGATGACTTCATGAAACGGTACAAGCGTATTTTCGACGACGGACGTACAAAAAAGCTGGTCTATCCAAAGTTCACTCCGGAGTTGCCGGACGACATCTTCGCGCAGAAATTCATCAAGCGTCTCCTGGAGATTGGTGACATTACCGATTCTGACGAGGAGCTCGCCATCGATTACACCACCTACAAGCTGCGTATATCGAGATATCTGGAGCAGTGGGTTCAGGAAGGTGACCTTGTCCGCGACGAAATCGAAAACTTCCATGAAGAGGTATTCGTTCGTTGGCGAAACGAGTTCCGGGTGGCTTTTCGCGGCTGTAATAGTCCGCAGCAGATTATCGACGCGGCGATGGATTTGCTGATGACTCTAAGGCGCGACCAGTTCAGCTTGGGCGAGACCGAACTTACGACAACATTGAGTAACGGGGAGCTCTACTATCTCTCTGACGCTGGACAGATAGGCTGGCATAAAGATTGGAGCGGCAATGAGCAATAGATGGTCCGGATACAACAACGTGGGGATTTGCTCAATTGCGCTAATGAGCGTCCTTGGACACTCGAAGGGCGTGACGCTCCCGAAAGCCCTGCTTGTGATGCCGCTCGTCATGCACGATGTAACCGTTCGTTATCTAGGCAATTCTCGAGTCGCGCAGAGAGAAGCTGCAGCATTGGTCGCCCAACGGCCTGATTTGTTCGCGAACTTTTCAACCCGTTTCGACGACAGTTTGGCAGTAACGATAAACGCGATACAGCTACTCGTGGCGGCCGGGTTCGTTCAATTCGACGACGGTCTGACATTGCTTAAGCCATTGGAAATTGATGCCGCGTTTGGCAAGCGAGCACAGAAAATCGTCAAAGCGGCCGGGCACATCGCTTCGCTCCTCGCGAGCCCGGTCGAAGAACTGTATCTAAATTTCAGGGTGAAGCTTTGAATTTTGGCATTGATTCCATCACGCTTTGGTCAAAGAGCGGTGAGCAACGAAGCCTGGCATTCGAGCGCAACCGGGTAAATGTGCTCACGGGCGGTAGTCACACCGGTAAAAGCGCTTTGCTTGACATCATCGATTACTGTTTTCTGGCCAGCTCGCATAAGCTTCCTGACAGCATCATCAACGAGAACGTCGGCTGGTATGGGCTCACGTTTTACGTGAACGACAAGACCTACACCATTGCACGCAGGAGCCCGTTAGACAACGCGGTGTCGAAAGACTATTACTTCTCGAGCACCGGCGCTGTTCCGGACGCGCCACAGCCGAACACAAGAGAGGACGACATCAAGTCGATACTGGAGGCTGAGTTCCATATCGACGACAAGGTCACGGTCGCATATGGCGGGCGGGCGCTGAAGGCGGGCTCGAAGGTGTCGTTCAGATATTTCTTTTTGTTCAACACCATTTCCGAAGACATCATCACTAACAGCAAGGTGTTCTTCGACAAGCAGTCTGAAGAGCGGTATCAGGAGGCTTTGCCGCGCATATTCGATATGGCGCTCGGAATCGACGACCTCTCAAACATTGCCGCGCGCGAGAGGAAGGAGGTCCTCAGGAAGGACCTTTCGAGGCTCCAGCGCAAGGACGCGCATCTCGGCCAAGGGCGGGAAACGTTTGATGAGGAAGTACGCGATATCGCTGTTAAGGCGGCTGAATACGGGTTGATAGATAGTGACCCTGAAAAACTGTCCATCGACAGTGTACGGAGTGCGATTCGCGACGCTGCGTCACCGGAGGCAGGGCGCGCCCTGAACCGATATGTCGAAGCAAGTGCCAAGCTCTTTGTCGTTGAGCGGCGGTTGCGAAAGCTCAGGCAGTTCACGTCTGAATACCGCTCGTACAAAGACACGTTGAAGAACGCGGAGGACAGCCTTCGGCCAATCGAGCAGCTTTTGAAGCAGGCGCCGACGCTCTTGAAGTCGGAGATTTTCGATGACCTTATCAGCAGCCTTAAAACGGACCTGTCGGCAGTCAAGAAATCCATCGCTGGCAAGCAGCCGGTGGACGGGCAGATAAGCGCGATGGTCAAGTCACTCGAGGAGGAACGCGAGACGCTGCAACGCGACCTCTCCGGGCTTCCGCAGGAGCCGAAATCTTTTGCGTCAGAGCGCGAAAAGTGGATGTTCGTTGGTGAGGCGATGGGGCGATTTAATGCCTACGAGGGAGCGAGAACGCCGGCCGTTCTCCAGTCAGCTACTTCCGACGAAGCAGACCTCCAACAGCAAATGGACGATATCGAGGTACGTGACGTAGAGGAAACCCGGCAGGCCGTTGTCTCCATGATTAACGAGATTGCGCTCGCTCTGTTGAAGGAAACAGCCAATGCGCTTGCGAACTACGCCAGCTACCAGACCGACTTTGCATACAAGGAAAAGCGCTTGCGACTACGAAAGCCGCGTTCCAAGCTGATTGAGAACGTGGGCAGCAGTTCGAATCACATGTTCCTGCATCTGCTGCATTTCCTTGCGCTGCATGAAGTTGCCATCAGCCACAAGTCGATGTTCATCCCAAGCTTTCTGATTATTGACCAGCCGAGTCGACCGTACTATCCGGACGAGAAAGCGAACGACAATGTGAAGCTTACGAACAGCGACAGCGAGAAGGTCTCAATCGCTTTCAATCTGCTCAACAATTTTGTCGCTCGTATGAACAACGATTATCAGACGGAATTTCAGATGATTGTCTTCGAGCATGTCCCGCGGGATACCTTCACGGGCATGAACTACGTGCACCTCCTGCCCGAATTCCGCAATGGGGAGGCGCTCATTCCGCAGTCCTGGCAAGTGTAAAGGGCGGACCCTTGACCCACTGGACAAGCTGTTAGCTTCAGGCGATGTTGCGGCGACCCCATGCCCGCGTATACGCCGGGCCGGGCAGCAGGCTCGGCGCAAGCATCCCTTGTTGCATTTGCTGTGGCCGGCGGTCTAGGGCCATGTTGCTCACGGCGAGGCCCATTCGCTAAGAGGGAGCGTGGGTGGCGCCGGGACAGCTCACGGGAGGCGTTGCTAGAAGGCGACAAAGTCGCTTGCAGTTGACATCGAAATCAGGAATATATGGCCTGCGTTCTTGCGGACGCTACCCCGAAACGCGTGTCAGAGTGGAGGAACGATGTTCTCATTCAGCGTATTGAAGACGATTCAAAAGTTCGCGTGGTTGTTGCTGATTCCGATGGTCGCGCTCGGCATCGACGCGGATTTTCCAATTCACAATTCTCCGGATGCCAGCGTTATGACGAACATGGCTGCCGGACTGGTCTTCTCTTGCATTGTGGCGCTGCTTGCGATGATGTTGGTCGATAACGCGCTGTTTTTTATCGACCGGTATCTGCCTGACGACGCGATTTTTGGGCTTGTTGGAATCGTGCTGCTGACGTTCTGTCTCTACGGTGTTTCGTTTTTTTATCACCAGCTACCACCGTCACCCTTCAAACCTGTGTGGCATCTGGCAGCAGGTTGTTACGCGTTCGCCCTGTTCGAGCGAAACGCGCTCTTCGCTTCGTTGAGGGCGACCGCGGCTGAGCGCGCGAAGCAGCGTGTCTCGGATTGACGTGCTTTAGCCGGACTACTTTGGGACGAACGTCGGAGGTGACTATGGTCGAAAGGTCGGCTTGCTAGTTAGACGCTGAAACTCACACTTGGCGCCAAGACACGAACCGACCTCGTGCCGCGCGTCAGAGCCACGTACCAGTGATGGCGGTTTTCACACGCGTCCGGCGTAACGACGACATGGTCGAATTCAAGGCCTTTCATCAATAGCGTGCTGCCAACAGCGCGATTCCGCAGGACTCGTCCTCTCTCTCGACGTGCGTTCGCAACTTGAAATGCGGCATCGTCCAGTTGTAGCGCGGGATTCTCTGCGCATAGCTGCAACGCGGATTTGATGCAATACACCAGTTCTGGGCGCACGGTTGTTACGCCGGTCTCATTCTCAATGCACCGAATTGCGTCCAAGACATTCGCGAGCGAATCGCTCGTCACGATGCCGGTCAATGCGACCTCTGCTGGCGTAGCCGGTGTTTTGATGCGCGTCGGATTTGCCAGCAACGATTCAACGCGCTTCCTTTTGCTCGCAGCCCCTACGCCCAGATACGCTGTTCCCATGAGGTCGAGCACGGCGTTCACCCGGTCAACCCCGGTTTGCGTTCTGAGGCTCTCATAAAAATTGCGCTCGGTCCTGCCACCAATGGGTTCGACCGTAGTCGCATGGATGGCCTTTGCCAGGTCTGCGCGCCGCACTTCGTCGATGCTCGAATGAACCACCGCGAGCGTCTCTCCAGCACGAAGCTGGACCGACCAGGAGCCGGCGAGCTGCTGGGCTGCGAGCCGAGGGGCGCAAGCCTGCCATGTTAGGCATGTCGGGGCGCCCCGGAAATCGAAAATGCCGGCGCTGAAGTTTGCTCGCTGGCCGATGAGCCACGCACCGAGTGCGGGATTGCCGGCATGAATCCATCTTTGAGGCGTAGCTAGCACGCCTGCCTGTGGGAAGGCCGCCAAGGTGTGCGTGTGCCAGTTAGCGAGCATGCCTGGGCGAAAGCCAAAAATGGCCTGCAACGGGTCGCCGAACACATAGCAAGGAAGATGGAGCGCAAGCGTGCGTACAAGCCCATGATGTGCGACGGTGCAATCCTGATACTCGTCTACGAGAACGCCTTCATACGACGCGCGAAGAATGCTCTCGACGGCACCGCTTTCAATCAGCGTCGCGGCCGCTACCATCACCGTATCCCAATCCCGGTCTTTAGCCGACCACGTTGAGGCCAACCCTGACCCCTTTGGAAAAGCACGTGCCCATCGGTGCGCCCATGCCGACAGCGTCTCGACCTGAGCTTTCTCGGGGGCTATCTTGTATTTGGCCAGCCGGCGTCGAATGGCATCAACACCAGCGACTGTATGCGTGAGAATCAACCAGCGGCCCGGAGCGTTGCCGGCGACAAGGGCAATCTGCTCGGTTTTACCGGTGCCCGCTGGCGCTTCAATAGCGCCGGCGCGAGCGCGGAGCATCTGCTGGACGGTCAGTTCAAGCATCGCTGCAGAGCCAACTAATAATCTGGTCGAGCTGCCACGGCAAATGGGCAGGTGCTCCTGGGGCTACCGGGGGCGTCGCGAGATTTGAGCCGATACGGAAGCAGAGGTCGTAGTCTTTCTTAATCCACTTCGACTTATGCGCGAGTCCACCAATGTGACGGAGCCAATTCTGGTCCGATAGATACGTGGATGCATGCTGCAGCGTTTCGAGCTTCTGCTGAACAACGTTGGACAGTTCTCCCAGAGCGCGCGGCTCTCCAATTTCGCGAACAATCAACTCTAGTAGCTTTGGGCGCAAGTCCTGCGGTGTCCCCATAAAAAGCTCTTCTTCAGTGCATCGCCCGTCGCCCCACTCGAAGTGGGGAATCTTCTCGGCTTTGAGCGATGCAGTGAAGGCGGGTGGGATTGGGGCATCGCTGTCGGTAAGCAGGGCAGTCCGATATCCCAGTGACGCAAAGTGTATTGCGATGGCGGGCGCCGAGGCCCCTCCGCCATCTATGACGGTCGCACCAAACATCTGGAACTGCCTTTGTTTGCCTTCAGCGTATCCCTTGAGAAGGGCGACCTCTGTCTGCCCTTCGCAAACGAGGACGGACCTTGTAAGCAACGCTTCGCCCAAGTCGCGAATATAGCGCTTTGCCTCAAGCGGCGCCGTGGCAGTTGTGGACGACGGCTTCACTTCAACTTTGCCCGTTGCGTCACGTCGGGAAACAAAGACTTCCCCGAACCTTACCTCGCGCAGTACGCTCGTGGAATGCGTGCTCAGAAATACCTGACCGCCTGATTCAACCCGTTTTCGGAGATGGCTGACTAGCAGAGAGATTCGGTGGGGCTCGAGCCCGTACTCAATCTCATCGACGAGCAAGAACTGGCGATGTGCCGATTCAGCACTCTGGAGGGCGGCAACTGCAAGCCGCGCGGAGCCTGTTCCCATACAGCGAAAGGGTACGTTGCCATCATGAAGGGCAACTCCGCTTGCGTTCATGGAGAAGCTCGTGTGGTCAAGATTCGCGGTTAGCTTGTTACGAACCTGAACACCCAACCCTGTGATGTCCGGTGCAACTGCCTCAATGATTTCACTGAAGGTCGAGGCGCCTTTGGCAGCAAACGTGTCGCGAGCCGAGCGGAACAGCTCGTTCAGCTGCGCTGGCAGCCTTTCTGGATGTGCACCGACCCGTTGCAAGGCGGAGCCGCGGCCCCATGAAAGGTGTCTGTCCGCGTAGGCGCCGAGGCGCGCTGGCGCCATCTCCTTGCGGTCAGCGAAGCGAATTCGCTTGGACTTGTCTTCGGGCGCGCATCCAACATAGATTGACCACAAGGGCTCGAGTGTTTCATCGACCAAGAGTTCGAGCGTCAGTACGGGTCCAAATCCTTGCTTCTCCGAGGGCTCAGCGTTCCACGAACGCGTGACGGAATTCCAGCCGGATAGATACAGTCCGTATCGGTCCTCTCGCAGGTAGTCTCTCGGCAACTCGGCAATGCATGCAACGATTCTGATTGCGTTGGACGGATTCGCGTCGTAGAAGTCAAGGTCGTCAAACGTGACGTTCTGCCGTTCTGCAAGCAGCAGGTCGATAGCATCGAGAATCGTAGTTTTGCAGCTGTCGCCCGGACCAATTAAACAGTTGACGCCTTGATTCGGAAACCACGATAGCTCGCGGATTCCCCGAAAATTGTTGACCCGTAGCGCGACGATGTGCACGGCTTGCCCTCGGCGTATAGCTGGGCTCGCGCGCTCATATGCTCGAATCGCGGCAAGCTCGATGTTTTACGTTTTCTGCAGCGACTAAAGCCGTTGCGCTACAGGTTGCATGAATGCTCCCGACCCGCAACCGGCAGTCTATCTCGACGCCACCGACCTTGCCGACATCCTCGGCCTCTCCCTGCGCACAATCATCCTGCGAGCAAGACACCGCCCTTGGCTGCTACCACCCCGCGCCGAACTGCTCGACCGCGAGCCTGTTCGTTGGCGACCGAACGTGCTCATGCAATGGCGGCGGTTGAACCCTGTCCGTCGGCGCTTCTAAAGCAAATCCACCGGGTTCACGCTAAGTGCTGCTGCCAGTTTCTCAAGCGAGGCAAATTCAAGTGGTGTGGAACGCCCGCTTTGCGATTCAACGCGCGAGATGAAATTGCGGTCGAGCCCAACGCGTGCCCCCAGCTCCTTCTGGGAAATACCCTCCGCGCTACGCAGTTCGAGGACTTTGGCACCGACCGCAGCGCTTGAGACATCTTTCGTCGGCGCACGATGCTCAATCACGGCGTCTGTCGGCGTTGCCATCAGTACTCGGACATCGATTCCCAGTGCCGTAGCAAGGGCGTCCGCGCGCTCCAACGTTGGATTCCCGTAAGTCTGTTCAAGGCGACTGATGCCCGTACGGTCGGCCCCGACAAAACTCCCCAGTTTCTCCTGCGTCATGCCCATTTCTATGCGGTAGCGCTTCAGATTCCGCGCGAAGCGTTCCCTCAAGCTCATCTGCTCGTTAGTCGTTTTCATGTCGCAATTTTGGCGACAACAATTTATCTGTCTACAGCGTAAAACTGTTCGCCTTTAAAATTTGCGTCGTAAAAGTTGTCGTCACTTGAAATGTTGTCGTTTACATGTACATCGTAAACGCCTACACTTGCCGTATGTGCGGTTTGTCGAGCGGCATCGCAAAGGCGCGATGCTGTGAGCGTTCCGAAGCATTTTCGCCATTCCGAGTCTCGGACAGACGGTTTTGTCGTCTGAAATTTGAGGAGGTTCAGCTCTCAAATTTTCCACGTCGCGCTTTGCCGGTGGAAAGGCCGATGCCAAGACGTTCGACAATCGACCGTACGGTCGAAATACTTGAGGCAGGGCCGTGTTTTTTGAGCACAGCACCTGACGGCGTCCTCATTGCGCCTTCATTGTTGATGCATGTGTGATTCGAGGGAAAGTTTGGATGACTAGCGCCGATGACCGCCACTTGATGTCAGTCGCCGAGTTGGCCCTGTTGCTTTTCGTGTCAAAAACTTATGTGAGCAAGAAGCTGTTGCGGAAACACCCCTCGCGGCCAGTACCAGTGCGCCGCGGTCGTGTATCCGTGCTTCGGGCAAAAGCAGAAGCTTATCGACGCAAGCGGCAGAGAATTGCGCGCGGGGCTTTGCGCGAGCTAGCGCGTGTATCTCAGGAAGCGAGACTGTACGAGACTACAAATATTGGAAGATGAGCGACGTTTTAACACCACCGCCTGCTGTGCCACCACCAGCAGCAACTGGTGGATTCGTACTGTATTTAGACTTTGATGGCGTCTTGCATCCCGAGAATGTCTATATGCGCACCGGCCGAGGGCCCTATATTGAGTCGCCCAAAGGTCATAAATTGTTTGAGAATGTAGGATTGCTTGAGAAAACCCTGCTGCCATATCCGGACCTCCGCATTGTGCTGTCAACGTCCTGGGTGCGTGTCTACAAAAGCGTTGTGAGGGTCGCGCGCAAATTGCCGCCAGAATTGCGTAGCAGGGTGATTGGAGCGACGTATCACGAAAACATGGACGCAGAGTTGTTTAGGCAGGCGCCTCGAGGAATGCAAATATGGGCAGACGTCCTGCGACGCAAGCCAGACGACTGGCTTGCAGTCGATGACGACTATTTGCATTGGCCGACGTGGTGTCGGGACAAGTTAATACGAACACATGAGGTTCTCGGAATTAGCACGCCGATGGTGTTAGCGGAACTGCGAGGAAAATTGGCCACGATGTATGAGCGGGAGTACTGACGTGATGGCAGTTTATGCGGTAGAGAGCACTGCATTTCGGGAGAACGAGGGCATCGTAATTGGAGTGTACACAGGGCAATTTGGGTCTAACTTGCAATGGGCTCAGGTTCTATACGGACGTTGCGTTCAGCATGGAGGTGGCCCCGACATTTGGGTCGACGCATACCATGCCCTAGCTAGATACGAAAGCGCGCAGCTCGTCTCTGACGAAAATGCGGTTGCGCGTCCTGAGACGGCTACATGCGCAAAGCGCGCTCGCGTAACGAATATTACTGTCTTCGTCGAACGCGAATGTAGGCAAGTGCAAGATGCGGCCGCGCGCTTCACAATATCCATTGACACATCGGGACGAATTCGAGGTGAGGCTGTCGCTACTGGCCAGTCATTGGTAAAAATCGCACGCATGCGCGTCGAGCCATCTCACTCACCCACCGAGATTGGCCTCGCCGTCCTACTTCATCTGGCGAGCAGAGAACACCATCCTGCGGTCGCGGACCTCATGGGGCGTATGCGCCGAGGAGGCAAGCAATGATGCCGTACATGGCATCGCGTGAATTGGGTTCGAAAATGGCAATCTGAGGTGGCTGATGCTGAATGCGCGATGCGCCTGTGGCCTACGTGCTGGTATGGGACAGTTGCCGACCCCGGGAGCACTTGCGGTCAACAATACGAACTGAGAAAAATCGCGGTGAAACTCAAAGACCGAGTGGTTCGTTCAATTGCTAGGAGGTACAGCGTAGTGATTCTCCGCTCCGAGCTCGCCGCTCTTGGGAGCCCGGCGCAACTTACCCGAGTCTTGTCCAATCTGGTTAAGAACAAGCGATTGGTACGAGTCGGGCTCGGAATTTACGCCAAGACACGACTCAACAAATTCACCGGTGAAGCTGCAACTGCAGCGACGTTTGAGGAAATCGCGGCAGAAGCTTTTCGCAAGCTAGACATAGATGTCAGCCACGGCCAGCTCGCTCGGGACTATAACGCGGGCAAAACCACCCAGGTACCTATGCTTGCAACAGTGGATACAGGGCGACGTCGTATTTCGCGACGCATTTCGCTGGGTAGCAGGACTGTCACTTACGAGCGAAGCAGCAAGCGGATGCCTAAGGAGCCGCAACCGTGAAGATACTAGAAATGCCCATTTTGCCTTCTGCGTCTGGAGTAGCTCGTGGCTGATAGCGGTTGGGACATTGCGATGCGGCGCATTGACGCGGAGTTTGACCTCGCGCAGTTCGTTGCTTCCGCGCTTGTGCGCAAAATCGCAGCAAGCAATTTCCGGCTGCCGGCGTCGGACCGCGTCAAGGTTGGATACTTGCCAGATGAAGTTATCGCTCGCATCCAGCACATCGTCCTCGAATCCTATCTGGAGGCCGGCGAAGACATCGACGAAGACATCCTCCGCGAGGACCTTTGGCAGCAAGCACTAACGAGTCGGCGCGAGATGATTGCGAACGGCGAATTGATTTCAGAAGCGGAATTTCGCAGGCGCGGCAACCTGACAGCGCGAAGGCTTTCTGTGCTCCTCGCGGACGACAGCGTTTTTACGATTAAAGTAGACGGCGTGGAGTATTTCCCCGCTTTGCTGGCAGTTCCGGCAAGTCAGCGGAGGAGCATTTATGCAATTTGCCAAATCATCGCGCCCGCGCCCTCGGACGCTAGGCTCGACTTTCTCACTTCACGGCGTGAACGTCTGGGCGACCGCAGTCCCCTCGAAGTTCTGAAGAGCGTGGATGGGTTCAAAACAGTGAGTCGGATGGCCACGGCTTGGGCCACGCAGTGGTCGCGCACAGTGGTCAAAATTTTCGATGGCGAGCATGAAGTGGAACCTGCGGACATCGAATTGCTTTACACAGCTGCGGCCGACGTGGACCCAAGGAGGCCTCTATGGGAGCGCGCCTCGAATGCACTTCACTTGCACGGTTATCAGTGGCCACTCGGGCCGTATCCCGACGTCAGGATATTTTCCCTCTTCGTCGCGCGTCAGGCGGCGGGGGACTCGACGCCTATACGGGAAGCTTGCGTGCAAATTCACGTCGACGGTGAGCGGATTCTAATCCGCATTGCCGCTGCAGTTGGAACTCGGCTGCATTCAGAAACGTTGCCCCGCGATGAGCATGAAAGCTTCATCGAAATCGCCAAGCGCATCGTTGGCTACCTTTGCAAGCACCTCTAGTCGACAAACGAGGAGGGTCAACCAATGACAAATCCAGAGGAACCCACGGCAATCTCGATTGACGTAAATGAGCGCGACTTCATCCTTCTGTTGAAAGACGGTCGAGAATTTCGGATTCCATGGCGATGGTTTCCTCGATTGCTAGCAGCGACGCCCGACCAACGAAACGATGTTCGAGTCTCTGCGTCCGGCGCAGAGCTGCATTGGGACCAACTTCACGAGAACATCCGCGTCAGCGGACTAATGCGTGACTATGAACCGCTCCTTCTTGAAGAGACGTTGAGTTTACAGGTTCCCAACGACTTTCCTTGGGAAACGACGCCCGCTTCACTAGCCGGCGCTCAGCCAAAGCTCGCGGTGAGGTCGATTGGCGGTAGGTTCGTCGTCGGATTAACTGCGGCCGAAAGGTTTGAGCGGTGGGACATGTGTGAAGACTTGGCACAGCAGTTGGTGCCAAAGACCCTTAAAGACGCAGCGAAATACCCCGAGAATTCGCGCGAAGTAACGCTGCGGAGAATGAAAAGGGCTATCGAAGGAAAACAGTGGACGAGCGTCGTCGAAACGGATTGGCTATTGGAACGGCTGCGCACTCTGCTCAACTGGTAACAAACACTCGGAAACGGGACACATGTGTATCGACTCGATGACCGTGCGGCGCGAGAACTGGCTACTGCCGGCGGTGCCTACCCTACATAGCGACAACTGGCTGCGCACCTCGCTTTTGTCCATGCAACGAGATAGTCACGTTGAAGTGTCTGTCATGACCATTGAAGAAGCAGTGAAATTTCTCTTCGTCAGCCAAGCGCACATTCGCCATCTTCTTAACATTGGCGTGCTGGTCGAGGTGGAGGCGAAAAGTTCATCGGGCCAAGTCGATATCGATGCGACTTCGATTCAGGCTTACCTAGCGAAGCGGAATGCAGCCTGGCGCGCCTATCTGGATTCGCAGACCGAGGATAACGACCCGGTTGGGCTTTAGTACCCTCCGTGAGCCCACAATGCTCGTTCTGACAGAAACCGTAACCACCGCTGACTACCCGCGAATCAGCGCAAGCTTGTGGGACTTCGCAGTTCAAGGGGCGCTGTGGCGTCGAGGATATCAGCGTGAGGGAATTGTTGCACAACGCCGAACATCACGGCGTTTCTGAACCGCTGAAATCAGTAGACCACGCTGTCCAAATCGACCTCGATGACTTGTAGCTAGGCGCCGACGAGAACTGTTCACTACCGCTTTCGGCGCACCGATAGCGGGGGGGGCATCCAGCTCCCCGGGGAAATCAACGGCGCGCGAACCGGCTGGCGGACGCCTGCCATCGAGTTGCCACCGACGTCCTGCGCGTCAAGAATGACCAGGTCGCTGGGATTGCGGATGGCGTCCTCGGCGTAGGCCATTATCCAACCGTCGTCTGCACGGACCGCATTTGGCCGACGCACGGGTACTGGAAGCGTACTGGCCCGGGACTAATCAGCCGATGCAGGCAATGCGACCGGACTCACCTCAGTTAGTGCATTAATCAGCATCTGGGCACCTGGAGAAATGGGCGCACTGCGACGGGTCACGAGTTCGTACGGCTCGCTGCGCGACGCAACACGGAGGGAGAGCTGCGTGGCCCACCCCTGGGATGTGCAGAATTCCACGACTGGCACTGGCAGCAGTGCAACGTATTGCGGGTCTTTCCGCAGGAGCGACATTGTCGTAAAAGCCGACGTTGTTTCCACAACATGCACGGGCATTCGAAGCCCGGCTTCATGGAATTCACGCTCGAGCAATCGTCGAATTGGCATATTCGTGCGATAAACAATCCAGCGGGCATCCTCAAGGTCAGCGAGGCTCACGCGCTGCACGTGAGCCAGCGGATGTCCTGCACTTGCGATTATGGCAAGCGTTTCGTGCTGAATGATGACACTCGTGTAGAGCTCCGGTGCGCGACTCACACTTGTCCGGCACAACGCCAGCTCAATGCGTCCTTCATCGAGCAGGTCAAGCAGAGATGCACTTGTGTCTTCCATAACCTCCACTGACATCTTCGGTTGTTGCGACAACAAGAGATTGATGCCATCGGTTAGCAGCGGCACCGCCCCCATGATTGTTCCTGCCGACACCCGTCCTCCAAAACCGCGCATGACGCCAAGCAAATCTTCGCGCAAATGGGCCATATCGGTCTGGAACAGGCGCGCGTAGCGGATAACGCAGTGGCCCGCGGCGTTGGGCTCGAGACCCCGGTTCGTTCGGACGAATAGCTCGACGCCGAATATGGACTCGATTTCCCGGAGCGCCTTGCTCGCGCCGGGCTGGGACATTGAAACCGCCTTCGCGGCGTTCAGCAGCGAGCCATGGTCTGCCAGTGCGGCGAGCAGGCGAAGTTGCTTCGCGTGCAGACGGCCAACGATGGAATTAAGAGACGGAATCATCAGGGTTGCCTTCCAGCTATATCACTATCCCGAAGTTTCAATATCGGGCAGCGCAAAGCATTTTTATACTGCAGCCATGAACGCAGCAGTGTACACAATCGATGCCACGCAGGGACCGGTTGGTGGCCCCGTTAAGGTATCCAGTGTCTGGCTGCGCGTGCATTGGTGCAGAAAAACCTAAGGGTAATCTCCGATGCAGCGCTCCCGCCAGTCTTTCAGTGAATGGTCGACACGTGTGCAGGACGGATTGGCGGTAGGCAGGGCGGTTTCATGGATAGTGGTTCGGAAGTTTGGACGGGCACCTGTTGGTACAGCAGTGATGCACCTTTCCCGGAGATGTTCATATGAACGAGCTTGTGAAATTGAAGCAGGCTGACTCGAATTTTCCTCGTGGCAGTGCGTCGGACTACACAATTATGTTGCATGAAGCTGCAAATCAAAGCGGCAGCGGCGTGGCTGGCCTTCCGGCTGTGGCCGCCCTTGCGAGACTCGGGCACTGGATGTCAGAGGAGGACATCGTTCCGGCTGACGTTGCCCGAGTGTCGAAATTGTCCGGGGGCGCCATCCAGGAAAACTGGCGGCTTGAGATGACGAATGGCGATACGTATGTGTTGAGGACGGATGCAGATGGCGCAATCCCGGCTAGTTGCAGCCGCAAGCAGGAATACGGCCGCTATTGTCTGGCGTCGCGCCAAGGCGCACGAGTGCCGCAACCCTACGGCTTTTGTGAAGACCTGAGCGTCATCGGAAAACCGTTTTTCATTCTGGAGTTTGTCAAGGGGACCACGGCGGGGCACGTTCTCGCCAGGAACGACGTACTTGTCCCGGATAGGCACGCGCTTGCGTTCGAACTGGGTGAAATCCTTGGCACCATCCATCGCGCGCCTTGCCCGGACGTTAGGGCTATCTTTGGGGATGCTCCACGCTTGGCAGCGTCTGAGTCAATCACCCATCTTCGTCGGCAGCTCGACAGTTTGCCTGATACCTACCCGGCGCTTGAGTTGTGTCTTCGCGAAGTCGAGCTGCGGGTCGGCGGTATGACCGAAGCGGTTTTTTCGCATGGCGATTATCGGACCGGCAACTACATGGTCGATTGCGGACGTGTTACGGCAGTTCTTGACTGGGAGTTTTCGGGCTGGGGGCACCCTTATGAAGACCTCGGATGGTTCACAGCACCATGCTGGAGATTTGGCAGGACTGAGAGGGCTGCTGGCGGAGTCGGGCCGCTTCAAAGCTTTCTGGACGGATATCGAATGGCCACCGGGCATTGTGTCGAGGCGTCCGAGCTAGTCGACTGGCAGGCACTGGCGCAGGTCAAATGGGCGGTCATTGCACTGCATCAGGAGAGGCGCCACGCTTCAGGTGCCCAGCGCAGTCTCGAGCTCGCACTCTCTGGCCGGCTGGTCTCGGGCCTGACACTGGAAGCATTGAACCTGCTGGAGATTCTCTGATGGAGGCCCCCGGCCAGATAGTCGACCTGCTCGAAATCGCGCACAGCACGCTCACGGCGGATGTTCTTCCGTTGCTCAAGGATGAGAGCCGATATCGCGGCCTCATGGTTTCCAATGCTATGTGCATCGTTGCCCGCCACGTCAACGCAGCGTTCCGTCTGACGGCGCCGCTGCCGCTGCTCGGGGACGTTGCTATTGCCGGAGGCATTCGTGCGGGACAGTTTGACGGTGGCTCGCCGATGCGCTCTGCGCTCGTCGCAAACCTGCGAAATCGCCTCGTACAGGAACTTTCAATCGACAACCCCCGCATGCTCGAAACCCTGCAAAACTCCGAAAGGACCTCGTGAAATGGATTTCTCAATTGACAACAGGACGCGAGCGTTGCGCGACCAGATTCGGACGTTCGTCAACGACGTACTGTTACCGCTCGAGTTTAGGGCTGACTCCTACGACCAGCACGAGAACATTTCCGAGAGCCTGCTCAGGGAACTACGCGCGCAGGCACGCGCGAACGGTCTGTGGGCGCTCCAGATGCCCCGCGAGCGCGGTGGTGGCGGCCTGTTCATTGCCCAGATGGCGGTCTGCTATGAAGAGATGAATCGCTCTATCTTCGGTCCGGTTGTCTTTAACTCGGCGGCACCCGACGACGGCAACATGATTCTTCTGAACAAGGTGGCAACGCCTGCGCAGAAGGACCAATGGTTGCAGCCAATCATCGAGGGGAAAGTCCGTTCCGCGTTTGCTATGACCGAGCCGGCGCCGGGTGCGGGCTCAGACCCGTCGATGATGCTGACGAGCGCAGAGCGCGCGGGCGACCGGTGGATTATCAGCGGTCGCAAGTGGTTCATTACCGGCGCGGAGGTCGCGGCTCACTTCATCCTCATCGCGCGCACATCGGCCGACTCGAGAAGGGGGCTCTCCGCCTTCCTCTTTCACGCCGACAGTCCTGGCTGGCGCATTGTCCGCCGCATCCAGATTATGGGCCCGGAGGAGCACGGGGGACATTGCGAAATTGAGTTCGATGGTCTGGAAATCCCCGATGAGCATCGCCTCATGGAAGTTGGCGATGGCCTCAAGGCAACGCAGATACGCCTTGGCACAGCCCGCCTGACCCACTGCATGAGGTGGAATGGGATGGCCCGCCGTGCACTCGAGCTCGCCGTTGCCCATGTGAACACTCGCAAGGCGGGCGGCAACCTGCTCTCGGCGCGTGAAGGCGTGCAATGGCTGCTGGGGGAAGCAGCCATGAAGCTCGACATCGCTCGCTTGCTGACGATGCGCGCAGCGTGCTGCATGGACACCGGCGACTTCGCACGCCCGGAAATATCGATGGCAAAAATCGCGGCATCGGAGACATTGCACCACGTCGTCGATACAGCCATTCAGTTGCACGGCGCCAAAGGCTATTCCAGGGACACGCTACTCGAATGGATGTACCGGTACGCACGGCAGGCACGCCTCGTTGACGGTGCCTCGGAAGTCCACAAGATGGTCGTTGCGCGCTCGCTCCTTGAAACCGGGAGCGATATCTGGAACTGGAAGTCGCAACCGGCCGAACCTACCACCACGAAGGAGTGACCGTGACTCTGCGAACAGTGACGCTTGACGACAAGTACGCCCTCGACAGCGGGCGCATGTTCCTGACCGGAGTACAGGCCCTTGTGCGTTTGCCGTTGATGCAGCAGCGACGGGATAAGGCAGATGGGCTGAGCACCGCCGGCTACATCTCCGGCTACCGGGGCTCGCCGCTGGGCACATACGATGCCGAACTCGGGAAGGCCAGGAAGTTTCTGGGCAAGGCCAATGTTGTCGTCGTGCCGGGGATAAACGAAGACCTTGCGGCGTCAGCGGTCTGGGGCACGCAGCAGGCCGAGGTGGGCGGGGAGGGCAAGTATGATGGCGTCTTCTCCATCTGGTACGGAAAGGGCCCAGGCGTTGACCGCAGTGGCGACGCTTTCCGTCACGCAAATCTCGCTGGCAGTTCCAGGAACGGCGGCGTGCTGCTGTTGATGGGCGACGACCACACGTGCGAGTCGTCGACGACCTGCCATCAGTCGGAATTTGCGTTAGTCGACGCGTCAATCCCTATCTTGAGCCCGAGTGGCGTACAGGAAATTCTCGACTATGGCCTGTTTGGCTGGGCTATGTCGCGATACTCGGGGTGTTGGGTCGGCATCAAGTGCGTGAAAGACGTTGCTGACGCCTCTGCTGCAATCGATGTCGACCTGGAACGCGTCACGCCGCAGATTCCGACGGCGTTCGAAATGCCGCCGGATGGCCTCAACCTCAGACAACCGGACACACCCCAGCAGCAGGAATTCCGGCTTCACAATCATAAACTTGATGCTGTTCGGGCGTTCGTTCGCGCGAACGGACTTGACCGGGTTGCACTTGGCACGCCTCACGCGCGAATCGGTATCGTGACGCACGGCAAGAATTACCTGGACCTCCTGCAGGCTATTGACGACCTGAACGTCACGGAGGGCGACCTGGAGTCAATGGGCGTTGCCATCTACAAGGTGGCCTGCACCTGGCCACTCGAGCCTCAGGGTATTCGGGACTTCGCATCCGGGCTTGACCTTCTCATGGTCGTTGAAGAAAAGCGCAGTCTGCTTGAATTCCAGGTTAAAGACATCCTGTATCGGCAGCCTCACGCCCCGGTCGTTATCGGAAAGCACGACGAGCAGGGCAAGAAGCTCTTTCCGGTCGAAATGGCGCTCAGTTCGATTCAGATTGCAATCGCTCTGGGTCAACGCCTCGCGCAGCATACGGGCGACGCAGGCATTGCAGAGCGGGTCGCTTTCCTGACTGAACTGAGCCAGGTGGAACTCACGCCTGAAGCCATGCTACGCAGCTTTTACTTCTGCAGTGGCTGCCCGCATAACTCGTCGACGGTTATTCCTGAAGGAAGTAAGGCCTACGCCGGCATCGGCTGTGGCTGGATGGCACAGACGATGGAGCGCAACACGCAGGGCTTCACGCAGATGGGCGCCGAGGGGATGGCGTGGGTTGGCGAGGCACCGTTCTCAAAGCGTGGTCACATGTTCCAGAACATGGGCGATGGCACCTATTTCCATTCAGGCCTGCTCGCGGTCCGTGCAGCGCTTGCTGCCAGGACCAACATCACGTTCAAGATTCTGTACAACGACGCGGTGGCAATGACCGGTGGTCAACGGCACGACGGACAGCTCAGCCCGATGGCCGTCACGCGGCAGGTGCGCGCTGAAGGCGTGAGCCGCATCGCGGTCGTGACGGACGAGCCGTCAAAATATCCAGCGGATGCCGGCTGGGCACAGGGCGTGACCATCCACCACCGTTCCGAACTGCAAAAGGTTCAGGAGGAGCTACGCGACATTCCAGGTGTGACAGTGCTGGTGTATGACCAGACCTGCGCGGCCGAGAAACGTCGTCGCCGCAAGCGCAATCAGTTCCCCGACCCTGCAAAGCGCCTTGTCATTAACGACCTCGTCTGCGAAGGCTGCGGCGATTGCGGCGTGAAGTCCAACTGCGTTTCGCTGGTTCCCCTTGAGACGGAGCACGGGCGCAAACGGGTCATCGACCAGTCCTCGTGCAACAAGGACTACTCATGCAACAACGGCTTTTGCCCAAGCTTCGTGACAGTGCATGGCGGCAGCCTCAGAAAGGGCGGCGCCATCAAACCGAACATCGAACTGTTCCCGGCACTGGTTGAACCTGAACTGCCCTCTGTCGAAGACGGCGTCTACTCCATCATCGTGACGGGCGTTGGTGGTACCGGGGTTGTGACCATTGGCGCAATTCTTGGCATGGCTGCTCATCTGGAAGGCAAGGGGTGCGGAATTCTTGACATGGCTGGCCTTGCCCAGAAGGGTGGCTCGGTATGGTCGCACCTGCGCTTTGGAAAGAGCCCACACGCTATCAAGGCTATCCGCATCGCCGCGGGTGGTGCTGATGTCGTTCTGGGCTGCGATATGGTCGTGGCAGCGAGCCGCAAGACGCTCGCCGCGACGCGAAAGGGTGCAACACGCATGCTCGTGAACACGCACGAGGTCATGACAGGCGAATTTACGCGCCATCCCGACCTCAGGTTCCCTGCGCCGGAAATGCGAAAGGCCATTACCGATGCCGTCGGGGGCGACCGTGCGGAGTTTGTTGAGGCGACAAAATACGCCCTCAACCTGTTCGAGGACACGATTGCGGGCAATATGTTCATGCTCGGCTACGCCTACCAGCGTGGTCTCATCCCGATTGGCTCCGAGGCCATCAACGCCGCCATTGAGCTCAATGGCGCGGGTGTCAGGATGAACCAGGAAGCTTTTCTGTGGGGCCGCCGGGCTGCACTATCGCCCACTGCAGCCGAGCGCGCACTTGTCGCGGCGAAGCCGGTGAGCGAGTCCCTCCGGATTTCGTCGACACTCGACGAATTCATCGAGCGCAAAGTCAGGTTCCTGAGCGACTATCAGAATGCTGCTTATGGCCAGCGTCTCCGCGAGCTCGTCGGCAAGGTTCGCGACTGGGAGCGCACTGTTATGCCGCGCGAGGAGAGCGTCACGCGCGCCGTCGCAAGCGGCTATTTCAAGGTGCTCGCGTACAAGGACGAGTATGAAGTCGCACGGCTTCATTCTTCACCGGAGTTCGTCGAGAGTATCCGGCAGCAGTTTGAGGGAGACTTCCGTATCGCATTTAATCTTGCGCCGCCGCTCGTTGCGGGCAAAGACGTACTGAGCGGCGAGCCGCGCAAGAAGGAGTATAAGGCCTGGATTCTGCCCGCGTTCCGGATGCTCGCGAAGATGAAGGTGCTCCGGGGAACCGCCCTCGACGTGTTCGGGTACACGACTGAGCGTCGAATGGAACGCGCCCTGATACCTCGCTATGAGCACACTGTTGCCGAGATTCTGCGGTATGGCACCGCGCGCAATTATAAGACCGCACTCCGTGCAGCAAACATGGTGGAGAAGATACGTGGGTACGGACACGTCAAGGAGCGCAATTTCAAGTCCGTAGACGCGGAATGGGCGAACGCAGTCGCCCAACTGGCGAAGCCATCGGTGATTGAGCTCAAGCAGGTCGCCTGAATAACGCAAGGACCGGAGAACATGCATGGCGTTCGACTTTAACCTGGCAGGCACGACGGTGCTGGTAACAGGCGCATTCAGTGGACTGGGTCTTCACTTCTCAAAGACGTTGGCGGCACAGGGCTGTCGAGTGGCAATGTGCGGCCGGCGGCTCCTCAGCGGTCAGACGCTGGCCCAATCGCTCTGCGATGAAGGCCAAACGGCACAGGCATTTGCGCTTGATGTAACCGACGCGATTTCTATTGCGCGATGCCTCCAGGAAGTCACCTCGACGCTCGGGCGGCCGTCCGTGCTTGTGAACAATGCTGGGGTGGCTCACCACTCGCCCGCGCTTGCCACCAGTGACGATTCATGGAACCAGACGATTGAGGTAAATCTTAACGGTGTATGGAAAATGACCCGCGCCTTCGCCGATAGCCTCAGGGAAGTCGATGCGCCGGGACGCGTGGTCAATATCGCTTCGATTCTAGGCCTGCGTGTTGCCCAGCAGGTAACCGCGTACGCTGTCTGCAAAGCTGGCGTGATTCAGATGACCAAGGCGCTAGCACTCGAACTTGCGCGACACCGGATTCGTGTCAATGCCATCGCGCCGGGGTACTTCGAAACTGACCTGAATCGGGATTTTTTTTGAGAGCGAGGCAGGAGAGCGACTGGTCATGCGCATCCCGATGCGCAGGTTGGGCAAGCCGGCCGAGCTCGACGGACCAATCCTTCTTCTGGCGTCTGGCGCGTCCTCATTTATGACCGGCTCTGTCGTGACAGTTGACGGCGGTCATCTTATCAGTTCGCTCTGACCTGAAGCCTCGGTGTCGCGCGTGGCTTTGGCGTCGGCGGGCCCGGCGGCAAGTTGCACCGTGGCTGCTTGCATGCTGCGCCGCATCTCGAAAAGGTCGAAGATGTCCTGACGGTGCAGCTCCCGGATGAAGAATCACCGGTTGGGTCCAAAAGTCAGAAGGTTTCGGCGATAAGTCGGTTGAGCGCCTCTCGACGAGGAGGCCGGCTCACCTCGAACTTTTCCTTGAGTTCGAGTTTGTTCACTCGCTCGCCTGGCCGATTCGCATGGAGGACAGCCATCTCCTTCAGATGCTCGTGAAGTTCCTTTACGGTTGGTCTGGCGCGCTTTGGAGCGCTGGTCTCGCGCACGTGCGGTTCGCTTTCCCGAATGAGAGACGCGTAGCCTGCCATTGTCTGCTCCGTTGCTGGCGCCCATTACTGCGCGAGGGGATAACTGAGGGCTGGCACGTTCGCTGGGCGTTTTGTCAGGCGATTGCGTTTTGCAGTCGGCGCACACCTGGCAGGGGCATGTAGCGAGATTTTGCTGTGGCTTCAACACAGCTGCGGTATCGTATTTGTTGCCAATTGGCAGCATACTGGTTTGAGCCTGATTCGGTCGTTCGGGACGCGGCGGCGGTTAGAGCGCAGCGATGCTCGGGGCCTCGGCGACCTACCCGACATCGAGCAACGTCGATGCTCACGCAGAGCGAGCCGATGCGAAGTGCGTGTGCACTGCAGCATGCGAAGTCGTTCCCCGCAGGTCTGGACGAAACGACAGAAGAGCATAGGAGACGATGAAATGTCAGACGCTCTAAGAATTCTTCACGGAGAGTTTGGTCGCGTCGCACTGGTACTTATCGACAAGCCCATGGCGGTCCATGCTCATCGTGTGTGCCACATCATATTCAAGGTCGGCGGGGGAGCAATCGAATTTGGCATCAGGGAGCGGCAGCATCGCCTTGACGCCAGAACCGTACTCCTCGTAAATGCTTGGGAGCCGCACTTCTATGAGCAGAAACCCCTTTCGCCGCCGGCCACGCTTCTGGCGCTCTACCTGGAGCCGGATTGGCTTCGTAAAGTTGACCGTCGTTTCTCGCTGAGTGCACATCCGCGGTTTTTCAGCAGCCCCGGTTGCGAAGCGGAAGGCAGAATTGCAAGAATTCGTGACGAGCTGCTAGATATGCTTGCTGTGAGGGAATCACCTTGGGGGAGAATCGTGGAGGAGACAATCGTCGCGCTGATTGCTGAAATCACTGCGAAGGCTCAACCTTCACCCCACCTTTCGGCATGCGAGTTGATAGGAGGGGTGGCATTCGACGCACGCATCCGGCATTGCATCGAGCTCATGCAGTACACGAGTGGGATTACCGTTGATTTCGATGAGATTGCGCGTTCAGCGAACCTGTCCCGACCTCACTTTTTTCATCTTTTTCGCAAACAGACTGGCGTGACGCCGGCAACATTTGCGACGATGCTGCGCATGGAAGCCTCGATTGCCCGTGTCTCTTCGCCCGACGCCCCTTTGATGGAAATCGGCTGGCAGATGGGGTTCGACTCGCCAGGCAACTTCACGCGTTTCTTTGTGGCCCAACAGGGGGTTACACCTAGCCAGTACCGTCGGAAAGTGGAGTTGGTCACTCCGATTCTCCGGTAAGGCATGAAAAGAACCATCCGGAAAGATAAGTCGACAGTTCAAGCGTCAGATTGCCACCTATAACTAAAAGAACCGGGCGACGACCTGGAAGTACTTCTTCCGCGGCCACCTTCGGGATGACCGATGAACAGTCCAACATATAGGAGACAATCATGGCCGGAGTGGGTAGCGAAAAGGTTTTTGAGAACGACAAGGTAATCGTGTGGAACTTCACCCTCGAACCCGGGGAGTGCACGCCCCTTCACACGCACGAGCGCGACTACGTGTGGTATGCGATTGCCGGTGCGCCGCTCCAAATCTACGACGAAGAAGGTAAGGACCTCGGGGTCTTCGACGTCCCCACCGGAGGAATCTTCTCGCTAAAGTTGGAGCACGGCTACCTGGAGGTGCTCTCGGAGATTGGCAAGGGCGCGCGCGTACCCGCGACGCACAAGGCTCTGAATGCCGGGCCCACCCCTTACCGCGAAGTCCTCATCGAATACAAATAGCGCACATCCGTTGCGACGATGTTGGTTGCAGCCGAATATCGTCGCGTTGCCGTGAACAGTTTGCGCGTTTAGCAAAAAACACAGAGGCAGCAAGCGCGGGCGGACAACTAAGAACGCCCGCGCAGCGCAACCGCGCCGCAGATGAAATCGAACAGGCGCTGTAGACGGCTCGTTCTGCTACCGCACGTGCGAGTGGTCACAGTCGAGCCGATATTCGGCAAATTAGAAAAGTAATTTCGCCAAATGTGAACACTGCTGTCGGGGTGTTCGGTGCTACTGTTGTTGCCTTCTGGTGTGTGTCAGTAGAACAGAAGGAGACGCGGAAGTGCTAGCAGATATCGAGAGGATTACCCATCCACTGGAGCTTGCCGCGAGCTTCAAGTCGGCCATGAGCCGGGGCGCATCTTCAGTAGCGCTGGTCACTACTGTCGACGAAAACGGCCGTCCCCATGGCCTCGCCACGACGACATTCCTCTCTGTGTCAATGAACCCGGCGTCCGCGCTGATATGCGTGAACCGTTCAGCAAGCGCATCGCCGGTGATTAAGGACAGCGGGGTCTTCTGCGTAGTTCTGCTGCAATCCATTCATGAGGAAATCAGCGCCAGATTTAGCCGGCCCGATAATCGAGACCAGCGATTTGTCCAAGGCCGTTGGCGAGCTGGACCTGCTGGATTGCCGTACATCGATGATGCGCCCGCGGTGTTCTGCTCCGTTGCCTGAGAGGTGGAGCACGGCACCCATACGGTCATCATCGGAAATGTACACAACGTCATCGTGCCAGAAGTTCGAGACCCTCTCGTTTATACGGGAGGGCGATACGTCGTCTGGATGCAGGTGATATGGAAAGTTGAGGGCAAGAAGTCAGATGGAATCGAGCGCGGTGGTTTCGCCTCCCCGCGAGGAATTAATCAGGAGACGGCATGCGCAACTGGGTTCGATTGGGTGGTCGCGAAGACGCAATTGCGAATGTTGTTTTAGTGCGAAAAAACTGGAGAGATGTAAATGAGTTGGGAAGCTGACGAGGTACGAATTCATGAGTTTGGTGGTCCGGAACAGATGCGTCTGGAGAAGGTAACACTTCGAGACGTTGGGCCGGGTGAGGTTCTTCTGAGGCAGGATGCCGTGGGCATCAACTTCGTCGACACCTATCATCGCCGAGGCCTGTTTCCGATTGGCGAACTACCGCGTGCACTTGGCGTGGAAGCCGCCGGGATTGTTGAGGCGGTCGGCGAGGGGGTGACGCGGGTCCGTGTCGGCGACCATGTCAGTTACCCGAGGTCGGTTACGACGGGTTCCTATGCAAGTCGCCGCATCATGCCCGAACGGATGCTCATGCGCCTTCCCGAGGGCATCAGTAATGAGGTCGCAGCAGCAATCAGCCTGCAGGGCATGACGGTCCATATGCTGCTAAAGGGTGTTCGTGAACTCAAGCCGGGCAACACCATTCTAGTTCATAGCGCAGCTGGTGGCCTTGGTCTTTTGCTGGTTCAGTGGGCGAAGAGCATCGGTGTGCGCGTCATCGGGACAGTCGGCTCGCCTGAAAAGGCGGAGTTGGCAAAGTCCGTTGGCGCAGACGAAACCATCCTCTACAAAGAGGTCGACTTCGCGGAAGCGACGAAAGAGCTGACGAAAGGCGAAGGCGTCGATGTGGTCTACGAAGGCGTCGGCGGTGACACGCTCAAGCGTTCGCTCGCGGTTATCAAGCCATTCGGTCTCGCGGTCAATCTCGGCCAGGTTGGCGGACCTCTGCCAACGTTGGACCTGGCAGACCTCGGCCCATATCAGTCTCTTTCGGTGTGCGTGCCGGGTCTCTCGCCCTATCTGAAGACCTTGCAGGACATTCAGGTGGCAGCGGATGAGCTTTTCGGACATATCCTGTCCGGTGCGCTAAAGGTGCACATTGGCGCGCGGTTCCCCCTTGCCGCGGCTGCCGATGCTCACCGCCTTATTGAGAGCGGCAAGTCAATGGGCTCTGTCATTCTCGAGGTCTGATGCTTGAGCGAGCTTTGTTCGCATTTGTTTGTGCTGTCACAGAGCCCCTTGTTAGAAGCCGAGGCAGAGGGCCACACGTGACAGCGCAATCGTCGCAATGAACGGCAATTTCGCATCAAATTGAGCACCTGCGCAGTGAACGCATCGATATATCCTGCCTTGTCAGTCACTTTCCTGCAGCTTGACGCCTGCGCTACAAGCAGAACGGGCTGGATGTTCCGCACACGACTAGACGCTGGCTCTGGCCTGCGATTCGCACGTGAGTGGAACTCCTCCTGAAGGCTCATTACAGCTCGGCGCCGCTGCAGCCGACTTACGGGCCAATCCGTGTTGCGAGTGGCCGCCTTCGAGGCGGCCACCTGCTGAACGAATCATCTTCGGCCGGCCGTCGCTACCTACGCGACGTTGCGGTTCCGCTTCGGTCCGTTCAAGCTTGCGGGCTATTTGTCTTTCGCCGAAAGTTTTGTGAATTCCTGAGGTTTGAGCACTACGCCACAGTTGGTGTAGCTGGAGACGGTCTCGTAGCTGTCGGGCAGCTCAGGAAAGTAGTTGACATCGACCTTCATGTCCTTAGTCATTGCATGAAGAGGCGGAAGGTAGGCAAGAGAAGGAAGGGCTTTGCCTTGGAGTAGTGCGATGGCTGCCTGCATCGCTACGGGACCTTGACCGGGAGACGTTGAAATAGATATCCCGGGAATTTTCTGAGACACCAGCGCCTTGACGAACCCATTGACAGCGTCGCCGCCGACGGGCGTTGCCGGACCGTTCGCTGCTTTGAGAGCGTTGGTTACGCCTTGGCACCCGTGCTGACAAACAATTGCGTCGAAATTGCCATTCACGGCGATGGCATCGGAGACGACTTTCTGAACGGTGCCGGTATCCCAGTTGCCGACTACCTCTGTAACCTGAATGTCCTTGTACTTATCCAGGACCTCGCGCGCACCAGCATGTCGGGCTCGGTCATTTGGGGCACCCGCCGGTCCACGCACTTCGAGCAATCGGCCTTTTTTTGTTGGCATCAGGTCAACGACCGTCTGAGTCTTAAGTACGCCGAATGCCTTGAAATCCGGAGTGACTCTGAACACATCGGGACTGTCTACAACGTTATCGAATGACACAAGTACTGTGCCCGCCTGCTTTGCACGCCGGATAACCGCGTCGAACGCCTTGGGGTTCACCGAATCAAAGACGATGGCGTCATAGCCGACCTGGATGAAACTATCGATTGCAGCGATTTGGGCGACAACGTCGGACCCGGTGCCGACCACTTTCAGTTCCTTGATGTTCTTTGCATTCTCGGGTCGGGCAACCCACGCCTGCGTTTCCTGAACCATCTGTGTGAGCCACGGAATGCCGCTGAAGCCATAGACCAGCGCCACCCTGTAGGGTCCCGTGCGAGCCGGGTACTGAATCGTGCCCGCGGACGCTGGCGCGGGGGTATAGCAAGCCGGCATGAAAGTTTCGGCGGCCGTCGCAATCTGCGGTGCCATTGCCGCTACGAGCGCAAGTACCATAGCGCTCGCAAATGCGTGAGGGGCGCGTCTCGTTATATGTTTCATTGTTGTCTCCACCAGTCTCATTTCAATTTACTTCCAGCAATATCGGTACGCACCTAGGGAATCAGGCGGTAATCACGTAGCCGACGCAAGTGGGAAAGAATGCTCTGATGCGAATCAACGCATGCACCAAAGCCAGCCTGCCGAATCTTGATGGTGCTTTGGACCATGTCGGTGCCGAAGTTCAGCTGACCGTCAAGAAATGGCCATGACACCAGCTCGGACCACAGTGTCGGCTTCAGATTGTGCTTTCTGATTGTCCGTTCCCAGAGGCTTGCCTTGTCCTGCATCTGTTCGGCAAGAGACATGGGCTGGGGCGCGGCGACCGGCATGTCGAAGAACTCTGCCACGTCAGGCCAGAGGTGCTGCCACCGGAAGTTGTCGCCGTTCGTGACATTGAAGATTTCATTGCGAGCGGAAGGAGATGTGAGCGCCCACCGCACGGCTTGACCGAGAATTTCAGAGTCTGTCGCCTGATGGAGTGCGGACCATGCCGCCAGGCTGCCTGGAAATCGCAACGGCACATTCAACTCACGACTGGTTACGGCAAACGCCGCGATTCCCATGACAAGGTTCATCGGTGAGCCAATGCTTGGACCGATTACAGCATCAGGCCGTAGCACGGTCCAGTTGTAACCCTGTGTCTGTGCACGAGCCCAGAGAATGTCTTCTTGGTCGTTGTAGAAAATCGGGCCCATGAAGCGCGGGTCACTTTCCTTGGCGGGCGATTTGTAGGCTCCGAGGTGTTCCGCGTATGACTTGCCACCGCCGATGAGAACAACAGACTGCAATCTCGCGCCCGCGATTCGAAGCCCTTTAAGTACGTTGCCGAGCATCGAGGCATTGGGCTCAACAGCCGCAGCCATCGATTCCCTCTCGGCGTATGCGCAATAAACGACGTCGGTCACGCTTTCAAGTCTGGAGCGGGCGTCGCTTATCTCTGCCGGGTTAAGCAAATCGATGCGCAGGTGGTCCGCGGCTGGGGCTCCGGCGAGCATTTGAGTTGGGGCCGCGCGTCGTGCCGCAGTCAGGACGGTCCAGTCAGTGTTTCGCATGGCGCTCGCCACCGCAGTCCCGACTACGCCGTAGCCACCCACAATGAGGAGTCTTCGAGCTGGCGCAGACCCTGTGTTCGTCGTCATGGTTACCTTTCTGAAGGTTAATTGGACAATGATGCGGATGGGTCGTGTTGCTCTCGCTCCATGCTATGCGCGAGGCTCTGCTCTGAACTACCTTGAACTTGGACTCGTTCTTACGCACGGCCCTGAGACGGACGATATGAGTGAACGAACTATGAGTCAATATTCATTTATGATTAGTGAGTCATTTTCAGGGTAAACGACACGCATCTCGAGCCGGGTGAGAGTCATCAGTTTTTATGAAATCTGTTTTCTGAAATCTCAGAAAATCAATTACCCGTCCGTCACTTATCCTGTGGCTAATAACGAGGCGAATAACATTGTTTCGATTTGCTTGGTATTTAGTGAGGCAATGAAATAATCGGAACGTCAGCGATGTTTTCGACGTGGTGCCTCCGGAGATAGGAGAGCATCCGGTGTGTCTGGGCGGCTGCACAGTTACCCGAATTTCAGACTATTCATACGTTCGAGGAGTGCCTGAGAGCACTGCCACCGCTTGTCCGTGTCCCGGATAAGCGGTCCGGCTTGATGCCTAGCCAGAATCAAAACGTACCGCGTAGACGGTCAGATGCTGGTCTTACATAGAAAGAGTAAGGAGATGAAATGAAACTTGGCATTTTCATGCAGCCGCTCCATTTGTCTGGGGCACCATATCACGCAATGTATGACATGGACATTGCGTGTGCCATTCACGCGGACAAGGTAGGTTATGACGAGCTTTGGATGGGCGAACACACTTCGCAGCGAACGGAACCGGTAACCAACGCGCTACAGTTTCTCTCGACACTGATTCCCCTTACCGAGCGCATCAAGCTCTGCACTGGCGTGTTGAATTTGCCACATCATCACCCTGCCCGCATCGCGGCGGACGCAGCCATGTTCGACCATATGTCGAAAGGGCGCTTCATTATGGGCATTGGCCCAGGTGGCCTTGCATCGGACTTCGAGGTGTACAAGAGCGACCACAAGGCGAGCGGGGCAATGCTTGCGTCGTGTTACCAGATGATTCGCGCTATCTGGAACACCGATGCGCCATACGACCTGAAGACGGCGCATCACGAGGTCAGTATCAAGAACACCGTTCACGAAGACTTGGGCGTCGGACTGATGCCGGTCCCTTATCAGAATCCGTTCCCGCGGGTTGCCACGTCTGCAATGAGTAATTTTTCGAGCACCGCGAAACTTGCTGGGGCGAACGACTGGGACGTCATTTCGGCCAACTTCAATCTGGCTTCTACAGTCGCATCGCATTGGCAGGCCTACACCGATGGCGCGCTGTCGGCCGGGGTCAAACCCGACCGCCGGAACTGGCGTGTCGCCCGTTCCGTGTTTGTTGCCGATTCGCAGGCCGAGGCCGACGAATACCTGGCCCGCGAAACCAACGCGCTGGCCACGTACTTCGACTTCATGGTCACTCACCTGAAGGCCATCGGTTACGCGAGCATTTTCAAGTCGCGCCCCGACATGACCGACGACGAGGTGAACATCGAGCACTGTATTCGCGAGATGGTTATTGCCGGCGACGCAAACTCGGTCGTTGAACAGCTGGTGGCGTTCAGCGAGAAGACCGGTCCGTTCGGAACGCTCCTGACCACCTTCCATGAGTGGGATGACGAGCCCCTCTGGCGCCGTTCGATGGAACTGACGGCGAAGCAGGTGATGCCGAGGCTGAGCGAGTACATGGAGCCCCGGCTGGCCGATAAGCAGCAGGTCGAGTACGCGCAATAGGTGTTCTTTCGGCCACCGTCGTAGCCTTTTCTGCGATATACCGAGCTGCTGCGGCGCATTGCATGAACCCTGCGTCGCTACCCCGGAACTCTGAATCGCATTACTTGTGAGGGACCGGAAAAATCTCCTGTTCTGGTTCCGCCGCTCGCGTGCACTCCAAGGGCACGCGAGCGGCTTTTTCATTTATGAGGCAACGTCTGTAAATGTGCGCGCGGAAGCCAACGAACGAGGCGAAAGGAAAAGTCTGGATAAGACCGTTGTCGGCCCTGGGCCATATGCCAACACGTTCATTGACCTACGCAAGGTCGGTGTCTTGCAGGCTCGTACGCATCAACATTCAGGAAATTTGTAATGACTTACATCGCCCCAATCAAAGACATGCTCTTCGTACTCGAAGAATTGGCCGATATCGCAAAGACTTCTACATTGCCGGGTCTTGAAGATGCGACTCTGGAAACGGCACACGCCGTCCTGGAAGAAGCCGCGAAATTCACTTCTGAGATTGTGGCGCCGCTGAACTTCGAAGGGGACAAGAATCCGAGTGCATGGCAGGACGGCAACGTCATCACAACGCCGGGTTTCAGGGAAGCATTTCATCAGTTCGCCGCAGGCGGTTGGCAAGGTATCGTCCATCCCACCGAATTCGGTGGTCAAGGCCTGTCAAAGCTGATTGCGACGCCATGCACTGAAATGCAGAACGCGGCAAATATGTCTTTCGCCCTGTGCTCATTTCTGACAGACGGTGCCATCGAGGCGCTGCTGACAGCAGGGTCCACCGAGCTGAAAGAACGGTACTTGCCCAAGCTCATCTCGGGTGAATGGACTGGGACGATGAACCTCACTGAGCCGCAGGCTGGTTCCGACCTGTCGCTGGTCAGCTCTCGGGCGGTTCCAGGCGACGACGGCACCTATGCGGTGTTCGGTACGAAGATTTTTATCACCTACGGCGAACACGACATGGCGAGCAACATCGTCCATCTGGTTCTCGCCAGGACGCCTGATGCGCCTGCGGGCGTAAAAGGTATTTCGCTGTTTGTCGTGCCCAAATTCCTAGTCAACGAAGACGGCTCACTGGGTGGGCGCAACGATGTTCGATGCCTGTCAATCGAGCACAAGCTCGGTATTAAGGCGAGTCCTACGGCCGTGCTGCAATTCGGTGACAACGGCGGCGCGGTAGGCTACCTGGTTGGCGAGGAGAATCGGGGCCTCGAATACATGTTCATCATGATGAACGCGGCCAGATTCGCGGTCGGCCTGCAGGGAATTGGTGTTTCCGATGCGGCGTATCAAAAGGCTGTGACTTACGCGAAGGAGCGTGTGCAAAGCCGTCCCGTAGACGGTTCATCCAGACAGCCGGTCGCCATCATTCACCATCCAGACGTGCGACGGATGCTGACGACCATGCGTGCGCTGACCGAAGGCGCTCGGGCGCTGGCGTATGTGGCAGCGGCTCATCTTGACTACGCACACTATGCGGCGGACAGCGCAACACGGGACAGCCACAGGGCCCTCTACGAGTTTCTGGTGCCCATCGTCAAGGGATGGAGCACCGAGATGTCGCTGGAGGTGACGAGCCTTAGCGTGCAGGTGCATGGGGGCATGGGGTTCATTGAGGAGACGGGCGCAGCGCAGTTCTACCGTGACGCACGGATTCTCCCGATTTATGAGGGAACAACCGCCATCCAGGCAAACGACCTGGTCGGGAGGAAGACGTTGAGGGACGGCGGTGCAACTGCTCGAGTCATACTCGAGGCGGTGGCGAAAACTCTGGCCGAACTGGAGAGCATCGACGCTGGAGAAGCGGGGAACGCCTGTCGTGCGATGCACGGTCGTCTGAAAGATGGACTAAAAGCATTGACGGATGCTGTGCATTTCGTGCTGGACACCAACAGGCACGACCCGAATGCGGTCGCAGCTGGCGGCGTGCTGTACCTGAAGCTCGCCGGCGTCGTACTCACCGGTTGGCAGATGGCCCGTGCGCTAGTGGTGGCGGTCAGGAAGCGAACGGGCGCCCCCGACTTCTACGGCGCCAAGATTGCGACGGCACACTTTTTTGCAGACTACATCCTGCCACAGGCGCCAGCACTCGCCGCTTCAATACTGAGCGCGAAAGACGGCGAAGCTTCACTTGCGCTCGCCGAAGACGATTTTTGACGGCGCCCAGGGCGCGTCAGACACAAGTGCACACGAGAGTTCGACTGGCGAAGGGTCGTGCAATTGGGCCCGCGCGCGTCGGAGGAAAAACGATGTCATTGGCGGTGCGGCATTCACCGGGTTTTGACCAGCGGCACGGTTGAAATGGAAATTTTGATAAGGGGCTCACCAGGCGCAGCATCGTTTTGAGCTCTGGAAAGGGTCTACGTCATCAAAGCGCTTGGGGCGACCAAAATGATTCCTCTCTCGGATGAGCAGTGGGGCTGCATTTCGCATTATTTTGAAAATCAACCAAAGCACCGTGTCGGCAGACCTCGGTCCTGCCCTCGCGCCGTCCTTAATGGCATTCTTTGGGTTTTGATTAATAACGAAAAGTGGCAAAATTTGCCGTCCTCATATCCAGCATCCCAGACGTGCTACCTGAAATGGCTGGAGTGGAAGCGAACTGGACTGATTGCCAAGGTGCTATCGGAACTGGGCATCGCCGGAGATTTCGACGTGAGGACGACGCGTCGATGATGGGTGCAGGAGGCAAGCGATTCCTCCACGCTAGCGGACCGATTTCAATCGGACTGAACCGGTCTGGATAGAAAAATCAAATTTTCCGAAGGCCACCCGTCCGCATCGACGGTCTCAAACGCATCCTCAGAATGACCTGACGGTATTCATGACCCCGTCATCCGGGAAAAGCCTCAGCCGCGTGGCTAGCGCGCGCCTCGTGTAAAGCTTCAGCATCCCCGCGCGATACTGGTTAATTTCTGCTGTGCGGGATTAACCGCCGCACGCACACCGAACACTGCCAGTCGATGGCTCCGCGCGGGGCCGCGCGGTTACGTGGAGCTCCTCTCATGTCTCGCCAACGACTCGTAGTCAGGCGGACTGCGCCATCAATTCAATGTCGTCCTGGGTGCGTCAAAGTGACGATAAGAGCGAACGAGCTCTGAGTCAATATTCATTTCGCATGGCCGACCTGACTAGAGGGTAAACGACATTGGGCGCAGCGAACGTTGCAGGCGGCATTCCACTTCATGAATAAATTGTTTTCGCAAGCCACTTGATTTCACTTTTTCTGAAATCTGTTTTCGGAAGTTTCAGAGAAAGGATTGCCTGTGACGTCATTTATCCTGTGCTTCACACGGCCTGAAAACACTTTGTTCGGCGGCGCTTAACAAAGGTTTCGTAAGACGAAGTGAGTAGTCAGGACGCGTGTTTTCAGTCGGGTATGCAACCTAGCGTAGTTCGGTATCCGAAATAAAATAGTCTGGTTTCTGTAAGTCTGATTTGCAAAGCAAAAAGTATCGCCCAGTGAGGTCGAGAGGTACGTCAGTGCTAGTAGGAAGGGCGGTTGGCCTTCAGCGGGACTGCCCGAACCGAAAAAACAGATGCGGCCAAAAGAGCTTGCGCTGTGCGGATTGAGAAAATATTGGAGACGAAGATGAAGCGTGCAAAGAGAGGTGGCATTCCTTTGGCGGCAGCAGTTGGTCTGGCGGTAGCATCGCTGGCCACGTCGCTGACATCGGTGGCGGCTGATACGTACATGCCAGCCTGCTACAAGCCCGCGCCGGGCGTCACAACGACGATTAAGTACCCGGCGCGCCCGGGCCCGTACAGGGTAGCACTGGTCAACGGTTATACCGGTATCCCCTGGCGTACCCAGATGATTCAGGAAAGCCGTGCGTGGGCAGCGCGACCGGAGAATGCGCGCAACATCAAGGAACTGAAAGTCGTTAGCACGGGAGCCGATGTCGCGGCGCAAATCGCGGCGGTCGACAACTTCATTGAAGCCGGCTACGACGTGATTGCATTTGACCCGGTCAACCCCAAGGCATTCGATGCAGTCATCCGCCGCGCAAAAAAGGCGGGAGCAATCCTGGTGTCGTTTGACAATCCGGTCGACAACGCAGAGATACTGCAGATTACGCCGGAGTGGACCCGCTTCGAGTCGATTCGTACCCAGGCCACTCTTGACCAGATGCCGGTCAAGAAGGGCAGACTGCTCGAAGTCCGGGGGCCGGCTGGCAACGCGGCTGACCGGGACCTCCATGCTGGTGTGCAGAAGATTGTCAGCAACTACAAGGACATTCAGGTCACCGAGGTTGTCGGCAACTGGGATACAGGTACGGTCCAGAAGGTTGTCTCCGATGCAATCGCCGTGAACGGAAACTTCGACGCGGTAACTTGCCAGTATGGCTGCCAGGGCGTCACGCGCGCACTTCAAGCCGCGCACAGCCCAGCAATCCCTGTCGGTGGCGATGCCGCTAATGGCTTTGTAAAAGCGCTCGCTGCACAGAAGCTTCCGGGTGTCGCTGTCTCTACCTCGCCTGGCCAAGGTCCGGTTGCCCTGCAGGCAGCGGTGGCGCTCCTGCAAGGAAAGACATTCCCGACCCGGGCGTATCTGCCGATTCCGTATGTCCTGACGAAGGACATGAAACCCGACGTCAATTATTTCCCCAATCTCCCGGACACGTACGAAACGGTAGCGAGCTACGTGGACTGCGGCATCTCCTTCACGCCACAGGAAGTCAACAAATTCCTGGCTGACAACAACTGAGCGTTCGGCTACGGATGTCGTGCTCGATGCGGCATCCATCAATTGATGTCACGAAGAGAGGTACATGGTGAATGCACATGATGTGGTTGATGGCTTCCTGCGCCTGGACGGTGTAACGAAGCGCTACGGCGGTACGACCGCCTTGAAGGACATCTCGTTTAGCGCCTCGCGAGGTTCGATTCACGCAATCCTTGGCGAGAACGGTGCGGGTAAAAGCACCCTGATGAAAATCCTCGCAGGCGTAGTCAAGCCTGACAGTGGAATTGTCACCCTCGGCGGCTCGCCCTTGAGTATGTCGACACCTTCCGACGCATTGGAAACGGGCGTTGTCTGCATATTTCAGGAACTGTCGCTCGTACCGCATCTGACGGTGGCTGAAAACATCTGCATCAGAAAGCCGCCCCGGCGCTACGGACTTGTTGACGGGGCACGCCAGAACACCGAAGCAGCGGCGGTGCTGGCGGAGATGGGATTCGAGGGGGAATTTAACCTCTCGGAGCGCTGCTCGGACCTATCGCTTTCCAAGCGGCAAATTATCGAAATCGCCAAGGCAGTCATTCAGCGTCCCCGTGTACTGATTCTGGATGAGGCGACTTCCGCGCTCGCCGCGGGGGATGTCAACAAAATCCTGAGTCTGCTGAGAAGGTTGCGCGAGGACGGTGTTTGCGTGCTCTTCATCTCACATCGCATGCACG
This sequence comes from Paraburkholderia sp. USG1, assembly GCF_031570135.1. NCBI lineage: Bacteria > Pseudomonadati > Pseudomonadota > Betaproteobacteria > Burkholderiales > Burkholderiaceae > Paraburkholderia > Paraburkholderia sp. USG1. Next base: position 235,905 of record NZ_JAMWXW010000007.1, on the reverse strand, counting down.
AAATCGACGCGCTGGCTGACATGTGCTCCGTATTTCGGAGCGGCGAGCGCGTAGCGAGCTTCCCCGCCGGCACGCGGTCGCACGAAGACATCGTCAAGCTCATGATTGGCCGTCCAATCGCACAGGTCTACCCGCCGAAGCCGGAGGCAGCGTCGTTACACCCGGCTTATCTACGGTTAGCAGGCTTGAGTTGGAACAACGTACTCAAAGGCATAGACCTGCAGGTTCGCCCGGGCGAGATTGTCGGGTTAGGTGGCCTCGATGGGCAGGGGCAGCGTGAACTGTTACTTGCCCTGAGTGGCGTTCTTGCAAACGTGGAAGGGGAAATCCATGTGGGGGAGAGACTAGGGGTGCCCGCGAGTCCGAGGGCCGGCAAAGGAAAGGAGTTCCAGCTCGCCTTCGTCCCTGAAGAGCGCAAGACCGAGGGTCTGTTCATCCGTCGCTCGGTGGCCGATAACCTTAGCGTCGCCGCGCTCAGTCGGTTCACCCGGCGCGGCGCCATCAAGGACAAGGCTGAAAAGTCGATGGTCATGGAGTTGGTCAATGCACTGCAAATCAAGGCGCCAGACCCGTCGTTGCCGGTCGCGACGCTCTCCGGAGGGAACCAACAGAAAGTCCTATTGGGAAAGTGGCTTGCGACCCAACCGAAATTGCTGCTGTTGATGGACCCGACCCGCGGCGTCGACGTCGGTACCAAGCAGGAGATATATCGACTCTTTCGCGACCTTGCGGAGAAGGGCATGGCCATTCTTCTCTACTCGAGCGACTACGACGAACTGATTGGGTTGTGCGACAGGGTCGCCGTCATGTACGACGGAAAAGTTCGTTCGGTCCTTTCCGGCGCGAGCCTGAATGAGCAGCAGATTCTGATGGATTCGATGAATCTGTCCAACTCCGGCTCCGCGCAGAGTCCTGCTTCTGTGTCACAGGATGCACAACTTGGGAGTTACGCGCGATGAAAACCTCAATGCCTTCGTTCTTGCGGTACCAGTCGCGCTATCTGATGGCGGGTGCTGTCCTCGCCGCACTGCTGCTTCTCTTCCTTTGCATCCACCCGCGAGGCGGCTCGGTGAACGTGTTCACCGCGTGGGCCAATCAGGGGGTCGGTCTTGCTCTCGTAGCGGTTGGGCAAACAATTGTTGTGCTGGCCGGTGGAATCGACATCTCAATCGGCTCCATCATGGCACTGTGCAACAGCGTTACCTCAGAGCTGGTTCAAGGTAGTCCGGTACAGGTCGCTGCTGGCATCGCTGCCGTGCTTGCAATTGGCGCATTGTGTGGCCTGGTCAACGGGATGATTATCGTGTTTGGCCGCATACAGCCCATCGTCGCGACCCTTGGTACAAGCGCTGCTTACACGGGCGTCGCGCTGCTTGTCCGGCCGGCACCCGGTGGAAGTGTATCCGAGGGCCTAAGCGACGCTTTGACGGGGGCCTTTGCAGACTGGTTTCCGACCTCGCTTCTCTACCTGCTGGTCCTCGTGCTGCTTTTCTGGCTACCGGTCAAACGTTCGCTGACAGGAAGAGCCATCCTGGCTGTCGGCTCGGCAGAAGCGTCCGCTTTCATGTCGGGTCTCCCAGTCGCGAGAGCCAAGGTCGCCGCGTACACGCTCGCCGGCATATTCGCCGCAACGGGCGGACTTTTCTTGGCACTTCAGACGCTCAGTGGTGACGCAACGACAGGCATGCCTTACACGCTCAATTCCGTGGCTGCAGTGGTGTTAGGCGGGACCGCCCTGAGCGGCGGTTCCGGCAGTGTCCTTGCCTCCATCGCGGGCGCATTTATCTTGCGCACAATTGGAAGCCTTATGTTTTTCCTGGGCGTACCCCCATCCGCACAACCGCTCTTCGATGGCCTTGTTCTCGTGGGCGCGGTGGTGGTCGGCGCGCTGGGACTGGTCGGCATTCGCAACCGGTTGGAGGTGTTTCAATGAACCAGAGCATTTTCCCCCGCATCTCCATGGACACATCGACCCGAGCTCTACTCATCGTGCTCACGATACTGATTGCGGTCGGTGGAATGGTGCATGACCAGTTTCTGTCTCCGCGTTATCTGTTGCTTCAACTTCAGAGCGGAGCGCTGCTGGGTATCATTGCGGCCGGTGCGATGCTGGTCATTCTCGTGGGCCATATCGACCTTTCGGTCCCGTGGACCTTGAGTGTCTCCGCCATCGTATCGACGGCGGTGATGCAGGCTGGCGGCGGTAGCGAGTGGGTGGAACTTAGTCCGCTGGCCGGGCTGGTCGCGGGCGCGGCCATTGGCATCCTGAACGGCTTCGGGGTTGCGTATCTGCGCATTCCGTCGCTTATATGGACGCTCGCGATAAACGCGATATTGCTTGGCGCCAGTGCGTTTTACGCGGGCAATGCAGTGGTCGCGAGCCAGCCATCACACCTGATGACAATGCTGGGAAGCGGAAAACTCTTCAATCTCGTGCCTAACTCGGTCCTGCTGTGGATTGTCTTTTCCGTTGGGCTGATGTGGCTTCTACGTCGCACAGTGATTGGCCGATACATCTATCTGGTCGGGTCCCGGGAGAAGGCTGCTTACCTGTCTGGCATCGATACTCGCCGCGTGGTCCTGGGTGCGTTTGTTTTGTCCGGAGTCTGCAGCGCCATCGCTGGGATGCTGCTAGCCGGTTACGCGGGGCAGGCCTATCAAAGAATGGGTGACCCGTATCTCTTGCCGGGTATCGCGGCTGTCGTCGTCGGGGGCACAAGCATTCTGGGCGGGAAGGGCACATACGGTGGGACCATTGCCGGTGTCCTAGTCATCACGCTCATCAGCAGCATGCTCTCCCTCATGCACGTCCCTGAGGCGATTAAGCAGATTTGCTACGGGGTTTTAATCGTGGGCATGGTCAGTCTTTACAGCATTCGTCAAACCACTGCAGCTGCATAAGACCTTGGGCCGTTGCCGGCGTGCTCAACGCCGGCATCCATCTCGCGTTGTTCAGTTTGGGTAATCGAAAAAATCCATTTTTCAGATGAAAAATGTAGGACTACGATTCAATAAAGAAAATATCAATCTGCTTGAAGGCGGAGACAAGTTCAATTGATATTGGGGAGGCGAGATAAAGATGAGCCAACTTCTGAATTCACAGGGAGCTGGCGAGTAGGAAAACATAAGGATTCTGGCGGTCAAAAAAAGCAATAAGGCTTGCCATTCAAATTCCATCAATGAGGTCGGAGGCAGACGTGAAGAAGGTATTTATTGCAGGTGCATCGTTTATGCTGGTAGCGTCGCATGCGTTCGCACAGAGCAGTGTTGCACTGTACGGAATTATCGACGAGGGCTTCCAGTACACGAGCAACACGGGCGGGAAGAGCACATACCAGTTGGCTGATGGGTCAATGGCGGGAGACCGGTGGGGCCTGTTGGGAAGCGAAGACCTGGGCGGTGGCTGGCGCGCGGTGTTTCGACTTGAGAACGGGTTCAACCTGAATTCGGGGACCTTGGGCAACGCCGGACGGATGTTTGGCCGGCAGGCATATGTGGGTGTCGCAAGCAACACGCTTGGCACGTTGACGTTCGGCCGACAGTACGACTCGTTCGTCGATTTCATCGCGCCTTTGACGTCCACGGGCGGTTACGCTGGTTGGGCATTCACGCATCCATTCGACAACGACAATGCGGTCGACACCTTCAGGGTCAACAATTCCATCAAGTACACGAGTACGAACCTCAACGGATTGACGTTTGGGGGACTCTACGGCATGAGCAACCAGACGGGAGGGTTTGCCAACAACCGCGCCTACAGCCTTGGAGCTACGTACTCCGCGGCGGCTTTAACGGTGGCTGCCGCTTATATGCGCATTGACAATCCCGGTCAAAACGCCAGCGGTGCTCTCGCCAACGACGATACGAACTTCACTGCGCGCAAGCAGCAGGTGTGGGGTGGCGCGCTCAAGTACGTATGGGCTTCGGCAAGCTTCGGGCTAATCTACACGCACACCTCGCTCGACCAGCCCACCAGTTCCATTTACGCCGGGAATTTCAATGTTGTCCCAAGTTCATTGAAGTTCGACAACATTGAAGCAAACATGCTGTACCAGTTCACACCTGCATTGTCGGCTCTGTTGATGTACACCTACACCAACGGAACTTTCGACGCTTCCCAGGGAACGTCAAAGCCGCACTGGCACGAAGCGGGTGTGATGGTCGACTACTATCTTTCTAAGCGGACTGACATCTACGCTCTCGGTGCCTATCAACGCGTAGCCGGTGGCCTGACGGGGACCTTCCTCGACAATGCGAACATCACCGGCGGCGCGGGGCCATCCAGCGGACGAAATCAGACCTTCGCTCGCATTGGGCTGAAGCATACGTTCTGAGAAAGTACCGCGTTTCAGGGCATCGCCAGGCGGCCCTGGATTGGCGATGTAGAAGACCGCGCGCTGAAGTTGTGGGACCCGTTCGATAAGGGTGGGTTCCCGTGATGTATTTTGTGAAGTCAGACTTCTGAAGTTGTGTATATCACCGAGGAATGCTGGGTGCTATGGTTGCCTGATGATTGAGGAGCAACAAAATCCGCAGTCAGAGATGACTCGCTGTCGCAGCGGGATGCGACGCGCATTGACGAAAAAAACCATTTCGGAGACGGACAACAAATGACGATGAAGCTTTATATTCAGAACGGCTCGTGCTCGCTTGCACCACAGGCTATTGCGAATGAAACGGGGCTTGAGCTCGAACTGATTAACGTCGACGTCCCCGCCAAGAAGTACGGAAGTGACTCGGACTACTACCGCGTAAATCAATACGGCATGGTGCCGACTCTCGAGATTGACCACGAGACGAAACTCTCTGAGGTGCTTGTCATCTCGCTGTTTCTGGCGGACAAAAAACCTGAACTGCGCCTGGCGCCGGCCGCCGACAGTTTTGAACGGTTCAGGCAACTTGAAATGCTCTCGTTCATCGCCACCGAGGTTCAGGCGAAATTCATCCCGGTGCTGCGCCCCTTTGTGAATGAAGAGGCGAAAGACCAGTTCCGCGCGCTGCTTGTGCGGAACTTTACGTCGCTGAACCAGCGACTTGCAGACGGCAGGGATTATCTGTTCGGTGCTGATTTTACTGTCGCTGACGCGTTCCTCTTTTCGATTGTGCCGTGGGTCGTGCGTACGAAAGTTGACATCTGGAATCTGAGTCATCTGGTGGCGTATATGGGCCGCGTCGCTGCGCGCCCGTCGGTCGCCAAAGCCATGAAGGAAGAGGGCGGCAGCGCTACCGGTTGGCGGGACCGCCTCCTGTGACACGGAGGCTTTCAGGCCTGTCCGGCGAGTAACGGGTGGTTCGGACAACGGGGGCGCGGTAACGCGCGGCCGGCTGTCCATTTCCGTTACCTGCCGTGCGGATATCACGGACAGGCCGTATGTCTTCACTATTTCCCTGTGGTTACCAGCTTAAGTGCCTCGGCCGCGAGCTCGTCGGTGTCGCCTGCCTTGCCTGTAATTTTCTCCCACCCTGATGCGTTCGGTACAAGGACGCCGCGTTGTACAGCGGGACGCGCCTCAACCATCGCGAGCCAGCGCTGCAGGTTGGGAAACCTATCGATAGCAACGCCGCCCCAGTCGTGAATGCGTACCCACGGGAAAGTCGCGATGTCGGCGATAGAGTACGGTCCAGCAATGAAGTCCCGCGTTGCCAACTGCCCCTCTAACACGCCGAACAGCCGCTTGACTTCTGCGTGGTAGCGCTTGATTGCGGGCTCAATTTTTTCAGGGAAGTAGCGATAGAAGACGTTCGCCTGACCCATCATCGGCCCGATGCCGCTCATCTGGAACATCAGCCACTGGATGATGTGAATTCGCTCTTCGCTGGTGTTGCCGAGTAGTTTTCCGGCTTTCTCGGCCAGATGAATAAGAATGGCGCCGGACTCAAAAATCGTCAGGTCACTGTGCTCCGTGTCGACGATGACGGGAATGCGCCCATTCGGATTCAGCCTGAGAAAGTCTGGCAGCTTCTGCTCTCCTTTCAGAATGCTGACCGTGTGAACGTTGTAGGGAAGTTCAAGCTCCTCGAGGGCGATGGAGACCTTCCAGCCATTGGGAGTATCGGATGTGTAGAGTTCAATCATGAGAACGCTTTGCTGATGTTTCGGTGCGAGGGGCAGACTTCGTCGTCGTCGGGCCGTGGCGGCACGTGAAGAAAGTATGGGAGAGGAGAGGTCTGGGATAAAGACAGCTGGAAGAGACTGACTGTCGAACGTCAGGCGCCAATGCGAAGCGGCGGGACGGTTCTCGCAGGCCTCTGGTCCCGCATCGTCTGGCGTGGCGGAATTATCGACGGACTAGCGCCGCCGGCGCCCCTCGTTATTCGGCCAAGGGGCGTTCGGCGGCCAGAGCGGGCCGAAGGTTAGCCGGAAATCGCCCCGGCGCCTGCCTTGGCAACCAGGGCATCCTGTGCGGCCTGCACGCCCGAGACCCCGACTGCGCCCACAACCTGGCCGTCGACGACGACCGGCACGCCACCTTCCAGGGTGCCAGACAGCGGTGTGCTCAGGAAGGCCGTGCGTCCACCGTTAATCATGTCTTCATAGACTTTCGACTCCCGACGGCCCAACGCGGATGTGCGTGCCTTTTCGGTGGCAATGTAGCCGCCAATCGGCGCGCACCCATCGAGCCGAAGCAACGCAAGCGGATGGCCGCCATCGTCGACGACGGCGATGGCAACCTTCCAGTCGCTCCGCTCAGCCTCGGCGCGAGCTGCCTCAAGAATATGCGTGACCTCGGCAATGGTCAGTACGGATTTTGTGAGCATGAGGGTGTTCCTGATAAGGGAGTGGGAATCTGTGTGCAAACAACTTACGGAAGCGCCTCTTCGACGAGCTCAATCCAATGCTTGACCGGACGCGCGGAGCCACTCTGAAGATGGACCTGACAGCCGATGTTTGCAGTCACAATCTGGTCGGGGTTGCCGCTTCCAAGCGCTTTCAACTTGTTGTCGCGAAGCGTCGTCGCGAGTTCAGGCTGGGTTATGGAATAGGTTCCCGCGGAGCCGCAGCACAGATGCGAGTCCGGGACGGCAGTGGTCGTGAATCCGAGGCGCTGAAGTATTGCCTCGGCTGACCCATCCAGTTTCTGGGCATGCTGGAGTGTGCACGGGCAATGAAAGGCCACGCGCTTATCAGTTGCTGCGCGTAGCCGTTCAAGAGGCTCACCCCTCAGAACCTCAACGAGGTCCCGTGTCAGTTCGCTGACGCGTTGCGCCTTGGCCTGATACAACGGGTCGTCACGCAGGAGATGACCGTATTCCTTGACGAAGGCGCCGCACCCGCTCGCCGTCATGACGATTGCCTCCGCGCCGGCCTGAATCGCTGGCCACCAGGCGTCGATGTTCCTGCGCGCCCGTGCAAGCCCGGCTTCCTGTGCGTTCAGGTGATAGTCCGTCGCGCCGCAGCAGCCTGTCTGTGGTGCCGCGGTTACACTGATGCCCAGTCTGTCCATTACGCGCGCTGCGGCAGCGTTGGTGTTGGGTGACAGGGTAGGTTGAACACAGCCTTCGAGCATCAGTACCTTACGCGCGTGCTTCGATTGGGGGCGTTCCTTCGCGGCATCAATTCGTTCCGGAATTTTCGCCTGCATCGCCGCCGGCAACAGCGCGCGCGTCAGACGGCCGACGCCGAGTAAGGTCCGAAACAGCTTTGGCCGGGGGATGACCTGGCGTAGTCCTGCTCGCAGGACTCGCTCCTGGAGCGGCCGGGTCACCCGGCGTTCGACTTCCGCGCGGCCCACATCGAGTAACGCGTGATAGTTCACGCCCGACGGACACGTTGTCTCGCAGTTGCGGCAGGTGAGGCATCGGTCCAGATGGCTCTGTGTCTTGCGGGTGACTTCCTCGCCTTCGAGCAGCTGCTTGATAAGGTAGATGCGCCCGCGCGGCCCGTCGAGTTCGTTGCCAAGTACCTGATAGGTTGGGCAGGTGGCATTGCAAAAACCGCAGTGAACGCAGGAGCGCAGAATCGACGCCGCTTCTTCTGCACGCGGCAGAGCCTGTGCGGCTGCACTAAGATTGGTCTGCATCAGGTTGTCTGTCCTTCAGAGTGCCGCGTACATACGCGCCGGATTGAAGATGCCGCGTGGGTCCAGCTGTCGCTTGATGCGCTGATGGAGGCGTAGCATGGCCTCGGGCATTGGATGGAATGGCTCAGCGTCTGCCCGCTGCGAGAACAAGGTCGCATGTCCGCCGAGCTGCTCGGCATCAGCGCGAATGACGGCGGCTGGTGCATCACTCTTCAACCAGCGCTGGGCGCCGCCCCAGTCAAGAAGCACGGAACCTGGAAGAGGGGTGAGCGGGGCGGTTTGCGGTACCGAAATCCGCCAGAGCGGGCGGCGGTCAGCAAAAAAGGGCAATTGCTGGTCGCGTAGCTCATCCCAGAATGCAGGCTCGAGGTCTTCTCCGCCAATCTCCCGCATGGCATTCGCAACAAGTCCGTTGCCGCCTTCCACCCGGACGTGCAGCCAGCTGTCCAGATGACTTGCACCTGTCACTGGCAGCCCAGCATCGCGCCACGCACGCAGCCTTTTCGGGATGTCGGCGGCAGGGAGTTCGAGCAAAAGGCTACGCGTGGCGCGTGGCTTCGGAAGTACCTTCATCGAGACCTCGGTGACGAGGCCCAGGCAACCAAAGCTGCCGACGACGAGTCGCGAGACGTCATAGCCGGCCACGTTTTTCATGACCTCGCCGCCAAATCGAAGGTGTTTCGCCTCCCCGGTGATGACACGGCAGCCGAGTACAAAATCGCGTGTCGCGCCAGCGTAAGGTCGTCGGGGGCCGGACAAACCCGTGGCGACCATGCCGCCAACCGTGGCCTTGCCGTCAAAAGAAGGGGGCTCCCACGGCAGCATTTGTCCATTTTCCGCCAACAAGGCGTCGAGTTCGGCGACGGAGGTGCCGGCGCGGGCCGTGACGACCAGCTCTGTCGGGTCGTAGCTCACAATGCCGCGGTGGGTGCACGTATTCATGTCGATACCATCGACTACGCGACCGGGAAACGGCTTGCTATTGCCGCCACGAATTCGAAGGGCTTTGCCGGTGCCTGCGGCCAAGGCAACTTCAGCGAGCAAACGCCGGCTGTCATCGAAGGAGCTATTATCGGGGTGCATCAGAATCGCTCCAGCTCTGGAAAAGGCACGGCGCCATGGTGAACGTGCATCGAGCCGAATTCGGCACAGCGATGCAGCGTAGGGATGTTCTTGCCCGGATTGAGAAGGCCGCCCGGGTCGAATGCAGCCTTGACGGCGTGAAAAAGCGACAACTCGTCAGAGCTGAACTGGGCGCACATCTGGTTGATTTTCTCGCGGCCCACTCCGTGTTCGCCGGTAATGCTGCCGCCGACGGCCACGCAAAGCTCAAGGATGCGGGCGCCCAACGCTTCGGCCAGGTCCATTTCCCCCGGTGTGTTCGCATCGAAGAGGATGAGGGGATGCATGTTGCCGTCGCCTGCGTGAAAGACATTAGCCACGCGCAAACCGTGTTCGACCGACAGGTCTTCGATGCCCTTGAGCACACGCGGCAACTCTCGTCGCGGAATGGTGCCGTCCATGCAGTAATAGTCGGGCGAGATGCGGCCGACTGCCGGGAACGCGTTTTTCCGGCCCGCCCAGAACCGCTGCCGTTCTGCTTCGCTCCCAGCCAGCCTCACATCGGTTGCGCCCACTTTGCGCAACAACGCGTCGACCATTGCGCAATCTTCGTCGACATCGCTTTCAGCGCCGTCGAGTTCGCACAGGAGAATAGCCTGCGCATCAACCGGGTAGCCCGCGTGAATGAAGTCTTCGGCTGCCCGAATCGCGAGGTTGTCCATCATCTCGAGGCCGCCGGGGATGACCCCCGCGCCGATGATTTCTGCGACCGCAGCGCCGGCCTTGCCGATATCATCGAATGAGGCCAGCAATACCTTTGCGCTTCGCGGTTTGACCAGAAGTTTGACCGTCACTTCCACGACGATGCCCAGCATGCCTTCCGAACCGGTCATGAGGGCCAGCAGGTCGAATCCTGGCGAATCGAGCGCGTCCGAGCCGAAGGTGAGCTGCTCGCCTTCTATCGTGAGCACCTCGAGTTTTTGGATGTTGTGCACGGTCAGCCCGTATTTCAGGCAGTGCACGCCCCCTGCGTTCTCGGCTACGTTGCCACCGATTGAACAGGCTATCTGCGACGACGGGTCCGGCGCATAGTACAGACCGAAGGGCGCGGCCGCCTGGGAGATGGCAAGGTTACGCACCCCGGGCTGAACACATGCTGTGCAAGCCTCAACGTCAACATCAAGGATGCGATTGAACCTGGCCATCACGAGGAGAATGCCCTTCTCAAGCGGTAGTGCACCTCCCGACAGGCCGGTGCCGGCGCCGCGCGCGACAATTGGGATGCTGCGCGCGTGAGCGAAGCGCAGTATTGCCTGCACTTGTTCGACGCGTTCGGGAAGCACGACCATCATCGGCGTCGTTCGATAAGCAGAGAGACCATCGCATTCGTAAGGGCGCAGGTCCTCCAGCTCATGCAGAATATCCAAATCGGGCAGCAGAGAGTGAAGCTCCGCGACGGCCCGCGTCTTGTCATAAGACGCCAGCGCGCCGTCGAATTTTTCGTCGTATTGATATGACATTCGGTATGCTCAATTCCAAGGCGAGAGCTTGGCGAAGCGCGTGTTGCGCCTCAATGCGATGCGTTCACTATTTCAGCGAGCGGCCGCCTTGCCCATCATTTCTGCAGCAAAATCCCTCTCGATGTCGTACGCGGTCCAAAGGGAATTTTCATCCTGATGGTTCATCACCGACCTGATTTGCTGACCAAGGGGATTCGCAAGGTTTTTACTGATATCGAGAGCCATCGCGATTGCCCGGTCTAGCACCGCCTGCGCGTCGGCGGCGAGTTCCTGAACAAACCCCAGGTCGAACGCGCGTTGTCCACTGACGGGCGAGCCGAGTAGGGTCATCGCCCGAGCCACGCCATGCGGGAGGTGCTCCTTCACCATCGCGTAGCCACCGTAGGCTCCAACCTTGACCTCCGGAAGCGCCAGGCGCGTGTCGGCCGTCGAGAGGCGGATGTCGCATGCGCCGGCCAGAATCATTCCGCTGCCCATGACCGCACCATGTAGGGCCGCAATGGAAGGAAGAGGGCTCGAAACAATCGCCTTCATCGCGTCGCGGACCATACCAATGCCGCGCATCGTCTCAGCGCAGGTAATGTTCTCGAACTCCCGAACGTCATTGCCTCCACAGAAATGCTTTTGCGGCAGGCCACTGAAGACGAGTGCTGTAGCCCCCTGTTTTTTTGCACTCGCGATGACGCCAGGCAGTTCACCCCAGGCTGCGAAGGACATTGCATTGACCGGGGGAGCGTCGAGGTGAATAACGGCGATGCCGTTAGCGAGTTCGAGTCGAAACATGGCGGGAGTCCTTGAGCATACTGATTGCTGGGAGCTTGACGCGGCCGCCCAGCCTGGCTGGCTGGCTGGCTGGCCGGGCGGCGTAGCGTTAGCTTGGTCTTAGTCCTTGCCGAAAACCGGCTTGCGCTTCTCGGCGAAGGCATCGATAGCTTCGGCGTGGTCGGCGCTGAGGTTCGTGAGGCATTCATAAGCGACACCGGCATCCATGTGTCCGTGGGCGAGCTGACGCAACGGGATGGTGTAGCCCGCCTTCGTCCACCGAATCGCCTTGGTCGCGCCCTTGCGCAGCTTGGCGACGATACTGTCCACCTTGGCATCCAGTTCGGCAGCCGGAACCACGTGGCCGATTGCGCCGAGACGCTGCGCCTCTGCGGCGCTTAACAGGTCACCGGTAAGCAGAAGTTCGCGGGCCTTGCCGAAGCCAATAATCTGCGGCCACAGGAAGCCGCCGCCGTCGGCCGCGTTCAGGCCGACGCGCACGTGAGGGTCACCGATACGTGCGGTGTCGTCAGCGACCGTGATGTCGCAGAGGAGTGCGAGCGTGGCGCCGAGGCCAACGGCGTCGCCGTTGATGCGACCGACGATGGGGATTTCGCAATCGAGCATCGCGTAGACGATGCGCTTGGCTTCCCATGTGACGATTTCGAAGCTTTCCGGGTCACGCACAGCCGCGCGCATCCACTCGATATCGCCGCCGGCACAAAATGCGCGACCCGCACCCGTCAGCACGATGGCCGACAGGTCCCGCCGGGCACCAAGGTCAATGAAGATTTTGGACAGGTCGGTATGCAGCTCGCCATTGACCGCGTTCAAGGCGTCCGGGCGGTTGATGGTGACATAGGCAACGCGGTCGCGAACTTCGAGCAACAATGCTTCAGACATGGCAATTCCTTTCTACAGTGACAAATCGACTTTCGGGTCGGGTTGGTGCTCAGGCAGGTACCTTCGCGGATGATGTCGATGAGGCAAGGCTGTCGCGCAGTTCGCGCTTGAGCACCTTGCCCATCGGGTTTTTCGGCAGCGCGTCCAGCACATGCCACTGGCGTGGTCGCGCATAGTCGGCAAGCTGGCTGGCACAGTGAGCAGCAAGCGCCTCGATATCAAGCGTCTGCCCTGCCGCTGGTACCACGCAGGCGGCCACATCCTCGCCCAGCCCCTCGTGAGGTACCGCAATGACGGCCGCCTCGGCGATACCGGGAAAGCTGTACAGGACGCTCTCCACCGCGGCCGATGAAATCTTGAGGCCACCGCGGTTGATGATGTCTTTTATCCGGTCGACGAAATGGAGTACGCCCTCGTCATCAAAGCGCCCGATGTCGCCGGTGTGGACCCAACCGTCGACAAACGCTTCGCGAGTCGCGTCCGGATTGCCGAAGTAGCCGAGAGCCATTGAAGGGCCACTGAACACGATTTCGCCCAGTTCCCCTTGCGGCACGGGTAGTCCGTCGCTCTCGACGAGGCGCACCGAACACGTTGGCATGGGGAACCCAATCGCGCCTGCTTTACGTGGCAGGAGGTGCGCGGGAAGATACGTTCCGGCTGGCCCTGTTTCCGTCATACCCCAGACATGAACCTGGTCTGCCCAGTGAACACGGGTGGAAATCTTCTCGATGACTTCTGGGGGCATGACCGAGCCGCCGTAACCGAACCGGCGTACCCGCCGCAGGTCGTAGGTGTCCTGGAGGTATTCGTCGATAAGGAAGTGAATGATGGATGTGACGCCGTGGTAGACGGTCGTGCCTTCAGTCTCGATGAGTCGAAGACGTTCCGCGTTGGACAGGGGTACCTGCTCGAGCACGACGCAAGCGCCACTGACCCACGAGGACATGCACGCCATGCTCATGACCGAGCTCGTGAAGAACGGCCATGCCCCCTGATACCGGTCCCCGCGCTCCAGCCCAACCGCGCCACCCATAGCCTGACCAGCATGCAACATGCTGCGGTGGCTATGCATGACAGCTTTAGCGCGGGCGGTAGTGCCCGAGGTGAACAGGAGGCAGGCCAGGTCCGTATGAATGACTTCCACGGGCACGGCGTCGGCCACGAACGTGCGCTCAGGGTCCGGCCAGTACTGTGGAGATTCAGTCGGTGCGTCGAGCAGCATCAGGCTGGCTGCCGGATACAGTTCGCCAAGCCTTGCAGCGGACTCCTGCATGCAGACCACGGCGACCGGTTCGGTCAGTGTCAGCGCGTGCCGGAGCTCTTCGTCGGAAGAGCGTGTGTTCAGCGGCACCACAACGGCGCCAATTTCCAGGCAACCCAGAGCGGTCAGTACGCACTCGCGGTTGGCGTAGTTTGTGAGAAACACAGCCACGCGGTCGCCGTGCCGCACGCCGCGGCGATAAAAGGCGCGCCCCATCATCTCCATCCGGTGGACCAGCTGGTCGTAGCTCAGACGGTCCCGATGGCCCTGCCAGGAGTGCCCGGAGAAAGCCGCGGCTTGCGGTATTTCCGCGGCACGCCGGCGAAGTAGCGCCGGGATGGTCAGTCCGTGAAGCTCGTTGTAGCTCATGAATTACCTGCAATACGTTGTTCGGATTCCCCGGCCGTGGACACAACGTCCGGGGCCGGGTGTTAAGCCACCTTCAGGCAACCGTGTCGACAACGCCACCGTCCACGCGCAGGGCAGCACCTGTGGTTGCAGATGCCTGGGGCGACGAAAGGTAGATGACCAGGTTGGCGACTTCTTCCATGCTCGCCGCGCGGCGGATGAGTGAGGTGGGGCGATGGGCGACGACAAACGCTGCCGCCGTCTCTTCCATCGACAGCCCCGACTTCTCCTGCTCTTCCTTCAGGAGCGCCTGCAGACCGTCGGACAGCGTCGGACCTGGCAACACCGCGTTGACGGTGACGCCTGTGCCGGCCATGCGTTTTGCGAGACCACGTGAGACCGTCAGGTTTGCTGTTTTCGTCGTGGCGTAGTGAAGCATGTCAACCGGAACGTTGAGCGCCGATTCCGACGAGATGAACACGACGCGACCCCAGCCGCGCTCCGCCATGCCCTGAAGATAGGCGCGTGCGGTTCGCACGCCTCCCATCACGTTGATTTCGTACATTCGAAGCCATACGTCGTCGGGTGTCTCGAAGAAGTCCTGCTGGCCATAGATGCCTGCATTGTTGATGAGAATGTCGACTGCAGGCACTGCAGCCTTCAGCGCGGCCACACCTTCAGCAGTGGCGACATTGGCGACAACGCCGCTGATTTCGGCGGTTGGCAATTCTGACTGCAGTCTCTCAATCGCGTGGTCGACTTCATCCTTCGTTAACCCGTTCAAAACCACCGATGCTCCAGCGTTAGCCAGCCCACGCGCAATGGCGAACCCGATTCCCTGGGTGGACCCGGTGACCAGCGCCGTCTTTGAGGTTAAGTCAATCTTCATGGATAGCACTCCTATTTATCGAATATGGATTATTTAAACGTTTAACCGGAGATATCTTTTTCTAGCTAGATGACCGAGTCGAGCAGGTGCGACGAGTGGGACGCTACGAGATGGCGGGCGGGCTCTTCCATCTGTTTGAAATATTGAACGGTAAAATCGACGAAAGTCTTCACCCGTGCTGTAAGACGCTTTGAGCCATCCGTTAGAAGGTGAAAACGTTGGGCTGGCAGGTGGTAGTCCTCCAGCACAGGAACGAGTCGCCCGGCCTTAACGTCAGCGCCGACTTCCCAGGCCCCTTTCCATAACACACCCAAGCCTGCAACGGCCCATTGACGCAGGGCATATCCGTCGTTGGTCATCCTGTTGCCCTTGACCTGCACCGAGGTCGAAAAGCCGTCCTGCATGAACCGCCAGCGGTCGAGCGGAAAGTCATCGCGCAGCAGAATCAAACAGTTGTGATTTCGCAGTTCATCGAGCGTGCGGGGAGGACCGTGCCTATCGATGTAGTCAGGTGAGCAGCAAACGACTGGTCGGTCGTTGCCAAGGGGTCTGGCCACCATTGAGCTATCCGGAAGGTTTCCCCAACGAAATGCAATGTCGAGACCGCGGTCGACGAAGTTCAGCACCTGGTCGCTGAAGTTGATGCGGAAAATAACCCCCGGATTCTCGGCGATAAACGCGTCAATCAATGGAGAGAGGTATTGCCGGCCGAGGTCGATGGGGCAGGTGATTCCGATTGTGCCCTGAAGGTCGGCGTGACCGCCTTTAATCGCGCGGTCGAGCGATTCGACGTCGTCGATAATGCCCACCGAATTCTCGAACAGGTATTGGCCTTCGGGCGTTGTGCTCAATCCGCGGGTGCTCCGCTTGAGCAGGGGCGCTCCGTATTGCTCCTCCATGGCCTTAAGCCGGCCGCTCATGGCCGCAGGCGAAAGGCCTAGTTGCCGTCCTGCGGTTGAAAGTGACCCTGTCTGGACGACCAGACGGAAGAGTCGCATGTCCTGTATGCGGTCAGCCATGGTGCGTTTGTCTCAAGTGTCGTTTTAATTCTGGTCGCTGATGTCGTCGTGATGTCAGCCCAGTACGAGCCAGTATAGGCGGAAGTGCACTCGCAAAGAGGCTTCAGCTTTTCGGAAAAGGCGAAAAGTTATTTCGCTAAATGTGAAAACGGTTTTCGGTGATTCCAGTGCTAATGTTTAACGACACAAAGTCGTGACAGTGAAACACGAAGGAGACACAGATGCACGCATATAGCGCGGCGACTGTTGCAACGCCCGAGCTCGCAGCAGGATTCAAATCCGCCATGAGCCGGGTCGCATCGTCCGTAATGCTCATTACCACCGTCGACAGCGACGATTACCCCCACGGTCTTGCGGCCACTGCATTTTCATCGGTCTCGATGGAACCAGCGTCTGCCCTGATTTGCGTGAATCGCTCTGCCAGCGCCTCCCCGATTATCAAGGAAACCGGACTTTTCTGCGTAAGCCTGCTTCAGGCTGCGCACGAGCAGATTAGTACGATTTTTAGCCGCTCGGATATGCGTACCCAGCGATTCGTTGAAGGTGACTGGAAAACCGGCGTCAGAGGCATCCGCTACCTCGCTGACGCTCAGGCTGCGATTTTCTGCGAAGTCGCGCGCGAAATCGAACATGGCACCCACACCATCATCATCGGCAACGTCATCGACGTGGTATTGCCGCAGGTGAGCGAACCGCTGGTGTATGTGGGTGGCCGTTACCGTCGGCTCGACAGCTGAAAGCTAAGTAGTGTGAAGAGTAGTTCCTTGGAGAGTGGCAGTCGGTACTCACTCTGGTCAGCAGAGTCGAAGTTCGCCAGCCACTAAAGTCTGAACCGCCGACGAGCCAGGCTTGCGGCGCGCTAGCGGTTTATCAAGTTGAAAGATTCAGGAGATGATATGAAACTTGGAATGTTCATGCAGCCGTTGCACCTTGCCGGCGCGCAGTATCACCAGATGTACGACATGGATGTAGCGTGCGCGATTCACGCCGACAAGGTTGGGTTCGACGAGCTGTGGGTGGGCGAACATACCTCGCAGCGCACCGAGCCGATTACCAACGCGCTGCAGTTTCTGTCAGCTCTGATTCCGGTTACCCAGCGCATGAAATTGTGCACCGGCGTGTTGAATCTGCCTCATCACCATCCTGCCCGAATCGCGGCCGATGCTGCCATGTTTGACCACATGTCGAAGGGCCGCTTCATCATGGGCATAGGCCCCGGCGGTCTCGCGTCGGACTTCGAAGTCTTTGACAGTGACCACAAGGCAAGCGGCGCGATGCTGGCATCGTGTTACGCCATGATTCGCGCCATCTGGAATACGGACGCACCGTATGACCTCGAGACGGCACATCACAAGGTGAGCATCAAGAACACGGTGAACGAGGCGCTCGGCGTCGGGCTGATGCCCGTTCCGTACCAGAACCCATTCCCGCGCGTGGCGACTTCGGCGATGAGCAACTTTTCCAGCACAGCAAGGCTGGCGGGTGCCAACGACTGGGACGTGATTTCGGCTAACTTCAACCTTCCGTCGACCGTGGCCACGCACTGGCAGTCATACAGCGAAGGCGCGCAAGGCGCGGGTTTCAAGGCTGACCGACGCAACTGGCGAATCGCCCGTTCCGTCTTCGTCGCCGACTCCCAGGCAGAGGCCGACGAATACCTAGCCCGCGAATCCAACGCGCTGGCCAAGTACTTCGATTTCATGGTCACCCACTTGAAGGCTATCGGCTACGCAAGCATCTTCAAGTCGCGCCCCGACATGTCGGACGACGAGGTGAACATCGAGCATTGTATTCGCGAAATGGTTATTGCCGGCGACGCAAACTCGGTTGTTGACCAGCTGGTGGCATTCAGCGAGAAAACCGGCCCGTTCGGTACTCTCCTGACGACCTTCCATGAATGGGATGACGAGGCGCTGTGGCGCCGTTCGATGGAGCTGACGGCGAAGCGGGTGATGCCAAAGCTGAGCGAATACATGGAGCCCCGACTAGCGGAGGCGCAACAGGTCGAGCACGCATAATAAGGAATTTGCGTCTGCTATCGCGGCGTCTGCCGCGATAGCAAAGGGCATCCGTCGGCGCTGCTACGAATGTATCGAATTACTGCGGTGCAATGCACAAACTCTGCGTGCTGCCCCGGAACGCTGAACCTCCATGTTTCTCGATTGAGGAACCGGGGAATCTCCTTGTGCTGGTTTCGCCGTTCGCGTGCATTCCAAGGGCACGCGAGCGGCTTTTTTATTTGGTAAGGCTGGAGGCTCAAATCACCGATGCAAGACATCCTTTTAAATCAGAGTGCTGGCGTGCTGACCATTACATTCAACCGCGCCGGGAAGAAAAACTCCTTTACTGCAGCGATGTACACGGACATGGTCGCTGCGTTAGAAAACGCAGCGGGTGACGACCAGGTTCGCGCTGTCGTCTTTCAGGGCAGCCAGGAGGCGTTTTCGGCTGGCAATGATATCGACGAGTTCATTTCTAACCCGCCCGTTGAGCCGGATGCGCCGGTCTGGCAATTCATCCGGGTGCTTAGTACTTTCCCAAAGCCTGTTGTTGCTGCGGTCAATGGCGTGGTCGTCGGAATCGGGGCCACCATGTTGCTGCACTGCGACCTCGTCTATGCGGCGACCGATGCCCGTTTCCGCGTGCCGTTTGTGAATCTCGGAGTGTGTCCTGAAGCCGGGTCGAGCCTTCTGTTGCAGAAGATTTTTGGATACAGGAACGCAGCCGAAGCTCTGCTGCTCGGAGGGCAGTTCAGCGCGGAAGAGGCGCTCAATGGCGGACTGGTGACCCGGTTGCTGCCTCCTAATGAGGTCCTGGCCTATGCGCGGCAAGAGGCAGCGAATCTGGCTGACAAGCCAGTCTCCGCGCTGATGGAGACAAAACGCCTGCTGAAAAGCCACGACGCTGAGACTGTCAGCGTTCGAATCGAAGAAGAGACCCGCCTGTTTCAGAAGATGGTGACGCAGCCTGCAGCTCGTGAGGCCTTCGCCGCCTTTGGCGAGAAGCGAAGACCCGATTTCCGGAAGGTCGGCCAATAAGGCGCGAATCACTTTTAATACCCCAAGGAGTTGAAATGGAACGCGAAGTAGTTGTCGTAAGCGGCGTACGTACCGCCATTGGAACGTTTGGCGGTAGCCTGAAGGACATCGCGCCGACAGAGCTCGGCGCGCAGGTGGTGCGTGAAGCGCTGCGACGGGCTTCAGTTGGCGGTGATGAGGTCGGACACGTTGTCTTTGGCAATGTCGTTCATACCGAGCCGAAGGACATGTATCTGGCTCGTGTTGCAGCGGTGAACGGCGGAGTGACACAGGACGCACCTGCGCTCACGGTGAATCGCCTTTGCGGCTCTGGTCTGCAGGCGGTCATCTCGGCGGCACAAACAATCCTGCTGGGCGACGCTGACATTGCTGTCGCAGGTGGTGCGGAAAACATGAGCCGCGCGCCATACGCAGTCCCGCAGGCGCGCTTCGGGGCACGCATGGGCGATACACAACTGGTGGATATGCTGGTTGGGGCGCTGAGCGACCCGTTTCATCGATTCCATATGGGTGTCACCGCGGAGAACGTGGCACAGCAGTTCGGTGTGACCCGGGAGCAGCAGGACGCGCTAGCTCTCGAATCCCATCGGCGCGCATCCAATGCCATCGAAAGGGGATATTTCAAGGAGCAGATTCTGCCCGTTGAAGTAAAAGGTAAAAAAGGTCCGACATTGTTCGAAGTTGACGAACACGTTCGCACAGCCCCCGCGTTCGAAGACTTCGCAAAGCTGAAGCCGGTTTTTACGAAGGAGAACGGCACGGTTACCGCCGGCAACGCTTCCGGAATCAATGACGCCGCAGCGGCGCTGGTACTGATGGAGCGAAAAGTGGCCGAGAGCCGTGGTTCAAAGCTGCTGGGCAGGCTGGTCGCCTATGCACACGCCGGCGTCGACCCGAAAATTATGGGAATCGGTCCCGTTCCGGCCAGTCGGGCCGCGCTCGCACGCGCAGGTCTCACCATCGATGACATTGACGTCATCGAGGCTAACGAGGCGTTTGCTGCCCAGGCGTGTGCTGTCGCACGTGAGCTTGGACTGGACCCGGCCAAGGTCAACCCGAATGGTTCGGGTATTTCGCTCGGTCACCCAATTGGCGCCACCGGCGCGCTGATTACCGTCAAGGCGCTCTATGAGTTGCAGCGTACGGGTGGGCGCTACGCGCTGGTCACGATGTGCATTGGTGGCGGCCAGGGTATTGCGGCCATCTTCGAACGGATTTGAGGAGGCGCCGTGGGAATCCAGAATCAGGACAGTACGCCGGTCGCCGCACTGGCAGTAAAGTCGGTCGGCATCGTGGGCTCCGGCACGATGGGGCAGGGAGTCGCGCAGACCCTAAGCGTTTCAGGCTTGCAGGTTGTGCTCATCGACATCTCGACCGCAGCGCTGGAAAAGGGCGTTGGAAAGATTGACACCGCGCTTGGTCGTCTGGTCGAAAAGGGGAAGTTGACTGGCGCAGACAAAGACGCGGCACTTGCGCGGGTAACGACGTCCACGGACTACTCAGTGCTCAAGGACGTTGACTTCGTGATAGAGGCGGCGACGGAAAACGTGGACGCCAAACTTCGCATCTTCGAGCAGATTGTGAAGGCAGTGTCGGCGCAGACCATCGTCAGCTCCAATACGTCATCAATTTCCATCACGCGGCTCGCTGCTCACATCGGGGTGCCGTCGCGCGTAGTCGGCATGCACTTCTTCAACCCGGTGCCACTTATGCCGCTCGTCGAGGTTATCCGAGGGCTTCAAACGAGCGACGTTGCAGTGGAAACCGCGCGTCAGCTCGCCATCGCCGCGGGGAAGACACCCATCGTGGTCGCAAACTCTCCGGGCTTTGTCGTCAACCGCCTGCTGGTGCCTATGATTAACGAAGCGTTTTTCCTGCTTGGAGAAAGGGTGGCTACGGCCGAGGAAATCGATGCGGGTATGAAGCTGGGCGCGAACCACCCGCTTGGGCCGCTCGCGCTTGCAGACATGATTGGTCTGGATGTCTGCCTGTCGGTGATGGAAGTTTTCCATGCCGATTTCGGGGACCCCAAGTACCGTCCGAGCCCTCTGCTGCGCGAGATGGTGACCGCCGGCCGCCTGGGCCGCAAGACTGGACAGGGAGTCTATTCGTACGCGGCTTAGAACCTGCTGCTCGTGGATGAACAAAGGCCCGCTGCATCGAGCGGCGGGCCTTGGATTCTCGGTCGGTCTGGCTGAGGCTCAAGCCGTTGCGAGCGACGCAATCTTGTTGACTGTCTGGACGCAGGCTTTCGCCACCTCTACCCCTTTGACCACGAAATGGTCACGGAAGAACGTCACATGTTCTTCGGACGAGTGAAAGTTGTGCGGTGTAAGCACGGCAGAAAAGACGGGCGTACCGGTCTCGAGTTGAACCTGCATGAGTCCGTTGATGACTGCGGTCGAGACAAAGTCATGACGATAGATTCCGCCGTTAACGATGAGACCCGCAGCCACGATGCCGGCGTATTTGCCACTTTGAGCCAGCATCTTCACATGCAACGGGATTTCGAAGACGCCCGGCACCTCGTAGAAGTCGATGTCGTCTAGCGCGTAGTCTTGCGACTGCATGGTTTCGAGAAAGGCAGTCTTGCACTGGTCGACGATATCCTGATGCCAGCAAGCCTGGATAAACGCAATGCGGCTGCGCGGGCCTTCATCTGCCTTGTTGGACAGCGCGTATTGGGTATCAAAAGCGTTCATTGCGTAGGACCTTGGATAGAGCGAATACGCACGATGCTACCGCCGCGAACGGCTGTGTGGCCTACGAATCACGTGAAGTCACTTTTCACATTATCTGAAAAATGCCGGCACCGTCTGGCGCTGTGCCGCCCGCACAGTGCGGATGGGATAAAAAAGACGTTTGAGTTTGCGAATGAATGATTGATTGTTCATAAAATGACTGTTGACTCATTATTCGTGCGGACATATCTTTCTCACATCTGCAGAACTGCAACCAGGAGAAAGTGTGGACTTCACTGAATCAGGCGAGATGCAACAACTTCGCGACACGCTGCGCCGCTTTGTCGAAAAAGAGATGCCCCGGGAAGCTGCGGCAAAGTGGGACCGGGAAAACGTGTTCCCGCGAGACGTTTTTACCAAGCTCGCATCGCTGGGAGTACTGGGTCTGACCGTCCCGGAAGAATACGGTGGAGCGGGTCGCGACATTGTCGCGACGATGATGGTCATTGAAGAGTTGTCGCGTCGCAGCCTTGCCGTCTCGGTGCCGTACATCATGGCGGCCTGCTATGCCGGCATGAATCTAGTCGAGTGTGGCTCAGAGGAGCAGAAGCGGGAACTGTTGCCGAAAGTCGTCGACGGCAGTCTGCTCTTTGCGTATGGCTGGACGGAACCCGACATCGGTGCTGACCTCGCGAGCGTGAAGACCCGGGCAGAGCGGGTGGGTGACAAGGTCGTCATCAGCGGAGCAAAGCGTTTCTGCTCCGGCGCGTCAGTATGCGATTACATCTTCACGCTGGTCCGCAGCGGGCCGGAGGGTGAGCGGCATCGCAATCTGTCCATGGTGCTGATTCCCCCGAACACGCCGGGCGTAACCATCACCGAAATCGACAGCCTCGGTATGAAAGGCGTGGGTACAACGGATGTCATCTTTGACAACGTCGAAGTGCCAGCGTGGAACATTGTTGGCGGTGACGCAGGATGGCATCAAGGGTGGTCGATGCTGGTTGGCTCCGGGCTCGATGTCGAGAAGCTGGAGGTCGCGGCAGTTGCCACCGGCGTTGCGACCGCGGCATTCGAAGACGCATGGGCATATGCGCACGAGCGCCGGCAGTTCGGCAAGTTGATTGGCGACTATCAGTCCATCAATCACAAGCTCGCGGACATGAAGACCAGCCTGCACGCTGCGCGGCTGATGCTCTATCACGCTTCGTCGATGGCAAACCGGCATGAACGGTGCGCGGTGGAGACCTCCATGACCAAACTGTTTGCCGCAGAAGCCGCGAAGGACATTGCGCTTGAATGCCAGACGATTATGGGCGCGTACGGCTATGTGAAGGAGTTCGGCGCGGAGCGCTATGTCCGGGATGCTCTGCTCATTCCGATTATGGGAGGCTCATCGGCGATTCAGAGAAACAACATCTACAAGTGGACCAACGCGGGGCTCTAGTCCAGGTGCTTCGCGTCGCTTTTCGGGTAGTGGTTTGAACAGTCAAGGATAACTTCATCGTGGATTTCACAGAGTCGGACGATATTCGTCAATTGCGCGACACCCTCCGTCGATTTGTCGACAAGGAGATGCCTCGGGACCTAGTAGCGAAGTGGGATAAGGAAAACCGGTTTCCTCGCGAGGTTTTCGAGAAGCTAGCCGGACTCGGCGTACTCGGGCTGACAGTGCCCGAGGAGTACGGCGGTCTCGGTCGCAACATCATTGGCACGATGGTGGTCATTGAGGAGCTCGCGCGAAGAAGCCTTGCTGTTGCCCTCCCGTATATCAACGCCGCCTGCTACGCGGGGATGAATATCGTCGAGTGCGGAACCCAGCAGCAGAAAGAGGAGATTCTTCCGCGGGTGGTCGACGGTTCCATGATTTTCGCCTACGGATGGACTGAGCCGGATGTAGGCTCCGACCTCGCCAGCATGAGGACGAGGGCCGAGCGCCGGGGAGACACCATCGTCGTCAACGGGGCCAAGCGCTTCTGTTCCGGGGCAGGCGTGAGTGACTACATCTATGCCCTCGTGCGGACCGGGCCAGAGGAGGAGCGCTACCGGAATCTGACGCTTCTCCTGATTCCGCCGACCCAGGCCGGCGTGACAATTGAGCCAATCAACGGTCTTGGCCTGAAGGGATTCCCCACGACTGACGTGACGTTCGAAGATGTGGAGTTGCCGTTGTCGAGCATCGTCGGAGGCGTGGAAAAGTGGAATGGCGCCTGGCCAATGGTGCTTGGCTCGGGCCTTGATGTAGAGAAGCTCGAAGTCGCGGCCATGGCAATCGGCATCGGCCAGGCCGCACTCGATGATGCCTGGACGTATGCGGGCGAGCGGCAGCAGTTCGGCAAGGCGATTGGGAACTATCAGTCTGTCCAGCACAAGCTGGCGGAAATGAAGACCCGCCTTCACGCGGCCCGCCTGATGCTTTATCACGCGGCGAGCCTCGCAGACCGGCATTTGCCGTGCACCGGCGAGACTTCGATGGCCAAGCTCTTTGCCACAGAAGCCGGCAAGGCGATTTCTCTCGAGTGTCAGACCATCTTCGGCGCGTATGGGTACGTCAAGGACTTCGACGTCGAGCGATACGTTCGCGACTCGCTTGCCCTGCCAATCATCGGCGGTTCGTCGGCTATCCAGCGTAACAACATCTACAAATGGATGAAGCGGCAATGAAGCAAGTGGCGAGGCACCGGTAATATCGTGTTTTCTGGGACCTGGGATGACTATGACCTGAGCCGTAAATCGCTGGGCGTCATCTCGCCCTTTGGCAGATGGCAGATAGCGGACACGACATGAACGAGGCAGCCGGTATGACTTCTGAAGTGACAGACAAGGACGTTCCTCGCCCGGCGGGCAAGGCAAGACGCTCTACCCGAGAGATGCGGGCTGAGGAACTGAGAAACAGGATATTTGCGTCGGCATCGACGGTTGTCGGGCGGCATGGGTACGCGGAAGCATCCATCGGCCGGATTACCGAGGAGGCAGGCATTGCGCAGGGCACCTTCTATCTGTATTTCGAATCGCGCCAGGCGCTCTTTGATGTGCTGCTCCCCCATGTGGGTGTCGACATGCTTGCGTACATCAGCAAGAAGGTGCATGGGGCTGAGTCCTTTCTGGAAGTCGAGGAGCGCGGCTTCAGAGCGTTCTTCTCCTACCTGCGGACCAATCCCGGATTTGTTCGCGTGCTAAATGAAGCCGAGGTTGCGGCGCCAATCGCCCACGCGGCGCATATGAAGTTGCTCACCGAGCACTACGTTCATTCTCTTGAGCGAAGCGTGGCCAACGGTGAAATCAAGCGGTTTGACGGTAGGGAGCTCGAGGCGCTGGCCTACATCTTCCAGTCGGCCCGAAGTTATCTGTACATGAGATATGTAAAGGGCCATGAGAAGTCGAAGCTGCCTGAGTGGGTAGTGGACACCTACATGAAGCTCGTACGGCATGGTCTGAAGTAAGGCTGCTCGTAGGCAGCGGACTCTGGGGTGTCAGGCTCGCCTCTGTTCTATCTCGTAACGCCGTTCGACCGTAGTTGCTGTTATTTTTTCTTTTGCGGAGTAAGCCTTGAATCCCAGACTGTTCTCTTCACTGACGCTGCGCTCGGTGTCCTTGCCCAATCGCATTGTCATCAGCCCGATGAGCACCTATTCGTCTGAAGACGGATTTGCCAACGACTGGCATCTCGTCAATTACGGCAAGTTTGCGCAGAGCGGTGCCGGGATGGTCATGGTCGAAACCGCAGCGGTTTCTCCTGATGGACGCGGCACATACGGAGACCTGGGGCTCTGGAGCGACGACCACGTCGCCCCACTGGCACGAGTCGCAGCCTTCATTCGTTCGCAAGGCTCCGTCCCGGCATTGCAGATTGGCCACTCAGGCCGGAAGGGCAGCATGCAGCGCCCGTGGGAAGGTTACGGTGTTCTGACCGATGTAGAGGCTGCGCGCGGCGAGCCCGCCTGGCAGACCGTTGCGCCCTCAGCCATTGCGGCTGCCGATGGCTGGCCCGAACCGATGGAGATGAGCCGGCGTGAACTGGAAGAGGTTGCGCTCGCATGGGAGGCTGCCGCCCGTCGCGCGGCTGACGCGGGCTTTGACGTTCTGGAAGTTCACTGTGCCCACGGCTATCTTCTGCACGAGTTTCTTTCCCCGGTCGCCAACCAGCGTTCCGACGAATATGGCGGTGACGCAACGCGCCGCATGGCGTATCCGCTCGAAATTGTGAAGCGGGTACGCGCGGTCTGGCCGGCGGAGAAACCGTTGATGTGCCGCGTTTCGTCGGTTGATGGCGTGGAGGGTGGCTATGACATCGAGGACACCGTGGCATTCGCGCGAGAGCTTAAAGCACTGGGTGTCGATGTTGTCGACTGCTCGTCGGGTGGAATCTCCGGGTTTGCGACGGTCTCCAGTCGCCTGCCACGCACGTATGGGCACCAGGTGCCATACGCCGCCCGTGTCCGCGCGGGAGCGGGCATCTCGACGATGGCTGTCGGGCTCATCATCAACGCACAGCAGGCCGAGGAAGTACTGGAGGGCGAACAGGCGGACCTCATTGGCATCGGCCGTGAGGCGCTTCACAACCCGAACTGGGCATTGCATGCGCGACACGAGCTGGGGCAGGACACCTTTGATGGGTGGCCCGCTCCTTATGGCTGGTGGTTGGCCAAGCGTGCGCGCCTGATTAAATCGATGGACGAAGCGGGCGTACCGCGACCCGTAGGTCACCAACATGTCTACTGACACCACGCCTGAGATTGATTCCGAGCTGGAAACGGCCGGTTGGGTCGTCCCAGCCGGTTTCCGCCCCGTGCCATCGGAAGACTTTCTGGACACGGTAGGCCCGGTCTATATGCGGGAGGATGCTGGGGGCAGCCTGTGCATTGCCAGCCGGATGCTTGAGCGCCATCGTAACCAGGGCGGCAACGTTCACGGCGGAATGCTCGCGACATTGGCCGACTATGCCATCGGTTTCAACCTGCTCCAGATTGGTCCACGCCCTACCAGATTTGGAACGGTCAGCCTGAATATCGATTTTGTCTCGAACGGCCGCATTGGCGAGTGGCTTGAGGCAACCGTGGCCATTGACAAGGCTGCGGGCCGTGTGAGATTCGCGTCGTGCGTCATTCGCGGCGAGGGTGGCCGATTGGTGGTGCGGGCGAGTGGAGTGTTTTCGGCGTCGACGTCCGAGTAAAGACATCCGTCTGGAAGATTAAACAGCCATAGCAAAGAGGTTCTGAATTGAAAGTTCTCGTTCCAGTGAAGAGAGTGGTCGACTACAACGTGAAAGTGCGTGTGAAGTCGGATGGGTCGGGCGTTGACCTTGCAAACGTCAAGATGTCGATGAATCCGTTCGATGAAATTGCCGTTGAAGAGGCCGTGCGCCTGAAGGAGGCTGGTGTTGCGACGGAGGTCATCGCAGTGTCCGCCGGTGTCGCGCAGGCGCAGGAGACGCTCCGTACAGCCCTAGCGATTGGGGCAGACCGTGCCATCCTCATTGAATCCGGCGAGGAGCTGCAACCGCTCGCGGTGGCCAAGCTGCTCAAGGCGCTGGTTGACAAGGAGCAACCGCAGCTCATCATCCTTGGCAAGCAGGCTATCGATGATGATTCGAATCAGACCGGGCAGATGCTGGCTGCGCTGGCCGGACTCCCTCAGGCTACGTTTGCCTCGAAGTTGACCGTGACGGACGGCAAAGCGCTGGTGTCTCGCGAGGTCGATGGCGGCGCAGAGACGCTCTCGTTGACACTGCCTGCCGTCGTAACGACGGACCTGCGACTCAACGAACCGCGATACGTGACGTTGCCCAACATCATGAAGGCGAAGAAGAAGCCTTTGGAAACCCTCAAGCCGGAAGAACTTGGTATCGATGTTTCGCCGCGGCTCAGGACGCTTAAGGTGGTCGAGCCGCCGAAGCGCTCTGCCGGCGTCAAAGTTCCTGACGTCAAGGCGTTGGTTGAGAAACTGAAGAACGAAGCCAAGGTGCTGTGAAGACATCCGGAGAAACAGGGAAATGACGATTCTGGTAATTGCAGAGCATGACAACTCGGCCCTTAAAGTGGCCACACTGAACGCAGTTGCTGCCGCGCAAGCGATAGGCGGCGATGTTCACATCCTGGTCGCCGGCTTCAATGCGCACGGCGTAGCGGAGGCCGCCGCAAGGGTAGCCGGCGTAACCAGGGTCCTTCATGCTGATTCGCCGCATCTCGAAGCCGGGCTCGCGGAAAACGTAGCAGAGACCGTTCTCGCTAGTGCGGCAAACTATTCGCACATCCTCGCCGCGGCGACAGCTTCCGGCAAGAACGTCACGCCGCGCATTGCTGCAAGACTTGATGTGGCGCAAATCAGCGACATCATCGCGGTCGAGAGCGCGGATACGTTTCAACGCCCCATTTACGCGGGCAACGCCATCGCTACGGTCCAGTCTCACGACGGCATCAAGGTCATCACTGTGCGTACGACCGGCTTCGACGCCGTCGCTCATGAAGGCGGAGCGGCGGTGGTCGAGACTGTCGCTGCTGGACCGGATGCCGGAACGTCGCAATTCGTGAGTCGCGAGGTGACCAAACTCGACCGGCCGGAGCTGACCTCCGCGAACACTATCGTGTCAGGCGGACGCGGGCTCGGCAGCGGGGAGAATTATACGAAGGTGCTTGAACCGCTGGCCGACAAGTTGGGCGCAGCGCTTGGTGCCTCGCGGGCAGCGGTCGATGCCGGCTTTGTCCCCAACGACTATCAGGTCGGCCAGACCGGCAAGATTGTCGCGCCGCAGCTCTACGTTGCGATAGGCATATCGGGCGCCATTCAGCACCTTGCCGGGATGAAAGACTCCAAGGTCATCGTCGCCATCAACAAGGACCCTGAGGCGCCTATCTTCGGTGTCGCCGACTACGGACTTGTTGGGGACCTCTTCTCGGTGATTCCGGAGCTGGCTGAAACGCTCTGATGGAAGCGGAAATCCGGTGCGCAGGGCAACGGAAAGCCGCTTCGGACCCGGTGCTCCATTTCTTCGGCGCCGGGTTCGGGTTCCTCTGCTGGGTCGTCAGGAAAGAACTTGTTTTTGCGCGCTTGCTAGTCTCGCGCTGATTGTCAGCCCGCGACGAAAAATTAATTCGGCAGGTCGACCTTTCGGCGTCCCGGGGCCATCACGTATAGTCCGCCTGCGCTTCTTTTTGTCTGGAACGGCGCATGTCTAATGGAGCTAGCGATGGTGGACCGTGCAGATGTATCTATTCCAGAAATCACGGCTTTTGAGGCGGTTGCGCAGACGGGAAGCTTCACGAAAGCCGCTGAAGCACTCGGCACCGGCAAGTCCAATGTAGGCAAGATTGTTCAGCGGCTCGAAGAGCGCCTGGATATTGGGTGCGCTCGGAACCGGGCTGGTAGCCGACACTGACAAGTTCTTCGAGCTCCGCGGAAACCTGTGCGCGGGTCTTCGGAGTTTGCTGCGCGGATGCCGGCGCACAAAGAAATACGGTTGCAGCAGTCAATACCGCGGAGATAGTCACTTTCAACATTTTAGGAATTTGAACGGGATAAAGCGGCGTGCGCGCAGAACAATTCGACGCCGTCGTGGGATGCCATAAAACAAGCACTGCGACACTTGACGGGGAAGTGTACGTGGCAAGTCAGCAGGGTGAAAGGCGCTTGCGAGGTAAAACACAATTCGCCATGAACGAATTGAAGACTAATCGTCGAGGACAGTTCGGTGCCAGTGGAGCGCGCTACCACTATTTTCTGGTTAGATAGCTAGCCACAGTACCGCTTTTGTCTGCTCAGCAATTCACCCCGTGCGAATGGAGTATTCGCGATTTTCACGATTATCAGCGCCGCTGCGCGACCTAGACTGGATTTGGTAACGTCCGGTTGGAGTCGTCGTGTTAATTGTATTCTTTGTCGTCAGCCCTGTAGGCATTGTCGCTTTGTTCGCGTTCGCGAAGTTTGCCGATGCCCGGTTCCGAGACTCTCAGCGAGAACCCGGGAACATTGATGAGCAGTAGGTACCGAGATGTTCGGATTGAATTCAGGGCTCCGCTGTTTCACGCACCTTGCTCATCTTCGTGATGTCAAGTGACGGCACGCACAGCATCGCAAGGAAGGCGCACACGGCTACCGCGAACATGCAAAGGAACATCACGTGCAGAGAGTGGTGCAAGGCGAGCCTCAGCGCGTCGCTGGCGGCAAACTTCTCAGCTTGGGAGGCAAGCAGGCGACCGAGCTCTTCCGAAGTGACGGGAGGAGCGCCATTGGTGTGGGCCAGGCCGTAGTTCACAATTGCACCGAACACCGCTGCGCCAAGCGTGTTGCCGAGATTGCGCGAAAACAGGTTTGAAGCAGTTGCGCTACCTCGCTGAGCCGCGGGCACAATCTCCTGAATCAGGACCATGCAGCTGACGCTCAGCACGCCCATTCCGAACCCCATGACGGCCGACCCAATTGCGGCAAAAAGCGCGCTACTTTCTGCTGTCATCAGTACGAAAGGGATGGCGCCTGCGGGCACGAAGAGACTACCGTAAACAAGTATCCGACGCAGTCCGATACGGTGGAACGTTCTGGACGCAATGGTCGCGCCAGACGGCCAGCCCACCATCATCATGGTGAGGGTCATGCCTGCCTCTACAGGCGTACGATGCATCACACCCTGAACATACATTGGCAGGAACGTAGTGAGCCCCATCAGGGACATGCCCGTCAGCACGGTCGCTGCGTTGCAGACAGCAACTGGTCGATGTGCCCATAGGCTCAACGACATCATCGGGTCAACCGCGCGCCGTTCCTGTACAAAGAAAAGGATGCTGCTTATCAGGAGCGTCGCAAGCTCGACTCCGAGACGCACACCGCTCGCACTTCCCGCGTCGGTGAGCAGCATCATCAGGGCCGCAACCGCTATCGTGAAAAGTGCCGCCCCGGCCACATCAATCTGTGGGCGGCCTCGGGGCTTTTCCTCGTGGTAGAAGTAGACAAACCCCATTGAGGCCAGTAGCCCGATTGGCACGTTTATCCAGAAAATCCAGCCCCAGGAGAGCTCGCGAATCAGCAATCCACCTGCCGTTGGGCCAAGGACGGCGCATACGGCCCAGACGCTTGCGAGATACCCCTGAACTTTGCCACGCTCTCTCGGCGGGTACAGGTCGCCAATAATGGTCAACGTGACGGGCAAGATGGCGCCGGCCCCGATGCCTTGTATCAGCCGGAATACAATCATAGCGGGCATGGACCATGAGAAGCCCGCGAGCACGGAGCCCAGTACGAAGACTGCGATGCCAGAGAGTATGGCTAGCTTCCGTCCGAACAGGTCAGCGAGCTTGCCAAACACGACTGTCAAGGCGGTCTGCGTAAGCAGGAACGAAGAGAACACCCAGCTGTAGAGATTAAGACCGCCTAACTCGGACGCAATCTGTGGCATGGCGGTCGAGACGATGGTCGCCTCGATAGCGACCATTGCCATCGAGGCCATCACCGAGATGACGACAAGAGGGCGGACGGTAGTTGTATGTGGCATGCTGTTCGCTGGGACATCAAGGACATTCGAAGGCGGCATCGCATGCGCCGGCGCACCTGTCGATTATGCCCGTCGAACGAATCATCACTATTCGCTGCGCGCGAAAAACCATTTCTCAAACACCGAATAACAGTGGCGCCTCGGGCGTCCAATGATGAAGAAAATACCGATTGTCGAGCAAGGCTGAAAAGTCAATTCGGGATGTCGGGCTTTATTTGTGGCGGTTCGTGGCCTTAGAGTTTCTCGTGGCGCAATAGCGCTGCAATTCTCTTGGCGAGACCTTAAGAATCGACGCAAATGGATTATCTACAGTCACTCCGAATGTTCGTGAAGGTCGCTGAAGTGAGCAGCTTTGTGGGCGCGGCTGAGCAGTTCGACGTTTCTACGGCAGTAGTCACGAGGAACATCTCTTCAATCGAGGAACGCCTTGATGCGCGTTTGCTTCAGCGCACAACGCGCAGCGTGACTCTGACCGAGGCCGGGCGCATCCTACTGGAGAAGGTGCGGGGGATTGTCGCGGACATCGACGAAGTTGAGGGAGCGCTGCTGGCAGCGAGCAATGCACCGTCCGGAACACTGAGAATTGCAGTGCAAGGGTCGCTTGGAGCTCATTGTCTGGCGAGGATTCTGAAGGAATACGGGCTCCGCTATCCAGCCGTCACGCTCCAGATAGCGTTGACCAGCGGGGCCATTGACCTTGTCGAGCAGCGCTTTGATGTTGTCATTGCTGCGGACGACTATCCTCATCACAGTTCTGTAGTCAGGCGGCGACTTGTACAGTGGGACTTGTGCCTGGTTGCAACCCCGGACTATCTGGTGCCGTACGGGATGCAGGAAGCGGCGCTCAATCTTGACCGCCTGAATCTGCTGTATCTCGAGGACGTTTCAGCCGGCGCGGCAGCAGGCGTCGCTCATCGGTGGGTCAACGAACACGCAGTGGGTGCATCGCGCCTGCAGGTGAACAATGCAGAAGTGCTGCGAAACATGGCATTGGAAAGCATGGGCGCCGCACTGCTGCCGCGATATATCGTCCAGCACGACCTGACCGATGGCCGTCTTGTACAGGTGCCGACGGACGCTTGTATGCCGACTGACGGGTTGAGTGTCGCCTACGCGAGTCGGCGCAATCTCGCGCCAAGCGTCCGGTCCTTTGTAGACTTTCTGGTTGAAGCGTTTGAACAGGAGTCGTCTTCGAACCCACTCATCCAGAAAGAGCTTGTTGAGCTCGAAAGCTGACGGTCCAACTTCGCGGTCAGGTTCACACCTCTCGCTTGTGGGCAGGGAAGTGCGGCAGAACGAACTCGGCGAGTTCGTCAAGAATGTCACTCGCAGGCCGCCGCGTGGGCTTCATGTGCAATCCGACGTGCGCTATGCCCGCCTCCTCCTGCATCTTCCAGAACTCAATAAGCGTATTGCGCCCGGCCCGTAAGACCCGTCCTGGCTGGACCGGCGCATCCGGGTCCTCGTGCAAATCGAAAAGTGTGCCGTAGCCGTACGGCTTGAAGTTCATCCCAGCACAAGCGGCGCGCCAGCGCGGAATGACGTCTGTCATGGTCCGCGCGTCAAAGCCCGCCCAAATCCACGCATCCATATGCTCCGCAATCCATTCGACGGACTGACCGCCGCGCCCGATGGCAATCGTTGGTAGCTTTGGGCCAAGCGGACGAGGCACCATGTCGAGTTGTCCTCGCAGGTTCCCATAATGTTCGGACTCGATTACCGGATACGTATCCTCCGTGACCGCCCTGATGATGCCGCGTGCTTCGCGATAGCGCTCAGCACGATTTACGTATGGCAGACCAAACGCCGGAAACTCCGTCGGACGGTCACCGCCGGCGAGTCCGAGCAGGAAGCGCCCGCCTAGAAGCTGGTCGACGGTGGCTGCCTGCTTCGCGACAAGCAGAGGATGCCGCAGCGGCGCAACGATACCTGCGGTTCCGATTGCAATATCTCGGGTGACTGCGGCGAGCCAGCCCGCGTACACCATAGGGTCGAGTATCTGCCCGACGTCGCCAAAGTTCGGGTCATAGAAGGGAACGTCACGTAGCCACAGCGCAGCCATACCCATTCGGTCCGCCTTTTGAGCCATTGCCGCGTGGTCTGCAAGCGAAGGACCTGGCGAGTCAGGATACCCTTCGAGTGGAGCGATAAAGCCGAACGTCAGTTTGCCCGGTTGAAATACGCGGGAAAATCCCCGGTGCGTTGCGAGCTCGACTGGTAACGAGGTGCCAGGGCCGGATGCATTACTCATGATGTTCTCGTTCATGGCTGTTCGACTGGTATCGAATCAAGGAGGACAACGCTGGTTTGTTTCGCGGCGCGGCAGATGCGAGATGCGCCAACCGACAAAAAAACAAACTCCTCGCCGTAGAGCGAGGAGTTCATTGGTCAGGACCGAGCGGCTAACGCCGCCCGAAAGACGTTACGCAGCCAGTTGTTCCTTGTGCAGCGCGACGAGTTCAGCTTCGTCCTTCAGGGCCTTCTGGGCAGACGGGCGGGCTTCGATACGGGCGATGAAGGCAGCCAGGTTCTTGAGGTGGTCCAGGTTGACGCCCGAACGCTCGTGCCACAGCGTTGCCCACACGTAAGCGTCAGCAACCGTGAACTGTTCGCCCGTCAGGTACGAACGACCGTCGGACAGTTGCTTGTCGAGCACGCCGTATGCCGTGAGCAACTTGTTCGTATGGAATTCGATGCCTTCCGGGGTCATCAGCTTGCGCATCAGGGGGATGTGCTTCTGCGCGATTTCGGTAGCGATGAAGGTCAGCAACTGGTCCGTACGAGCGCGCTCAATCGTACCGTGCTTCGGAATCAGGTTCGTTTCCGGATGCTGGTCGGCGAGATAGGACGTGATGGTGATGGTTTCGGTCAACGCTTCCTTTTCGCCGTCCAGCAGCAGCGCCGGCACGTAGAGAAGCGAGTTGACATCAGAGAACGTCGTGCCGTCGGTGGTCGACTTGCCGAACACGTCGAAGTGGACCAGTTCCGGCGTCAGGCCGATTTCGTTAGCGATGGCCTGTGCGGCGAGGGAGCAGGTAGCCTGGGCGATGTAGAGTTTCATTTTGAGCGTCGTCCTACGTAGATGATTGACCGGCTTGGACCGGGTTTCAGGTGGTGCGCCGTGGTGCACCGTTGGGATGAAGTATGGTCAAAATCAGGCCTTCGATAAACAGCGGTTTGAGAGTCAGTCTGTAGAATCGCGAGCGACAATCGGGGCATCCAGGTCCATCCGCGAGAGCTGCGTAGCGACGGCGGCCAGCGAGCAGATGGCGAGCCCGACACCGCAAAGCAGGAAGCCCGTCGAGCCAAGTGCAGACGCAAACACGGCCGCGACAGCCACGCCTGCAAGCACGCCCACGGAGCCGGCGCAGACGTGCAGTGCTGTCGTGACATCGGGTGTTTCTGGAGCAAGTGAACGCAACGTCGACTGTGTGACAAGCATGCCGCCTGAATGCGTTGCACCCCAGCTCAAGACGGCTACAGCAGTCAACGCGTCAGGGCCGTGAGCGAACAGGTATAGCAGCACATAGACAGATGCCAGAGCGATGGGATGAATAAGGGCGGTAAGAGCCGGCTGCTTGCGCAGAAATCCCCCGGCGAGGAGAGCACCCGCGATGCCACCAACACCGAACAGGACCATCAGCAGACTGGCGAACGGAAAGTCGATTGCTGGCTGGTCGGTGAGAAGGTGCAAGGAGTTGCTGAAGACGGAGAACATCGCGGCGTACTGCAGAGCTATCGCCGCGAGGGAGACCCATATGACACCCGTAAGCCGGACAGGGGACGCCAGCTTGGTTACTGCCGCATGACCCGGGCTTCTGCGGCGATGTCGGAGCATCATCCATATGCCGATGGCTGCCGTGAGGTAGGCAGCGGCAACGAACGAGACTGGTTGAGGAAACTTCGTCGAGAGCCAGGTCGCCATCGGCAGTCCGAGTACAAGACCAAATAATGCGCTTCTCGCCGAAGAGGTTCCTTGCCATGGCAAACCAACTGCTCCGTCATTGACCCCACCGCTGGAAACGGCGCCTGCCAGAAGTACGGGATGAAGAAGAGCTGGGTGAAGCGAGAGAGAGAAACTTGGCAAGCCAAAGACCGTGCCAAATGCGGGGTTGATTGCACAAAGGCAACTGCAAACCGCGAGGCAGAACAGAACAGCCGTAAGCAGCCGTGTTCTTTTGGCCGCCGGCGAAAATATGGTCGCCAACGGCATCACGAGACTTGCTGCCAGAATGAGAGCACCCATCGAAACTTCCTTCTAGTCGCACGGCGCGGCACAGCGACCTTTTCAGTACATCCGCGCCCCCCAGTCGCGCTGGGGCAATCGAATCGACCGTACAGACGGGTCCCTTGTCGTGTGGTCTTGCGCTATCGGCCTGGCGTGGAAAAAGTGGACCGCTAGGAGCTGGAGACGTGGCATAGACTCAGACAATTAACTTACCAATATCTCCTGCGAAAAATGTAGCTCGCGCGGCGAGTGAGAAAAAGCCGTCGCCGGCGAATTGAGATTTCGCCGCTGTCTGACAAACAAGCACGGCACAATTGATTACACAGAGTTTTGGCTGAGTTGCTGGAGTTCGGCCGCTAGCTCGTCTATGTACGAGTCTCGCATCTGGCAGTCGGCAAGCGCGCGTTGCAGTTTGAACACGTACTCTGCATTCGTACCGAACGACCCGGATGCAGCTGCCATGAGTGGAGCTATCGCTGCCGGCCGGGCGTCGGGTTCGAATTGAGCCTGCTGCGAGTTGGCCACAAACACGAGGGCCATTACTTCTCCGTCCGTTCTGAACCTGATTGGCGCCCAGGTCGGAGTGTAGGCCCCAGTGACCATCTCGCGAATCCAGAGAATGCGCAGTTCTTCATCCAGGGTTGCTTCGGGCATACGCAGAGCCACACCTTCGGTTGTGCCGCCTGGCTCGAGCGAAAGCATCCTTCCTGGCTTCTCGGGGCTACCGCGGCCAGCGACCAGGCGAATACAGAAACTGCGGTGCCAATCATCGAGTGTCGCTATAACGCGACTGTCATACTCGGAAATGGGATTCCACATCAGCGAACCGTACGCAAAGACCCAAAGTTCTCCCCGCTCCGGGCGGCGCGACATGGTCTCCGCGAGCGATTGGTCAATCTGGGCTTGCGTCCAGAGAATATCTTTCGGCAGCGAGTCAAAGCTTTCGAGATACGCTCCAGAGCTGATGGCAGTTCGGTTCAACATGGCATTAGTCTCATTGGGCCGGAACAGCAGCGCTTACAGGTGAGAATGCACTCGCGGGTGGCTGACACACTCGCGTCAACTCGGGCGACGCTCGGTCCGGTGAATCCATATGTTGTTCTCAGGGACTTGTCTGAGATTGTGATTTGCGAGTATGGCCTGCTACGCGCTTCAGATAAACCCACGTTAAGGAGACGCAGCGTCCGCGCAGGAGCGACAATGCGCTCGACGCGATGAACTCGAATAAAGGATGCTAAGAGAAACTGAAAAAACACCGCTCATCTTTCGGTGGTTCCGAAAACTGCTTGAATGAAGACAGCGGCGGTTGTTCGGCGAAAGCGTGCAGGACAGAAGTAGACAGGAATTGTTCAGGATGACCGACATATATTTTCGCCGGATGCAGCTTTATCGCACTCATTTGATTGAGCAATTTCGGGATAGACCTCGTC
This sequence comes from Paraburkholderia sp. USG1, assembly GCF_031570135.1. Classification (NCBI taxonomy): domain Bacteria; kingdom Pseudomonadati; phylum Pseudomonadota; class Betaproteobacteria; order Burkholderiales; family Burkholderiaceae; genus Paraburkholderia; species Paraburkholderia sp. USG1. The sequence continues at coordinate 199,262 of NZ_JAMWXW010000007.1, read as the reverse complement.
AGAGTGTTCTCTGTATGGCTGGCGTCAAAGGTGCGATGTGCGCCTAAGGTCCTTCAGCTGGCGAGCAATAGGAATATGTATGTCTCTGAATAAACTTCTGTCACCCGTGACGATTGGTAGCGTTGCGCCGGAGAACCGCGTGGTTATGGCGCCTCTTACGCGCAACCGGGCCGCACAACCCGGCGACGTGCCAGGGGCGATGAATGTTCGGTACTACGAGCAACGTGCCGGCGCGGGCCTTATCGTGACCGAGGGCACTCAGATTTCGAGGCAAGGGCAGGGTTATTTTGCAACCGCGGACATTTACACCGATGAGCAGGAAGCGGGGTGGGCAGAGGTAGTCAAGACTGTCCACGCAAAGGGCGGCAAGATGTCTCTGCAGCTCTGGCACGTCGGCAGAGTATCGCATCGCCTCGTGCAGGAGAATATGCAGGTCCCTGTTGCTCCTTCGGCGATTCGCGCAGAGAACACAGCGGTGTTTGTGAAACATGGAGATGGTTCGTTCGGAATGGTCCCGGCCGATGAACCGCGCGCTCTCGACGCGGCCGAGCTGCCTGTCATTCTGCGACAGTATGTGGAGGCGGCGAAGCGAGCGAGGCGTGCGGGATTCGATATGGTCGAGGTACACGCCGCAAATGGATATCTATTGCATCAGTTCCTTGCGACCGGGACGAACCTACGGACGGACGCATACGGCGGCAGTGTAGAAAAGCGTGCCCGGTTCGTCGTTGAGGTCGTCGAAGCGGTAGCGGGCGTTTTTGGCGCTGACAGGGTGGGCGTACGGGTGTCACCCAACGTTGTCGCATTTGGGATGAGCGATTCCGAGGCGCAGGCCTCCACGCTCCACCTTGCCACGCACTTGGAGCGATTGGGCATCGCCTACATCCACATCGCCGAGCCGGACTGGGTGGGCGGTGAGGCGCTTTCGGATGATTTTCGCGCCGAGTTAAGGGCGATATACGGCGGTAAGATTATCGTCGCGGGCAACTACACGCCTGAGACGGCGGAGGAGCGACTCGAGAAAGGGCAGGCTGACGCGATTGCATTTGGGCGGCCCTTTCTCGCCAATCCGGACCTCGTCGAGCGGTTTCGCCCGGGTGGCCCACTGAACACTCCCGACGCAGCTACGTTCTTCGGTGGCGGCGAAGCGGGATATACGGATTACCCGACGCTCGATAGCGCACTCGTCTCCCCTGAATAAGGCGCGCCACTGAGCCAAGCCGGCCACCCTCCCGGGAAACTGCTCGGGGGAGGGTGGCCGCAGCCGCTCCCTCAGCTCCCAACCTTGAATGCGGATACCGCTCCCGCGAGCGTCTGTGCCTGGCTCTCCAGGGACTGGGCGGCAGCCGCCGCCTGCTCGACAAGTGCTGCGTTCTGCTGCGTCACCTCGTCCATCTGCGAAATGGCCTTGCTGACCTGCTCGATACCGGCGGTCTGCTCCCCCGATGCAGCCGCGATTTCGGCCATCAGGTCGGTCACCTGCTGTACCGACTGAACAACATCCGTCATCGTTTTGCCGGTGCGGTCGACCTGAGCACTACCGACTGCAATGCGAGAGGTCGAATCTTCAATCAGTTGCTTGATTTCTTTGGCGGCCGTGGCACTGCGCTGGGCGAGGCTGCGGACCTCGCCGGCGACGACTGCGAAACCCCGTCCGTCCTCACCGGCGCGCGCGGCCTCCACGGCAGCATTCAGAGCAAGGATATTAGTCTGGAAAGCAATGCCTTCAATGACGCTGATGATGTCTTTAATTTCCTCGGAACTCCGCGCGATGCTCTGCATGGTGTCGATGACCTGCTGGACAGCAATGCCGCCATCGCGCGCGGTTCCGGAAGCCATAGTGGCCAGCCGGCTTGCCTGCTGGGCGCTCTCGGTGTTCTGTCGCACAGTGGCAGTCAACTGCTCCATGCTCGAAGCGGTTTCCTCGAGCGCCGCTGCCTGCTCTTCAGTGCGCGCCGAAAGGTCGGTGTTGCCCGCGGAGAGCTCGCGGACCCCGGTGACCATCGAGTCGGAGCCGCCGCGTACGTTTTGAACGATGGCGGTGAGGTTCACCTGCATCAATTGCAGTGCTTCAGCCAGTGTGCCAATCTCGCTGCGGGATGGAGGGGGAAGTTGCGTCACGAGATTGCCGCGAGCCACTTCGCCTACGGCAAGGACTGCTTCGCGCAATGGCCGAACGAGCACACGGTTGAGTGCCCAGTATGACAAGGCAATCAGGATGACTGCGCAGGCAACGACAACGCCGGTAATGGCGAACATCCGGACCGTGTTTCGGTCGCGCTCCTGCTCGAGAACCTTTGATGCGGTTGCCTGAACCTTGAAGAATTCGTCGGATGCCTTACCGAACGCGACACTGGTCGCCGTCATGGGCCCCTCGTTCACACTGGCATAGAGCTGCATGTCGCCAGCCTTCACAATTTCAAAGAGCTTGTCGAATACCGCAGCATGGGCTCGAAACGTCTTCTCGACAACGGCCGCCGCGGCGCGCTCCTCCTCGCTGCCCTTGGTAACGCCGACGAACGCATCAAACGACTTATGAGCGGTCGCGTAAAAGCCTGTTGCGGCTGAGATAGCTCCCTGTCTGGCTGATACGTTTTCGCTCTGGGCGATGTAGGCCCGCGCGAGTGCACTACGTGCCTTCAGGTTGTTCAGGTAAGTGTCCTTGAGGTCGATGGTGGCTATATCAAGCGTGCGAATAGATTGTGAGACGGCGATGGTTCGTTCGAGCGCCTTCATCGCAACCAGACCGGTCGCCAGTACCAGAAGCCCAAAGAGGACGAGTAGTGTCACGAGCCCACGGCGTAGCGGAATATCTCTGAGGTTCATGCTGAAGTCTTTGGCGTAAAGCGCGTAATTGAAACCCTTTTTATCGGCTGCCCTTACGAATACTTTACGCATGCATTTTAGACATTTCGCGCTTGATACCGCAGTTGTTTTCCTGGTTCGAATAATTGGATTCGACTATCAGTTTGCGGTGAAAAGAGGCGTGAAAATCGCGTCCAGTGAAGGGTCGCCTCAAGGCGAAGTTCCGCGGCTTTGTTCAAATCTGGCGACATGATTATTCGCTCATGGTGCGTTTTCGAAGTCGGCAATAGTACGTAGGATGGGCATCAGTCGAACTTTGCCGTTCCTGTCATTTCAGGAGCAGCGCGCACAGGAAAAGGAGTTTTCATGCAACAAGCGGAAAGGGCCATCAAGCTGCCCGACGCCACCCATCGCATCAGCCTGGCAATGACCGGGGTCCACGTGCTTGTGAAAAGCGGAGGACGAATCGTCGCGAATACACGGCGCGCAGTGACGTTCACCGAAGCGAAATACCCGCCTGTTCAATACATTCCACGCGACGATGTGGACATGACGCTGCTGGAACCCACGGAGCACAAGAGCTATTGCCCATATAAAGGCGAAGCGACGTACTTCACCATAAAAGGTATTGGTGAGCGCGGGATAAACGCCGTATGGTCGTATGTGGGGACCTACCCGGCTGTGGCGCAGATTGATGGGTGTCTCGCGTTCTACCCGGACCGAGTGGATTCTATTCAGATTCTTGAGGACTGATAGCTCCTCGAAAAAAATGGCACCTGAGACTTCCAGGTGCCATTTGTGCTTTAGCGCTAGCTGACAACTGCCGGACAGACACCCGGTGAATCAGTTCGGCGTAGGAGCCAGGATGTGGCCCTCAGTTTCCGATTCGCGCACCTTGGCGAATGCTGCCCGGACTTCTGCCGCGAAGATTTCCGGTTGTTCAAACGCGGCAAAGTGGCCGCCCTTGGACGTGCGGTTCCAGTAGAACATGTTGCTGAACGTACGCTCGGCCCATTCCTTCGGCGGAGTATAGATTTCGCCCGGGAACACGCTGACAGCGACCGGAATGTCGACCGGCACCGCGGCGAAGGTCAGACCCGGATGCTCGGCGTACATACGTGCCGAAGAGGCGCCGCTGTTCGTCAGCCAGTACAACGTGATGTTGTCGAGCATCTGGTCGTAGGAGAACACGTCTTCCGGGATGCCCTTGCTATCGCTCCACGCGCCGAGCTTCTCGTAAATCCATGCAGCGAGGCCGACGGGCGAATCGGCCAGCGAATAGCCAATGGTTTGGGGTCGAGTCGTCTGGAGGTGGTGATAGTACGAGCCGTCATTCGCGAACCGCAGGCATTGGTCGATTGCAATCTGCTCTTCCGCTGTCGGTACTTCCGGGAACTGGGCCGGGGCAACGAATGGCAAGTTGACGTGAATAGCGCGTAGCCCCTCAAGCTTGATGCGGCCCATCTCGGTGGTGATGACACTGCCCCAATCGCCGCCTTGTGCAACGTATTCGTTGTAGCCCAGGCCTTTCATGATGGTGTCCCAGGCGCGGCCGATGCGATTGCGCTCCCATCCCTTTGCCGTCGGCTTGTCGCTAAAGCCGTAACCGGGAATCGACGGCAGCACGACGTGGAATGCGTCTTCAGCTTTGCCGCCGTGCGCGGTCGGGTCGACGAGCAGGTCAATGACGTCGAGGAATTCGATGATGGAACCCGGCCAGCCGTGAGTCAGGACAACCGGCAGCGCATTTTCGTGCTTCGAGCGGATGTGCAGAAAGTGGATGCCAATGCCGTCGACTTCGGTCTTGAACTGGGGATAGCTGTTGATGCGAGCTTCGACGCGGCGCCAGTCGTACTGGGTGCGCCAGTATTCGACGAGCTTCTGAACCGGGTCCAGCTGCGCGCCTTGGGAATGGTCGTCCACGGTCTCGCGCTCAGGAAAACGGGTGGCGTCCAGACGTTTCTTCAGGTCATCGAGTTCGGCCTGCGGGATGTCAATGTGAAACGGGGTGATGTTCATCTTTGTACCTGCCTGGTGAGAGTCGTGAAAGTGACGTCATCGTAGGCAATCGGATGATTTTGAAAAAGCCGTCTCGTGGAGACGCAGTGTCGCTTCGTGGGCGACAGTTCGGGGAAACGATTGTCGCTTCAGGGGAGACGCTCTAACCACCGCTGCGGTGTTTATCTTCGCAGCGGTGTTCTGCAGAATGACGCCGTTTGACGGGCTCATTGCGTATGAGTGCGTCGCTCCGCTTCGCAACCCATCATCTCAAAGGTCCGCCGATGAATACCTCAATGTCGCAGGGACAAGACAGTAACAAGCTGCTAATTCTTGCAGCCGTCTGTCTGTCCGCGCTAGTTTTGCCACTTGCCTTTTCAGGAGGCGCTGTCGCTACGCCAGCAATCGGACGGGACCTGGGCGGCAGCCCCGCCATGCTGACCTGGGTGACTAATGCGTTCATGCTGAGCTTCGGCAGTCTGCTGATGGCTGCCGGCGCACTGGCTGACCAGTTCGGCCGCAAGCGCCTGTTTGTTCTCGGGCTGGGCGGTTTCATCATCACTTCGTTCGCCATGAGCTTCGCGCCGTCGGTGCTATGGCTCGATATTTTGCGTGGCGTACAGGGTATCGCGGCTGCGGCGTCGCTCTCTAGCGGCGGCGCATCGCTTGCCCAGGAGTTCGACGGGCATGCCCGTACGCGGGCATTCAGCATGCTTGGCACGAGCTTCGGCATCGGTCTTGCCTTTGGCCCGCTGATGGCCGGTGTCCTCATCGAACACTTCGGCTGGCGCTCGATTTTTCAGGTCATCGCCGCCATCGGCGTCGTCGCATTCATCTTCGGCGTGCCGCGTATGCGCGAGACGCGCGACCCGGGCGCAACGGGTCTCGACTATCCGGGTACCGTGACCTTCACGGCAACCCTTGCTCTTTTTACGTTCGGTGTGATTCAGGCGCCGGAAAGTGGTTGGGGTAGTCCGCTCGTCGTCACGCTTCTCGCGGCGTCCGCTTTCTTTCTCGCTGCGTTCATTCTCGTTGAAACGCGCGTCAAGCGTCCGATGCTCGAACTGAGCCTGTTTAGGTACCCGCGCTTTGTCGGCGTGCAGATTCTGCCGGTCGGCACTTGCTATTGCTACATCGTGCTTATCGTGATGCTGCCGCTGCGCTTTATCGGCGCCGAAGGTCTGAGCGAAATCGATGCCGGCATGCTGATGATTGCGCTCTCCGCACCCATGCTCGTCGTGCCGATGCTGGTCGCTTCATTCACGCGCTGGATGTCTGCTGGCGTGCTCTCGGGTATCGGTTTCCTGATTGCTGCCGCCGGTCTCTACTGGTTGAGCCTTGTCGACTTTAGCGGACCGAAGGCTGAGCTCATCATGCCGATGCTGGTGATTGGCATTGGTGCAGGCATGCCGTGGGGTTTGATGGACGGCCTGTCGGTCAGCGTGGTGCCGAAAGAGCGCGCAGGGATGGCTTCGGGCATCTTCAGCACAACCCGCGTTGCAGGTGAAGGTATCGCTCTCGCAATCGCGACTGCAGTTCTTGGGGCGCTGGCGCATACCAGTCTTTCCCGTGTCATTCCTGACAATGGTGGCGACATCTCCGCTCGGGTTGCCGAGGCCGCCCAGCGAGTGACCGCCGGTGACATGGTGCATGCCGCGTCGACCCTGCCGGAAGTAACCCGGCATGCATTGTCGACGAGCTATGCGGATGCTTTCACAAGCCTGCTGCACGTGCTGATTGTTATTACACTGCTGTCGGCATTGGCCACCTTCGCTTTCCTGAGCAAGACGCCTGCACAGGATGACGAACCAGGCGCGCAGTCCGACGAGAAGAATGACGTCAAAGAGGCGGTGAGCGCATAAGGTTTGAGTTGCTGCGCTGCAGGGGGCTGCCCGGATGCGGTAGCCCCGTGGCATATCAGTTGAGGCTAATCAGGGTGAACTGGTCTGGACAGGCGAAGTGATGGCTGACAGGGACGCAACGAGTTTCTTTATCTCGAAACTGCAAAGAAGTTATCGGGAAGTGCGCGGCCGCAGCATTGAGTTGGCACGTCCGCTGACAGCGGAGGACCAATGCATCCAGTCCATGCCGGACGCAAGTCCAACAAAATGGCATCTGGCGCACACTACCTGGTTCTTCGAGACGGTTGTGCTCATGAAGCATGTCGCAGGATACGTGCCGTTCAATGAGAAGTACCAGTACCTTTTCAACTCGTATTATGAGGCGCTTGGTCCGCGTCACGCGCGGCCGATGCGAGGTCTGTTGTCCCGGCCGTCGGTAGAGGACGTGCATCGCTATCGCCACCACGTGGACGAGGCAATGCTTCGGTTGATAGCCACGGCGGACGTTGGGACGCTCTCGCAACTCGAGCCCATTATCGTGTTGGGATTAAATCACGAGCAGCAGCACCAGGAGCTTCTTCTTACCGACATCCTGCACGCATTCTCGTGCAATCCAATGCGGCCCGCTTACGCGAGCGTGCCCGCGGTACACGCAGACGAAGATATTCCAGGGGAAATTCGGCCTGTCCAGTGGCTTCGTCAAGCTGGCGGCGTACTTGACATCGGTTTCGGCGGCCAGGCCTTCGCGTTCGACAACGAGAGTCCACGGCACAAGGTATTGCTGCGCCCGTACGAAATAGCAGACCACCTCGTGAGCAATGGCGAATTCGCCGACTTTGTAGCCGACGGAGGGTATGAGCGCCCCGAGTTCTGGCTGTCGGACGGCTGGGCGATGGTCCAGCGCGAAGGGTTGAAGGCGCCTGCTTACTGGATTGCAACAGCGGAGCCGGCGGGCGCGCCTTGCTGTCTCCGTGTGTGGGAAGAGTTTGGTTTGCAGGGGCGGCACCCGCTAGTGTCAACTGCAGCGGTTTGCCACATCAGTTTCTACGAAGCCGCTGCGTACGCAGAGTGGTCGGGCGCGCGGCTACCGACCGAATTCGAGTGGGAAGCAGCGTTTCATGCCCCGGGTATCCAGCACATGACCGGTCATGTCTGGCAATGGACCCGGTCCTCCTATGACCCATATCCCGGGTTTCGGCCGTTGCCTGGGGTTGCGGCTGAATACAACGGCAAATTCATGGTTGGGCAGCAGGTTCTCCGCGGCGGCAGCATTGCCACGCCGAAGGGGCATACGCGACCAACTTACCGCAACTTCTTCCCGCCGGCGACGCGCTGGCAATTCTCGGGGGTGCGTCTTGTCAGGGACATCTGAAATTAAAGCGCTGCAGGAAGGTGAGCGTGAGCTGCTTCTGGCTATCCGGGAAAGCGATTTTGGCCGGAACCTACTCGCGGGACTGTCGAGGTCGCCCCGCAGTATTGCGCCGAAGTTTTTTTACGACGCCACCGGCTCAGCCCTCTTCGACCGGATTTGCGAACTGCCGGAATACTATCCGACCCGGACTGAGCTCGACATCCTGCATTCGAACGCATCGCAAATTGCCGAGCAGATGGGTGCCCATGCGAACATTATCGAGTTCGGTGCGGGCTCGCTTGAGAAAATCCGTGTGCTGCTCGATGCCTTCCCGCCGGATAGGGCCCCGGACCGCTTTATCCCTGTGGACATCTCCGCAGAACATCTGGAGGATTCCGCCCAGAGCTTGCGTAGCGCATACCCGTGTCTCGAGGTTCTGCCCATTGCAGGCGACTATATGAAGCCCGAACAGCTCGTAGATATCGAGGAGATGGGTGGGCGCAAGGTAGGTTTTTTCTCGGGCTCGACCATCGGAAATTTCACGCCGAACGAGACCACGGCTTTCCTGCGCCGAGCTCAGAAGATGCTGGCGGGCGGGGGGTTGCTGGTTGGCGTTGACCTTGTGAAGGATGCACAGACCTTGCATCAGGCCTACAACGATAGTGAAGGCGTAACGGCAGCGTTCAACCTCAATCTGCTTGTGCGGGCGAATGCGGAGCTACAAGCAGATTTTGACCCGGACGGCTTCATGCATCAAGCGTTCTATAACGAACCTATGCAGCGCGTCGAGATGCATCTGGTGAGCCTGCGCCGACAGACCGTCCGCGTTGCGGGCTACAACTTCCGCTTCGAGGAAGGCGACACCATCCACACCGAGAACTCTCACAAGTTCACGGTGGAGGGTTTCAGGGAGATTGCGGCCGCCGCCGGATTCAGGCCCGGTCCGGTCTGGACGGACGATGCGGGTCTGTTTAGCATTCACTGGCTGGAGAGCCCGAGCGCCACGCCTGTGCCGCGGTGACTGCACAGCGGCTACTCGCAGGCTGCAGGCGCCTGATACAGTCTGATTTTCCCACCTTGCGTAACGGGGCTAAGAGATGAGCGAGCGGGTAGATGCACCCATAAACGAGATAGCGGTGTTTGTGGCGGTTGCCCAAACCGGCAGCTTCACACGCGCAGCCGAAGAAATCGGTAGCAGCAAGTCCAATGTGGGTAAGGCGGTCCAGCGCCTTGAGGCCCGACTCGGCTCGCAGCTCTTTCAGCGCACGACCCGCGCGGTCCGGCTGACCGAGGACGGCGAGACGTATCTCCTTGCTGCGCAGGAGGCTCTCGATGGTCTTCGAGAAGCGGAGCAGCAGCTCGCCTCGAGGCGCGCTGAGCCCGCTGGGCGGGTCAAGATTGACCTGCCAGCAGGCTTTGGACGACTGTTGCTGCCGAGCTTCATCCAGCTTCGGGAAAAGTATCCCAAGCTCACGGTGGAGATGGCCCTGACTGACCGGATGTCTGACCCGGTCGGGGAGGGCTGGGACGTTGTTGTTCGCATTGGCGCGTTGCCGGACGACAGCGAATTTACCGTGCGCAAGCTCTGCGACCTGAAGCTAGGGCTGTACGCATCGCCTGAGTATCTCGCGCGCCGGGGTGGAGTAAAGATGCTTGCGGAGCTGACAGACCACGACGCTATAGTTTTCCGTGGCCCGACCGGTCGACTACGGCCGTGGACTGCGCGAGAAAACGATACCGTGAGGGAAATCGTGCCGCACCCTGTGCTCGTACTTGCGGATGGGCAGGCGCTTGTCGAGGCGGCGGTGGCGGGTTTTGGCATTGCGCAGATTCACGACCGCGTGGCGCTGCCTCACGTACGAGCAGGACGGCTTGTACACCTGCTGCCCGAGGCAGATGTCAACGGGCCACCCGTGCATGCCATCATCTCTCTTGGGCAGAAGATGGCCGCCAAGACCCGAGCGGTGGTTAATCACCTTGCCGAGACTCTGCAGAAAGAATAACAAACAGGCGTGCGTTGGATGCCCGGCTGTGATGCCGGGCAGGCCCGACCTGGTTCGTGGTAGCCCTGGCGGTTTGAAGGATGCGTCCGTGCAGCTGATTTCATCAGTGCCCGCGCGGCAGACTCGCGTGACGCGAGGCCCGCAGCTGCACGCGGCAAATCTGTGACGCATTCCAGTCGAAGTGGTGCGACCGGATGCGACTTCCCGAATTCCTGACGCCGACTCCTGATACTCCCTCGCTTTCAGTTGCTCCAGTGAAGTGGAGCAACAATGGAGCAGCATTGTTCCGCGCTGTTAATCCTATTAACACTACAGATTACGCCGTGGAAAAATTATATTTTCGCCGATTCAGAGCAATCTATATCCGCGGCTTTACCTTGCACGGCGGCTAATTCCGACTGTCGCTTCTCAGGCTACACACTAACCACTCCGACGAGCTTTATCTGAAGTCTGAAAGGTCTCAGAATTGCAAGCATCGGTCGAGTTGCAAAAAAGGCGCGAAGTTAGACAGCGTGCCCGCTGGACGACAGGCGCCATCAATGAAGCTTTTCTACTGGCATGCGGTTGCTTTGCGCAGATGACGCTATCAGGTGTTGCAGCGCGCACAAGAGAGAACGCAAGGGTAGCGGCTTGTTTCAGGAGCAGACAATGCGTTTTCTCGAGAACCAGAGGGACCCGTGGGGCCACCTGCTTGGCGAGCTCAGGGTTTTTTCAAAGGGCGGACAACAGGATACAACCCGCCGGTTTTCCGCAACGCAAGTCGTACTTGGCGCGCGGACGATTTATACGCCGTCGCCAGAACTTGTTGTGAACATTGTTGAGCGCACGGGGCCGACGTCGGCGACCGTAACCTGGAATGAGCCGAGCTGCAGGTATGGTTACCAGACCTGGCGAGCCGCAATATCACGCCTGTCCGGTGTCTGCGTCATCAGCGGCAAAGTTATTCGACGGGGCGACCTGGTATTCAAGCCGCAGGTAAGACCGATTCCTCTGAACGCGCACGCAATGATTCTTCAATCGGTCGTCGACAGACTTGCGCCACTTCTTGAAGAAGACGAGTCCGAGTAAGTTGGTATAAAGCGTAAATCGGGCAATCCGGTGATTGTTCGGTAACGACAAGAAATCAATTCGGAAAACCAATCTTTATCTGAAGCGACAGTCTGGCTAATCTTGATTTGCCTGGCGGCGGGATGCCTCCAGCAGCCAAATGAAGGGGTCTTGCCATGACCAATGCTTTCACTCATCAAACTGGAGATTCAAATGGGTTCACGACTTCTGCGCGTTTCGCTCGCGCTGATTCTGGCCGGCGCCGCGAGCGCCGCTCTCGCGGAGGGCGGCGGAGGCATTGGTCGCGCAGGCACTTACCCGCCGCAATTCGGACCGAATACACCGTCACACAAAGACCTGCTCGAGCTACGGAAGGAAAAGCGCGAGCAGGCTAGCCGTGCGGTGGTAGCTGATGCTACGTCGGATGTGGGTGGCACGGCCGACATAGTCTCGCAAGCAGGTGTAGCAACGGCTGCGCCGTCGATTCACAGCCATCACTAAACAGCGTGACGTTGTGCGCGCGGGAGCATCTGCGCGACGAAACCTCACCTCCCATTTTTCGAACGTTTTTGGTCCTGCGATAGCTGGAGCGCATTTTCGACATGGCGGAGGTAACTGTAGTCCGTCACGGAGACAAAATGGCTATCGCAGCAATCGTAGTGAGCTTTCTGGTAAGCCTCGTAGGTGGTCCGAGTCTGCTGGACCACCTGTCTAAGACGCAGGTCGAGCACCTGCAGCAATCAGAAGAAGTGCAGCACTCGCAACTGCCGCCGGAACAGCAGGGGCCGCTAGCGCCTGCGCAAGATGTCGCGCCGACGTCGGTATCGGTCGCGAAAGAGAGCAGTAACTCCTGAACCTTGTACCTTGATTTGGCGGCGGTGACCCGGGGAAGAAGCACTGTCCACCTGTTCGCTGCTGGTCGTCGGCGATAGACGACCGAGAATTATTGAAGGAAGCAGCAAAGATGAAGAAGTTGTGGAACACGCGTGTCGCAGGTGTCCTTATGGGCGTCGCCGCGGTAACGGGGCTGACTGCTTGCGCAACGGGGCCCGACCGGAAGGCGTCGGACCCGCTTGAGCCCATGAACAGGGCGGTCTTCTCATTCAATGAGAGCCTTGACCAGCATGTCGCCAAGCCTGTGGCGACCGGTTATACGAAAGTGATACCACAGCCCTTGCGCAATGCCGTCAGCAATTTCTTTTCGAACCTCGGTGACATTGGCAATTTCGCTAATAACCTGCTGCAATTTAAGGTCACCGCAGCAACCGAAGACCTGATGCGCTTCACGTTTAACTCAACGTTCGGTCTTGGCGGCCTGCTCGACTGGGCGTCGGCTGCGGGTCTGCCGAAGCATCATGAGGATTTCGGGCTTACGCTTGGGCATTATGGCGTACCCGCGGGCCCTTATCTTGTACTGCCACTGTTTGGACCGAGCTCCGCGCGCGACGCAAGCGGCTGGGTTGTTGCGAGTGCGCTCACTCCTACGGCCTATCTTCCGGTTGAGGCGGGTGCACCTCTCTTTGGGCTGAACGTCGTAAGTGCGCGCGCCGATATGCTGGGTGCGACTGACCTTCTTGAACAGGCGGCTCTCGATAAGTACAGCTTTGTGCGTGACGGATACATGCAGCGACGTGCATACCTGTTGAACGACGGTAACGCTCTGCCTTCATACGAAGAGCCCGCCGAGAGCACCGGCGATTTAGCAGCTCAGGCGCAGCCCGATGGCGGAGCCATGCCTGCTTCGAAGTAGAGATGAGGGGTTGGACTTATGGACGGCGCAATAACCCGCAACGGGGGGCACGTTGTCATGTCCGGCTTTGACATCGCACTACAGGTCGAATGCGAAATCTGCGGGTCGACGGACGTTTCCGTGCTCGGCGACGAGGACGCAAGAACGATGTTCGAGTTCGTCAGGGATGGCGCGGCGGGTCACAGAGGAGGCCTTGTAGCCTCAACAATGGTGGTCTCGTGTGCCGAGTGCGGTATAACTTACGAGTTCCAGTCCTGATTCGATGTGGCAGGAAAAAAGCGCGAAGACGGCAGTCCTCGCGCTTTTTTTATTTTCTTCTGGTCGGGCCAGAAGAAAGCTGGCCCGACCTCGGAGCTTAGAACTTGTGGCGGATACCCACGATTGCGATTTCCTGATGGCTGGTGCCGGCGTAGCCGTACGAACCAATGGATGCCTGGGCGGCTTGCGTCGTGCGCGTGCCAGTTGCCGCGTCGTACACCGACTGCGTGCCGCTCGCGTGTTGATAGGCGGCCATCGCGTAGAAGTCCGTGCGCTTGGACAGCGCATAGTCGGCACCCAACGAAGCCTGGTGATAGCTCGCTGACGTGTCGCCGCTCGCCTTCATGTACGTGTAGCCTGCACCCACGAGCAATGCGGGCGTGAGCTGGTACGCTGCGAAGACGTTGCCGATATTGTACTTCTCGGTCTCGCTGAAGCCGGACTTGCCGTCCGGGCTGTAACGCGCGTTGCTGTACGAGAGGCCGACCGTCGCGGAGCCGAAGACGTACTGACCTGCAACCCGCGCGATGCCGATGGAGTGTGCTGTCGAGTAGCCGTTATTGACGGGACTGTTGAAGAGCGAGTCGGAAGACGGGCTGTTCCAGCCTGTCGTACGATTTGCAGTTGGATTATTCGCGTAGAAGTAGCCTGCGGCAAGCGATACGGGACCGTTGTTGTACGTTGCTGCGCCGCTCCACGTCTGCCCCTGGCCTGTCGTGCCCGCGCCATTGCTGAAGCCGTAGAGGCCTTCGAGCTGGAACCCTGCATAGGTGGGCGAAACGTACTTCACTGCGTTGGACGTACGCAGGCTGTTGTCGTAGTTGTCGACGTCGCCCGGCGTCGCGAAGATGCCGCCGAAGAAGTTGTCGCCCGTGATGCCCTGCACCATGTCGACAAGCGGGTCGTACTGACGGCCGAGTGTGACAGTACCGTACTTGTCGCTGGTCAGTCCCACGAAGGCCTGACGACCGAACTCACGACCACCCTGGTTCAGTTTGCCGGTGCCCGGGTCAAAACCACTTTCCAACTGAAAAACCGCCTTCAGTCCACTGCCCAGGTCCTCGGAACCCTTGATACCCCAGCGGTTGCCGTTCATGTTGCCGTTAATCATCCCCACCTGTTTCTTGTTGCCATCAGCGTTGTGCACATAGCCGATGCCTGCGTCGACGATGCCGTAAAGCGTGACGCTGGATTGCGCGTTGGCTGCCACCGTGAAGCCAGCGAGCGCAATTGCGATAGGGGTCAATACGTACTGCTTCATATCTTCGTTCTCCAGATGTTTTACTTACGTCGGTAATGCGACCGTAAAGATAACGTGTCAGAACGATGGCGATAATTGGCAAAGTGAAGGGTGTATCAGGTGCGCTACGCAAAAATGAGCGTTTGTGCCGGTTGATAAAGTAGAAGCTGGAATCAGGAGAGCGTTAAATGCCTGTATTCATTGAACTCACCTTCCACCTGTCAGGCGCTGTTCGGAATGAGCGAAAAGACTATTCGTAAGCCAGGTCTTCCGGATAGAAGCTCGGCGATGTACGCTTCACTCAACCCTATCTCCTCGCAGTTGTTGTTGCCCTGGGCCAGGGACTTCGCGCTCTTCACGCGAAGTCCCGATTCTCCTCCCTCCGCGTCGTTACCGCCTGTCCAATTTTCAATCTAGGAAACTCCGCAATTTGCAGGGGAATCGACGCGAGTGTGAACGTGCTTTCCGTATGTTCTATTCGTTGTGGGCGAACACAGTATTCGTGCAACGGGACCTTACAACGTGGTTCTGCCCGAGATAAGATGCGGCCAGCCTAGGTGCTTCCCGCAAGTTGTCACCCGGGCCCGGGGTTCCGCTCACAAGGCGGCCCCCGCCTCAGTCCGCTTCTCTTGAGACGTTGGCTCTGTCCGCTCGCTGCATATGGCGCGTCCCTCCAGTTACCAGTCGTTGACTAGTCGCAATCGCCGCACCGACCTTCCCGTGTTCTTTAGAAAAGCAATACACACCGAACGGCGTCCGCTATGGCCAGAAGGATTGCCATCCCTATCGCGAGCACAGCGACACCGAAATAGAGAACCGACGCGACGATGGCGATGCGCAGCATTTTCGCGGGATAGAGGACGTTAATCGAGCGTATCCGTCGGCCGATAGCCCGATGCAGCCGGTTAATCGGTGTTCCGAGAATCGTGTTCGACATGGCGGATTTCATGATGTCACTCCAGAAAGCGGCAGGCCCATCCGATGCTCTGGATGGGCCTGCGTAATGCTCAACTCACAACTGCTCCGTTACTTCTGTGCGACTGCTGTTTGCACCGGAGCTGTGGGCGCTACCTGTCCCATGGCCGGCTGACCAGGTTGCGGCACAACGTCGCCCCATCCGCCACCAAGCGCGCGAATCAGGTTGACAGTGGACGCCGCCTGCACACCCTGCAGCTGCACCGCTGAGCGGCGAGCCTGCAGAACGGTACGCTCCGCATCGATGACGTCCAGATAGTTCACCGCGCCCTCGGTGTACTGCGACCGCGAGAGGTCCGCTGCACGTTGCGATGCCTTGACTGCTTCGTTCTGCGTTTTCGTCTGGTCTTCCAGGATGCGCATGTCCGACAGGTTGTCTTCGACTTCACGGAACGCTACGAGTACCTGCTGCCGGTAGTTGGCGACGTCCTCCTCGTAGACGGCGCGCGCATTCGCAAGGTTTCCCTTGCGGCGTCCACCGTCAAAAATCGGAATATTTAGCGCCGTACCGGCAAGTGGACCGAGCAGGAATGCGCGGCTGCTCCATTTGAAGAGGTCGCCAATCGTAGCCGATTCGAAGCCACCCGTACCAGTGATGGTGAGTGAGGGGAAGAACGCCGCCTTCGCGATACCGATGCGCGAGTTCGCCGCGGCCATCGAACGCTCTGCAGCGGCAATGTCCGGTCGACGCTCGAGCAGCGAAGATGGCAGGCCCGGCGGCACGCGCAGGTTGACCGGGCGAATCGGGTCCGCCGCCATCGAGAACTCGGCCGGTGCCTTGCCGAGCAACACGGCGAGGCTATGCTCAGAGGCGGCTCGAAGACGCTGCACGGTCATTGCATCCGACTGCGCAGTGGCCAGTTCCGCCTTAGCCCGCGAGAGGTCGAGTTCAGTGATTTCGCCTTCCGTATAGCGGCGCTGTACCAGCTTCAGGGCCTGCTGTCTGAGGTCAACCGCGTTCCTGAACACCTCGGACTCGGCGTCGAGCTCACGCAGCGCAAAGTAGTTCTGCGCGACGTCCGCCTGCAGGGCAAGCGTCACTGAGCGGAAGAGCGCCTCACTGCGCTGCGTGTCGGCACGGGCCGCGTCAACTGTCGACGCGACTCGACCGAACAGGTCCACTTCGTACGAAGCGCTGGCCTGAGCGCGCCAGAACGTCTGCTGAGGCACATTCGTGCCATCCGACTCGAAGAGCGACGCGGCTGAGACCCGCTGCCTCGTCGGACCAAACCCGGCGTCGAGCGACGGGAAGAGCCCAGCGCGCGCAGCCTGATTCATCGCCCGCGCTTCTTTCACGCGGGCTGCTGCGGATTTCAGGTTCTGGTTCGCATCCAGGGCCTGCTGTTCGAGGTCGTTCAGCTTCGCGTCCTCGAACACTTTCCACCATTCGCCGCGGGCGACGTCTTCCGACGGTTGCGCTGTCTTCCACGTGCCAGCTTCTTCCGGTGACAACGGCTGCTGCGGTGCCTCTTTGAAAGTCGCAGTAGTCGGTGTGGACGGCACGTCGTACTTCGGTGCCAGCGAGCAGCCGGCCAGAACCAGCAGGGCGCCCAGCAGGAACGAGCCGGTGAAACCCGTCTTCATTGAAAAAATCCCTTTCATGATGGTCTCCTTACTCCTGGAATGCCGGTTCGGGAGCCTTCGCGCCCGGTTTGGCAGACGGACCAGTTGAGCCGCCGCTGCCGCCATGCCCGCCATCGTTGTCGTCCGGACCGTGGATGTGCGGATGGTTGCCGTGCTTGTCCGTAAGCTGTTTACCGCCCGAGAGTTTGCGGAGAATCACATAGAACACAGGTGTGAGAATGAGGCCGAAGAGCGTCACTCCCAACATCCCGAAGAACACTGCGATACCCATTGCACGACGCATTTCGGAGCCGGCACCCGTGGACACGACCAGCGGAATCACACCCATGATGAACGCGATAGACGTCATCAGAATCGGGCGCAGACGCAGACGGCAGGCTTCAATCGCGGCCTGAACAATCGTGCGGCCCTGGATTTCCAACTCGCGTGCGAACTCCACAATCAGAATCGCGTTCTTCGCCGACAGCCCCACCAGCACCATCAGACCAATTTGCGTGAAGATGTTGTTGTCGCCACGCGTGAGCCACACCCCGAAGAGCGCGGACAGAATGCTCATCGGCACAATCAGCAGAATGGCGAGCGGCAACGTCAGGCTTTCGTACATGGCAGCCAGCACGAGGAACACAAGTAGCACGCTGATAGGGAACACCCAGAACGCGGCGTTGCCGGTCAGAATCTGCTGGTAGGTCAAGTCTGTCCATTCGAACTTGATGCCGCGCGGCAGGGTTTGAGCTGCGATGCGTTCAACCGCCGCCATAGCCTGGCCAGACGAATATCCCGGCGCGGGGCCACCGTTGATGTCTGCTGCGAGGAAGCCGTTGTACCGAATCACCGTCTCCGGGCCGAACGTCGGCGTCACCTTAATGAGCGACGACAGGGGCACCATCTCGCCTGCCGCATTGCGGGTCTTGAGCTGCAGAATGCTTTCAGCCGACGTGCGGAACGGAGCATCAGCCTGTGCACGCACCTGGTAGACGCGACCGAACTTGTTAAAGTCGTTCACGTACAGCGAGCCCAGGTAAATCTGCATCGTGTCGAACACGTCAGTCACCGAGACGCCCAATTGCTTGGCCTTCTCGCGGTCCAGCTCGACGTTCAGCTGCGGAACGTTAATCTGGTAGCTCGAGAACGAGGGGCCGAGTTCAGGCGCTTTTGCTGCTGCAGCGAGGAATGCCTGCACTGCCTTGTTCAGCGCTTCATAACCCAGCGCGCCGCGGTCCTCAATCTGCAGCTTGAAGCCGCCGATAGTACCCAGACCCGACACCGGAGGAGGCGGGAAGGTCGCAATCATTGCGTCCTTGATGCCGGCATATTCCTTGTTCAGGTTACCGACAATCGCCGCTGCCGATTCATCCTTGCTGCGCTCCTTCGAGGGACTCATGACCGGGAACACCAGGCCGCTGCTCGACGAATTCATCAGGCCGGTAACGTTCAGGCCCGGGAATTCCGGCGAGTGCACGACACCAGGCTGTTTGCGGGCAATGATGCCCATCTCATGAACGACTTTTTCTGTCCGGTCGAGCGATGCACCCGGGGGCAACTGCAGAATGCTAACGAGATAGTCCTTGTCCTGACCCGGCACAAAGCCGCCGGGCACAATCTTGCCGAACAGGAACGTGCCGCCCAGCAGGACACCATAGACGACCATCATCGCGGCCTTGCGATTGATGATGCCGCCGACACCCTTACCGTACGCTTCCGAGCCACGATGGAACACCTTGTTGAACACGTTGAAGAACGGTCCAAGAATGCGGTCCATGATTCGGGTGAGCCAGTCCTTCGGCGCGTGATGGTCCTTCAGCAGCAGCGCTGAAAGCGCGGGCGACAGTGTGAGCGAGTTGAACGCCGAGATGACGGTCGAAATCGCAATCGTCATGGCGAACTGCTTGTAGAACTGACCCGTCAGGCCCGACATGAATGCCAGCGGCACGAACACGGCTACGAGAGTCAGTGCAATGGCGATAATCGGCCCACTCACTTCCCGCATCGCTTCGTACGAAGCCTCAAGTGGCGTCAGGCCCGCAGCGATGTTCCGCTCGACGTTCTCCACCACCACAATCGCATCGTCGACCACAATCCCGATGGCCAGAACCATGCCGAACAGGGACAACGCATTGATGGTGAAGCCGAATGCCAGCATCAACGAGAACGTGCCCACAATCGACACGGGCACTGCCAGCAACGGAATCAGCGATGCGCGCCAGGTCTGCAGGAAGACGATGACGACGATAACGACAAGGACGATAGCCTCAAACAGAGTGTGAACGACCGCGTCGATACTTTCCCGGACAAACTGCGTTGGGTCATAGACAATCTTCGCTTCAACGCCTTCGGGCATGTCCTTCTGCAACTCTGCCGTGATTCGGCGAACATCGGTCGAAATCTGAAGCGAGTTCGCGTTGGGCTGCTGGAAGATGATGAGCTGCACGCCCGGCTTACCGTCGAGGCTCGCTCGCAGTGCATACTCTGCGGCACCCATTTCCACGCGTGCCACATCGCTCAGATGCGTCACCGCGCCGTCTGGGGATGTCTTCAGGATGATGTTGCGGAACTCTTCTTCGGTCTTCAGACGGCCCTGGGCGTTCACGCTCAGTTGCATCGGAACGTTGGTCGTCATCGGAGCGCCGCCGACGATGCCCGCCGCGACCTGAACATTCTGCTCGCGGATTGCCTTCACGACGTCGGTCGCCGTCAGGTTCTGACGGGCCACCTTCGTCGGGTCAAGCCAGACGCGCATGGAGTAGTCGCCTGCGCCCCACATCGCGACTTCGCCGACGCCGGGGACCTGTGCAAGCCGGTCCTTGACATTAATAAGGGCGTAGTTGCGCAGATAGGTGAGGTCGTAGCGTCCGTTGGGCGATACGAGGTTCACACCCATCGTCAGGGTAGGCGACGACTTAATGGTATTTACACCAAGGCGCTGCACGTCCTCCGGAAGACGAGGCATGGCTTGCGACACGCGGTTCTGCACGAGTTGCTGTGCCTTGTCCGGGTCAGTGCCGAGCTTGAACGTCACGGTCGTCGTCATGTTGCCGTCGCTGTTAGCCTGCGACTGCATGTACAGCATGTTTTCGACGCCGTTAATCTGCTCTTCGATTGGAGAGGCAACGGTTTCGGCAATGACCTTCGGATTCGCGCCAGGATACTGTGCGCGTACCACAACCGATGGCGGCACAACTTCCGGATATTCGGCCGTTGGCAATTTTGTCAGCGCGATGAAGCCCGCCAGCACAATCACCACCGACAGAACGGCCGCAAAGATTGGCCTGTCGATGAAAAATTTTGAGATGTTCATGGTGACCTTCTCGCGTTGTTACGCTACGGATTTGGCAGCGTCGGCCATGTTGACCATGTGCGGGCTGACGGTGTCGCTCGGCTTGGCGTGCATCATGCCGTTCACGACGATGCGCTCACCCGCCTTGAGTCCCGAGGTCACGACGCGAAGGTTGTCGTGCAAGGAGCCAAGCTGAACTTCCCGGTAGACGACCTTGTTCGTGCCATCCACAACCAACACAAATTTCTTCGCCTGGTCGGTGCCCACGGCGGCATCGTCAATCAGAATGGCCGGATGCGGTTCGCCACCGCCAACCTTGACACGCGCGTAGAGACCCGGAACGAGTGCGCCGTCCGTGTTTTCGATAGTGGCGCGGACGCGGATGGTGCCGGATGACGTGTCGAGCCTGTTATCAACCGACGTAACCGCACCTTTGCGCGAATATCCGTCTTCATTCGCAAGACCCAGCGACACCGGGACCTTGGTGTTGCGGTCGCGGCCCAGGTATTGCAGATACGTCTGCTCGTCTACATCGAACGAGGCGTAAATCGGCGACACGGAAACCAGCGTCGTAAGCAAGGGCGCGCTTGCACCAATCGAAACAACGTTACCGACAGTCAGTTCCGCACGTGATACGCGGCCGGTCACCGGGGCGGTGATTTTGGTGTATCCGAGATTGACCTGTGCGGCCTCCAGGGCGGCTTCTGCAGCTTTCACACCTGCGGCAGCTTCGCGAGAGGCATTCTGCTTTTCGTCGTAGTCGCGCTTTGCGATGGCATTGTCGGCCAGCAGGCGGTCAGCTCGTGCAGCATCGGTCGACGTGTAAATCGCACGAGCCTTGGCTGCTGCAACCTGTGCCGCAGCGCGGTCGACTTCGGCCTGGTAGGGGCGCGGGTCAATCGTGAAAAGCGGGTCGCCTTTCTTCACCAGCGCGCCATCCTTGAAGTGAACGGCGACAATAGTGCCGGGAACGAGCGGGCGGACATCGACGTGGTCAATGGCTTCGAGACGGCCGGAATAGCTTTGCCAGTCCGTGATGGTCTGCGAGAGGACGGTCGCGACGTCCACCTGGGTAGCTGGTGGCGGCGCGTCAGCGGCCTGAGCTGCACTCACCGGACCTGATGTGGTCCCGTGGGTGAAGCCAATGCCGGCGACTGCGCCGACAACTGCCAGCGCACCGAGCGCGGCAGTAAGTCGTTTGTGATTGGTGAGCATGAGTAGTACTCCTTATAGATGCAAAGTGGTCTGTAAAAACGTGACAGGTTTGAATTTCAGTTCATAACCGTCTCGGCCTTACATCCATCACTGGGTGTAGAGCGTTGACGGAAGTATGGACTCCGTGTTTCTGGTTATAAAGTAGCGAACAGTGGTTTCTTTGTATCCGTCGGAGCGACAATATGGTCAGGCAATCAATCGCGCGCGAGCCGCTTGCGCAGGAACTCGACAACATCGTTAAGCGCCGGCGCATGTGAGATGAGCTCACCATGGCAGACCCCGCCATGGCGCGTCATCTCAACGGGTACGCCCGCCGTAATAAGCTCCCGCGCATAGGTTTCGCCATCTCCCCGCACGAGGTCCTGTTCCGCAGTCGCTATCAACGTCGGGGGCAGGGTGCTAAGGCGTCGTGATTCGAGCGGCGCTGCATAAGGGTGGATACGGTGGTTTGCGCTTGGCAGGTACGCTCGGTACGAGCGCGCGCAATCCTCCGGGGCAAGGTCGTTCCTGCCAGAGCGCTGCCCCTCCACCAGTCGGGTCATGCTCGGGTCTAGCATTGGCGCGAGTAGTGCCTGGCCCGACAGGCGACGCACGCCCCGGTCGCGAGCGATGGCGGCAAGTCCCGTCGCGATGTTGCCTCCAGCGTCGTGTCCGACCGCGGCAATGCGGTTCGAGTCTGCGCGATACTCGCGAGCGCTATCCACTGCCCACTCGAGAGCCAGATGGGCGTCCTCGGTCGCGGCTGGAAACGGGAACTCTGGCGCGAGCGAATAACCCACGGCAATGACCCATGCCGGGATTCTTGCTGCAATGAGCGAGGCAGGCTTGCTAGCCTCGTTCAGTGAGCCCTTGACGAAGCCACCGCCGTGGAAATACAACACGATTGGCATACCGCTGTGAGCGCACGGATTGAAGCTGCGCAACATGATGTCTTGCGCATGCCCTGCAATCGTGATGTCCGAGATGTCCAGCCTGGCTTTCATCAAAGTGTCTGCGCTATGCGCCAAAGATAAAGGAGGTTTAAGCAGCCGGAATTTTGCATACATCCGGTAGCCAGATAAACATCTCACTTTCGATAAGACAATTCGGTCGTAGCGAATTGTGCTGTCAAAGAACGCGCGCCACATGGCAACGCTCCGCGGCCTTGCCAGACCGCTTACATCGGCGCCATATCCCTGCTGCGCGCACCCGGTGCCCGCGCTGATTCCAGCACGTGACCCGCAGCGTTGGAGGCTTGGCGATGCTTGACGTATTGGGCAATACCGGACGGAAGCACGTTGTCAGCGCGAAGCAATTGACAGTTCTCAAACAGTTCGGCAACCCATTCGACGAACACTCGGACCTGTGGGGATAGGTGACGATTCTGTGGATATACCGCCGAAATCGGAAACGGGCTGGGTCGCCATTTCCCGAGCACTTCAATTAGGGCGCCTGATTCCAGATGGGGCTGCGCAAGGAAGTGAGGCACCTGAATGAGCCCGAGGCCTCGCAATCCGCACTGGAGGTAAGCATCGCCATCATTGGCGGCGAGCTTCGAGCGCATGCGGACTTCGACAGGCTTGCTGTCGACGATGAAATCCATCTCCACAATGCGGCCGTTGCGACTGGAGAAATAGTTAACAGCGGTGTGCGTCTCTAACTCCGCGAGTGATGCCGGAGCGCCATTGCGGGCGATGTATTCGGGACTTGCTACGGTGACAAACTCCGATACGCCGACCCGACGTGCAACAAGCGTGGAGTCCTGCATCGGGCCCATGCGGATGGCGCAGTCCACACTGTCCTGAATAAGGTCTACTGCCTTGTCTCCGACGCCGAGCATGAGGTCAATATCCGGGTATCGGGAGTGGAACTCATCCAGCGCTGGAACGACTAAAAGGCGTCCGATTGACCCCGGCATATCGACTTTGAGCTTGCCTCGCGGGGCGGACGCCCGTGAAAACGAGCTCTCGGAATCTTCGACCTCGGCGAGGATGCGCGAGCAGCGCTCATAGTAAGCGGCTCCGTCCGGAGTGAGGCTGATGCGGCGGGTCGTGCGATTGAGTAGCCTCACCTTCAGGTAGGCCTCAAGAGCCTGGATAATGGTCGTCACCGACGAACGCGTCATGTGCAGGGAGTCGGCAGCACCGGAAAAGCTGTTGGTGTCGACTACCCGCGTGAAGACCTGCATCGCTTGAAGTTTGTCCATGATTCTCACTTAAGGCAATTACGCTGGGCGGCTTGTTCTGCGCCGCTGCAGTCATTCGGATGCGCCGGGTACGTCGCAGCGGGCTCGTCGCGATAGGCGCTCAATCTCGCTGGCGAGCTCTTCGATATAGGAGTCCTCCAGGCCGCACTCAAACAAAGCCTCGCGCAGCTTCAGCAGGTACTCGGTATTGCTTCCAAACTTTCCTGTTGCGGTGCCGATGAGCGGAGCGACGGTTGCCACGCTTGAATCCGCCTCAAACTGTTCGCGACATTCATCTGCGACAAAGGCAAGTGCATGGGTCTCGGTACCGTCGCCCAGCGTTATGGATGCCCACGTTGGCCTGTAAGACCCAAGCACCATCTCCCGAATCCAGATGAGCCGAAGCTCTTGGTCCAGCATTGCGTCCGGTAACTTCAGCGCGACGCCGTTCGTGTGGCCGCCCGGCCGCAGCGCGAGCATGCGCCCCGGCCCATCGGGGCTCCCTCGACCTGCAACCATGCGCAGGCAAAAGCTTCGGTGCCAACCGTGCAATGTTGCCGTCTGCCTTTTCTCGAACTCGACCATCGGGTTCCACATCAGGGAGCCGTAGGCGAAAATCCAAGTGTCATCCGCATCGGTCGGCCTCGCCTGCAGGGTTTCTGTGAGCGAACTGTGGATTCGCTCCAGGGTCCACAGGTTCGGCAGCGCCTCGAAATGTTCGAAGTACGCGCCTGAGCTAATCGCCTCTCTTGTCAACATCGCCATTGCCCCGTCACCTTCTAAGTTGCTGGGGCAATGCACGACGGCGCTGGTAGACGCCTCAGAAAACATGTCCCCACGTTTGGCGACAGTATGACGGCGGCGTAATGCCAGATAAACACTCCTACGGGAGACGCTTTGGCCACTCAGGAGCGACAATCGGACGCCGTTCAGCCGTCACGGACCTGCTCGAGCGCTGACGTGAGAATCATCGCGTCACTGTTCGCGGGGGGCGTACTGCCGCGTGTCTGAGGGCGATATACGGCGTCGCCTCGTCTGATGTGTGCGCCTGACAGTGCGCATCTCCCCGAGCGGCGGGCAAGTCCGGGTGTCCAAACCTGTTCTTCGTAATTGCACAAGGTCGGGTCGTGCCAGGAAAGGCATACGCGAGAGTTGGCCATGTGCTCCAGCACCGTCAGGTTGAAGGTTTTCATCTGGGAGTCGCCCGCTGCGCGCCGCGAAGGTGGGTATCGATACTCCGGCTGGGCGAACGGACTGAAGGAGCCGTCAGGCGGCTCAGAAAACCGCTGGAGAGCGGCCAGCGTTCGTAGCCAGGGGTCCTTTTCAGCAACGGAGGCATCGGTGGGTCGCCGCCGGCCGACTCTGCCGCGTCCATGTGAAAGTCCGATGAGCGCCGCTTCGGCGGGCGGGTGCGCAATTGAAGGCTGGTGAGGCCGGGAATCGTCGGATTCAGCAGGTGATTCCGAAAGACTGGGAACCGTTTGAGTGTTCAACATCATTTCCTCTCGTCCAGAGTTAATGCCGTTATCGAACAACCAATGTGATGCAGCGCACCTACTGAAGACAGACCTGCTGGTAGTCCACCGTTCGTCTGTAGACGCTTCTTTGAAGCCAGCTGACGAACGTGTACTCGACGTAGGCGTTGGCGCCGATGAATATCCAGTTATGCAGAGTTTGTGACACGGCTAGTTCCTTGAAGCAGTAATGCGTCGGTTAAGGGAAGTAAGGCCAAGCACGGCTGCGAGCGGAAAGCAAACCGGCTTGCCATTTCGCGGGCAGCAACTGAAGGGAACGGAGTGGACCTACGAGAATCCGTAGAGCCCTGAGAGGTGCGCTATCGCGATGACTGAAGGGTAGGTACGGCGAGGCGGGGAATCTATTCTACGGTGGGGTACGGCATTGCCGCGAAGGCGTAATCGGGCTATACAGCCGTATAACGTAATGGCGCAGGGCGACTCGTGCGCGGGCACAAACTTCGCGGGGAAACGAGTAGCCGGAGATGCACCGCGCTTATACGTTTGTATATTATGGAGTCTGTATGCGTTGCACAGAAAAGTCATTTCCTCTCAATAAGGTAAGGATGGGGAAGGCCGTCTAAACGAGGCTGGTGCGAGTTGCCGGGCTAGAGGTCAGGCGACCCGCCGCAGGAGGAAGCGTGGGCGGGAATATCGGTTCATCGGACAAGAGAAGTCAGTGGGGCTATCTGTTGCGACTATGGATTGGCGGCAGCGTCATCCTTTGCGCCATGGCCTGGCTTTGCCTGAACCTTCATCTCAGGATTGCCACCACAGGCTTCTGCATGCTGATTGTCATCGTGCTGCTATCTTTGCTGGACAGTTTCATTTCATCCGCGATTTTTTCAGTCGTCGGCGGTCTGCTGCTGAACGTCTACTTCACGCCGCCGATTTATAGCCTTGCAATCGATAAGCCGCAGGACATCCTGCCAATATCGGCCTTTTTCATTACTTCGATTGCTATCACCTCGCTCGTTCGGCGTATCAGAACATCCGAGCGTTTGCAGCGGGAGCAGGCGAGACTCCTGGACCTGACTCACGATACTGTCTTCGTGCGTGACCGGCAGGACGTGATTACGTACTGGAATCATGCGGCGGAGGTGCTCTACGGATGGGGCAAGGAAGAAGCTGTAGGAAAGGTCGTCGACAACCTGCTCAAAACCGTCTTTCTCGCGCCGCGAGAAGAAATACAACAGGTACTGGCACGCGATGGATACTGGGAAGGCGACCTTGTGCATACCAAACGCGACGGTTCCGCAGTTATCGTGGCGAGCCGCTGGACGCTTCAGCACGACAGTCGGGGAGAGCCCTGCGCAACCCTGGAAACGAACAACGATATAACGCGGCGCAGGCAGGCCGAAGAACTCGTCAGGAAAAGTCAGGCGCAGTACCTTGCCGAAGCCCAGCAACTAAGCCATACGGGAAGCTTCGGTTGGAACATCGCCTCAGGTGAGCTTTTCTGGTCTGAGGAGGCGTTCCGGATTTTTGAGTGTGACCCCACCCATGTGCCGACGCTTGAGATTGTGCGTGAGCGGCTTCATCCGGAGGACCTCCATATCTTCGAGCGCATGCTCTCGCAGGTGAGCGGCACGGCGGATGATTTTGACATCGAGCACCGTCTCGTTTTCCCGGACGGTCGGGTAAAGCATCTGCACGTGGTCGCACATGCTGCCGACGCTGTGGGCGGCAACCGTCAGTTCATTGGTGCAGTGATGGACGTGACGGACGCGCGGGAGACTGAGACTCAACTTCGGCAGACGCAAAGTGAGCTCGCCCGTGCCAGCCGTATTTCGGCTCTGGGCGAGCTTAGCGCCTCAATTGCCCATGAAGTCGGACAGCCGCTTGCGGCCATCATCACGAGCGGCGAAGCCTGCCTGCGCTGGCTGCATCGTGACCCGCCCAACATGGAGGAAATCGAAGGCTGTGTGACCGAGATGACCAGCGAGGGCACACGGGCAGCCGAAATAGTCCAGCGGGTGAGAAGACTGATGAAGGGCGCACCGCCCGAACACGCGCCGGTGGAAGTTAACAAACTGGTCGACGAGGTAGTCGCTCTCACTAAAGGCGAGATGGAGAGCCATGCGTGCTGCCTCGTGTTGCGCCTCGCGCCCGAGATGCCGCTCGTGCTGGGTGACCGCGTGCAGCTCCAGCAGGTGCTCATCAATATCATCATCAATGGATTACAGTCGATGGCCACGATACCGGGCAAGCATCGGCTGACCGTGAGCTCCTCGACCGACGGTGACAACAACGTTGTACTAGCCGTGCGCGACAGCGGCCCGGGCATCAGCGCGGTGAATCTCCCACGACTCTTCGATGCCTTCTTTACCACCCGTACTACCGGCATGGGCATGGGGCTCGCAATCTGCAACTCGATTATCGAGGCGCATGGCGGTCAGATTCTGGCCTCCAACAACACCGAAGGCGGCGCGACTTTCAGCGTCATTCTGCCCACGGCTCAAGCGTCTATTGCCACAGCCTGACAGGAAACGAGCGGATGTTGTCGGGTACAACCCGCTTATACAATCGTATCATCGCGCCAGTCGCGTGCGTAAGGTAGTCTTTAAGTTACGAGACTACGGGTGCTCCAACGCCCGCGGTATTCACTGGGAGAGACGTAGGGGCCGCGATTTTGCAAACAACTCCTGTTGTATCCATTGTCGACGACGACCAGGCAGTGCGTCGTGCGCTTGGGAGCCTTGTGCGCTCACTCGGCTGGGAGGCGCGCCTCTTTGAGTCAGCCGAAGCTTTCCTTGCGTCCGGGGAGGCTGCTGCTTCGGCCTGCCTGATTTCGGACATCCGGATGTCTGGCATGTCCGGAGTGGAAATGCATGAACGCCTCGTTGCCCAAGGCGCGGCGCCGGCAACCATCTTTATCAGCGCGTATCCGACGCCTGCGTTGCAGGCGAGAGCGGCGGGTAATGGCGCTCTCGTCCTTCTTCAGAAGCCATATCAGCCATCTGCGATGATGCATTGGCTCTCTGTCGCAATCGGCTCACCATAAGCGTCGCTACGTGGTTGCTATTGCCTGGTTCCACTCGTTCCTGGCGAGGGGCGAGCTTCGTGTGGTTCGATGCCGAGCGCCTCTGCTTTGCGAACAAGGTCCGGTAGAGAGCGCGCGTTGAGCTTGCGCATCACCTGACCCCGGTGAACCTTAACTGTGATTTCGCTCACGCTCATTTCCGAAGCAATTTGCTTGTTAAGCAGGCCGGCAAGGAGGAACGGCACCACCTCTCTTTCGCGAGGCGAGAGGGTCTCATAGGACGCCCGCAGTCCGGCCAACGCATGTTCAGATTGAAGCCGCGTGGCGTCGCGGGCCAGCGCCTGACCGATGGCGTCGAGCATGTCCTGGTCGCGGAATGGCTTGGCAAAGAAGTCCATCGCGCCGGCTTTCATCGCCTTGACGGTCATCTCGATATCACCGTGCCCGGTCATGAATACGACGGGAATACTTAGTCCCCTTTGTAAAATTTCCTGCTGGAAGGTCAGACCGTTTTTATTGCGTAGGCGGACATCAAGGATGAGACAGCTTGGCACTGGCGGGCGCGGGTGCTGCAGAAATTCCTCAGGAGAGGAGAATGTTTCGACGTGCATGTCGACGGAGCGCATGAGCGTCGCAAGTGCGCGACGTACCGGTGCTTCGTCGTCGACGACGTAGACAACGGCGTCATGCCAATCAGAGGTGCTGGAAGACTTCACGGATGGTTGAAGAACAAGTCCACTGGACATCTGGCCACACTCCAGCAAGACAGCAGGAGTTCGTTTAACGCTTGGCGGCTTCCTTTTGCGTTTACCTATTCTCCCCGTTCAAGCAAGTGAAGTATAGAACGGCAATACCGTCGGTTGCATCCTGCGCCGGTCAAATATTACGAATGCATTACATAGATTGGACGGTGCGCGTCGTAACTCAGGATTTGTTAATCCTGCGACAATGACGGTCGGTGGTCCATGACGGACTCGGACCCCTCTCTTATTTTCGGGAGGCTGCAATGGCAAAGCAGCGCGGAACGACGGCTTCTCCGGAAACCGGTCTAGAGCAGGCGGGTTCAGTAGTCGGGGCCGGCGATGCTTCGGCATCAGTCAGCGTCGATGGCGCTGTGCGCGTTGCGACATGGAGCGCCGCGACCGACACCTATGCCCGGGAGTTCGCCCACCTGTTCAACGTGGAAACGGCACACACGCTTACCACGACCAGTTTGAAGACGGCACAGCTGACCGCCACTCATATGTGTTCGTCCGTGCATGGGCTAGGGAAAAGCGCGCCAATGCCGACCGAGGATGCATATATCCTCTCGCTGCAATTGCAACACTCGGGCGGGGCGGAGCTTTGGAAGCGAGGGCGACGGGTGCCGACAGAGCCGTACGCTCCGGGTTCAATAATGCTGGGCCATCTGTCCGATGAGCCGGTAGCGAACCTGCCGGACCCCTTTGAGTGCATACTTTTTCATATTCCACGCCCCGCCTTTGACGAACTCTGCGGGCTGTCTGCTTTGCCGCCAGTAGGGGAGCTGGATGACGTCGACCGGATAATTGACCCCGTCTTACACCACCTGGGCCTGGCTCTCGTTCCCGCGATGGCAGACCCGCAGCTTGCCGGAAGTCTTTTCTTTGACCATGTCGCGCATGCCATGTACGAACGGCTTGCTACTACGTACGGACGCTTTCGGGGGCCTTTGCCTCCGCGCTGCCGTGTGCTCTCGAAGACGCAGGAGCGCATAGCTAAGGAATTGCTCGTTGCGGACCTGCTGGTCGAACCACCGCTGAGTGACATTGCAATGGCGTGCGGGCTGTCGGTACGGCAGTTCGTTGACGCATTTCGCAGCACAACAGGGATGCCCCCGTTCCGGTGGTTGCGCGCCTACCGGATAGAGCGCGCGAAGGAGCTGCTTCGTCGCAGTTCCTTCTCGCTCGCGGAAATCGGCGCCGCCTGCGGGTTTTCCGACCAGAGCCATTTCACGAGGGCGTTCTCGGCGGCAACCGGAACTACACCGGGTGGGTGGCGCCGTGCATGTGGTGCCTAGGGTCGCCAATTGCACCCGGCTGCGGGGCGAGTTCCCGAAGAATCCAGTGAACCAGGCTCATCAGCTTACGCCGCGGCTTTGAGTCCCGAAGATAGACGAGGTTGATTGGCCGGGGTGTCGGCAGATACGAGTCCAGTATGCGCACAAGACGCCCCCTCGCGATGTCCTCAGCAAGCAGCACTTCGGGTTGAATGATGACCCCAGCGCCTGCTATAGCGGCTGCACGTAACGCGTGCCCATCGTTGGTCGACAGGGTTGTCTTTTGGGGCCACGCGTACTCCGTGTCACCAACGTACCATACGTGACGAACCTTGAAAGCGAGGTGGCCGAGGCAATGGTGTTCTTCCAGCTCGGCCACTTTTCGAGGCACGCCGGCGCGCTCAAGGTACTCCGGCGATGCGCAGATGACCATCTCGTATGGCTTGAGTGGACGCGCAACAAGATGAGAGTCGGCGAGTGGCCCGATGCGTACGGCAAGGTCAAACCCCTCTTCAATCAGATTCACGCGTTCGTTGTTGAGCACCAGCTCCACATGCACGTTGGGGTGCGCAAGTGAGTAGGAGGCCAGCAGCGGCGCGATGGCAGCGCTACCTAGTGTGTCAGGGGCACTTACGCGCAGGCGCCCCTGTGGAGTAGCCTGCATGTTCTCAATCGTGTCCTCTGCGATTTTCACTTGGTCGAGAATCGCACGTGCCGCTTTGTAGAAAGCAGCGCCAGCGTCAGTGAGATTTTGTCGCCGCGTACTCCGATTCAGAAGACGAGCTCGAAGGTGGTCCTCGAGTTGCTGGATTGTTTTGCCGACCATCACGCCAGACAGGTTGAGAATCTGTGCCGCGGCGCTGAACGTCCCCGTGTCGACCACGGCGACAAACACCTCCATGCTTCGCAATCTGTCCATGTTCCTAACTTCCAGTTAGATGTTTTCTAATCAAGCGCTACTGGTCTGGCATCGCGTCGAAGTCCACAATCCACCGGTACATTCAATGGAGACTCAGGTGAAAGTTCTCGTATTCGGCGGTACCGGCACGATAGGCAAAGCAATCATGAGCGAGCTCAAGCATCACGAGCTCATTAGCGTCGGCAAGACACGCGGCGACCTGCAGGCGGACATTACGGAGGACGCGAGCATTGCCGCTCTGTTTGAGAAAGTTGGCCGGGTTGACGCCATCGTTTCTGCAACCGGACATGTGCACTTCGGTCCGCTCACAGATACTACTGCGGAGCAATTCAGCTTTGGTCTTGTGAACAAGGTCCTGGGCCAGGTCAGACTCGCCCTCATCGGCCAACAGTACCTCAATGACGGCGGCTCGATAACGCTAACAAGTGGTATCTGCTCTCACGAACCTATCGCTCAGGGCAGTAACGCCACAACGGCCAACGCAGCCGTCGACGCGTTCGTGCTGGCTGCGGCTACGGAATTGAGGCGTGGCCAACGCATTAATGCCGTGAGTCCGTCCATCGTGACTGAATCGGTCGCTGCCTATGGACCATTCTTTCCGGGATTCCAGGCGGTCAATGCTGCACTGGTAGCAAAAGCATTTCACCGTAGTGTCGACGGTGCGCAAACTGGGCGCACGTATCGCGTCTGGTAAGCGGTTCTCACGAGAAACTCCGTGCAGCATCCGTCGAGTCAACCTTAGACGTCTTCCTGTGTACATTGTCCATCTAAGTCGCGACTGCAATTGTTTGTCATTTCGAAAAATATAATTTTTACAAGACGAATTGACCGACTCATTCAGCGACCGACAGGGCGAGTCATCCGCAAGATAGCTTGCCTTGTCCATCCACCTTTTCATTCTGCTCGTTCGCACGACGACAGACGCGACTAACTGAGCGTATTGTTCGCGCGTTGCGAAATGAGAATTCGGCTGTAACTGCACCCTAAGCGGACTAGCATCCATTAGAGTGCGGCGCTTCTAGTCCAAAAGTGAATCGGCAATACTGTGAAGTCCAGGCTCTTCTCGCCGCTGACACTCCGCGGAACCACGCTCCCCAATCGAATCGTTGTTAGCCCTATGAGCCAGTACTCTGCGCATGAGGGACTGGCGAATGACTGGCATCTCGTGAACTATGGGAAGTTCGCGCAAGCTGGTGTCGGCATGGTCATGGTCGAGACCGCCGCGGTCGAAGCACGCGGTCGGGTGACACATGGTGACTTGGGACTCTGGTCCAATGACCATGTTGCGCCGTTAAGTCGCGTCGCAACTTTCATTCGGTCGCAGGGAGCGATACCAGGGATTCAGCTTGGTCATGCTGGAAGGAAGGGGAGCATTCAACGTCCGTGGGAAGGGTATGGCTTCCTTACTGAAACGGATGCGCTTCGAGGAGAATTACCTTGGCGCACAATCGCGCCTTCGGCACTACCTGCAGCAAAAGGATGGCCGGAACCCGCAGCAATGAGCGACGTGCAAATGAGGGAAGTTACTGCTGCCTGGGAGGCAGCTGCGCGACGGGCGGCCCGCGCGGGCTTCGAGGTGTTGGAGATTCATTGCGCGCACGGATACCTTCTGCATGAATTTCTTTCGCCGATTGCTAACCTGAGAGGCGATGCCTACGGCAGAGGCGCCTCGGGGCGTGTGACTTATCCGCTTGAAATCGTGAAGCGCCTTCGCGCCGTATGGCCCTCAGACAAACCACTCATGTGCCGCGTTTCGGCTATCGATGGTTCCGACGGTGGTTATGGCATTGACGATACCGTTGAATTTGCTCGTGAGTTAAAAAATGCCGGTGTCGACGTCGTCGCTTGTTCATCTGGTGGCATTTCCGGGCTGGCTACCCTGGCTAACAGGTTGCAACATGGCCTTGGCCATCAGGTCGCCTATGCGGAAAAAATTCGCAGGGAAGCACGAGTTTCTACGATGGCCGATGGACTCATAGCCGACCCGGTTCATGCCGATGGCGTGCTTGAGAGTGGGCAGGCCGACTTGATTGGCATCGGTCGTGAGGCGCTCTACAACCCCAACTGGGCGCTTCATGCACGCCAAGTGCTCGAAGCTGACGGGTTCGATGCGTGGCCCCGACAATACGGTTGGTGGCTGAGTAACCGCGCGAACGGCTTGGGCGCGCTGCATACACCCGAGACGTAGGGGCCGGAGGAATAGGTTTTGCAGCCCGGCCGCCCAGCGGCCTCAGCGCGCGACGCAGTTCTTGAAAACTCACATATGGAAAGCCGTTGAGGGCTGGGTTATCCGTTCAATCTTCGCCAAGCCGCTTCCTCTTCTGTCCTGCATCGCGCGCCACTTTCCCGTCCGACCACCGGTCTTCCTTGGCGCTACCACGGTTGAGGTCCGTCGGCGCGTTATTCCCAAAAAATATTTTTACTTGCTGCCGCGTGCGTCGGCGACACTAAATCATTGAGTAATCTATCCGTAATTAAAAAGTAAGATTTGTCGGGCGTTATGGATGCGCTCTTGAACTGGCGATGACTTTCTTTGATTACCCATGGCGGCTCAAGTCGAAAGTCGGACGTTACTTACTAGGCCAACGGACAGATACATGACGTCAATTTACGATACACCGGGGATGCAATCCGCGGTGCAGTCAATCATCAGCGGTTCGACGGGCTCCAACGCTGACATTTCAGGGATTGTCACCGCGCTCGTGAACGCAAAGGTTGCGGGGCAGGCAAGCAGCATCGCCGGGCAGCAGGCATCCAGACAGACGCAGACTTCAGCGATTGGCAAGCTCAAGTCAGCGCTCGCGGCGCTGCAGGAAGCCTCGAAGTCGCTCGCCGACGGTACGGCGCTCAGTGGGCTGGCCACGAAGGCCGATGGCAAGGGTGTCGCCGCGTTGGCCGGCAAGGGTGCCGTCGCCGGCAGCTACGACATCACCGTCGACAACATCGCAACCGCGCAGACTATCAGTTCCGGCGCGTTTGACCCGAAGGCAAAGCTCGGCGAAGGTACGCTGAAGCTTACCGTTGGCGGCAAGGACATCTCCATCGAAATCACGGACAAGAACAATACGGTTGCGGGCATCGCATCGGCGATTAACGCGGCGGCCAAGGGCTCCGGCGTTACGGCGACGGTCGTCACAGGCGCAGATGGCGCGCATCTTGTGCTGCGCTCCACTGAGACCGGCGTTGGCAACAGTATCTCGATGTCGGCCAACCTCGCAGAGGATAGTGCTGATGCTGGGCTGTCCAAACTGAATGTCGCGTCAGCCACCAGTACTGTCGACCCGAAAGACCCGACAAAAACGGTTTCCCCGTACACCACAGTCGATGGGAGTTCCGGCTGGACGCAAAGCGTCGCCGGTCAGGACGCGTCGTTCACCATTGCGGGCACCCGCGTCTACAGCGCGAGCAACAGCGTTGAAAACGCTATTGCGGGCGTGACGCTGTCTCTGGGCGCTGAGGCCGTCGGCACAACGCAAACGTTGTCGATAACCCGCGACGTCACTATCCAGAAAGCGTCTGTCACTGCGTTTGTCGCCGCGTACAATAATTTCGTGAGCACAGCGGCAGCACTGACGGCGTTCGACCCCTCGCAGAAAAAGGGCTCACAAGGCGCTGCGCTCCTCGGCGACTCGATGCTTAACGGCATTCGCAACGAACTCGCAGCGGTCATCGGAAAAGGCGTTTCTTCGTCGAACGGCGCGCTCACCCTGGGCTCGATTGGCGTCTCGATGAAAGACGGAATGCTGTCGATTGACGATGCCGCTCTCACTTCCGCCCTCACTAACTTTCCGGACAAAGTCGCGGCGCTTTTTGACTCCAACAACGGCATTGCAGCCGCTGTGATGAGTCGTGTCGATGCCTACGTCAAGAAGGACGGCATTATCGATAGCCGACTGAGTTCGATTGATAGCGAGATGAAATCGCTGTCTGCGCAGAAGGCGCGGCTCGACACCTACGCGGACCAACTGACCAAACAGTATGGCGCGCAGTTCACGGCGTTGAATACGCTGATGGCGCAGATGAATAACAACGCGAACTATCTCACGGCGCTCTTTGGCAATGGAAATACATCCGGCGCGCTGAACGCCCGCTAGACATAGCACTTCTTAGTCGCAGTACTGACGGACGTCCCGCGGCGCAGGCGGCGGGACGGTGGCCTTCTGCAGCCATTTTCCTGGCACGTATGTCATCGGGGTTCTGAATGACCAGCAGTCTTTTGAATATCGGCCTGAGCGGGCTGAACGCGGCTTCGTGGGGTCTTCAGACCACCGGGCAGAACATCAGCAACGTGGCGACGCCAGGGTACTCGCGTGTGCGTCCGATAACCCGTCGAGCCTCGCCGCACGCCAAACGGTGATGAGCAAGGCGCAGGTGCTGGTCGACCAGTTCCATGCGGCTGGCGAGCAGTACGCACAACTGCGCTCCAGCACGAACACGCAGATTAGCGGTGCGGTAAACGTCTTCATCGAAGGGCGGTTCGACGAGTGGCAATTGTGGCAAAGCCGGCGAAATTTTTCTCGTCAACCTGCGTAAGGCTGAGCTTGACATCGTTGTCACTCAGAATATCGAGTCCTGGCGCACAGCGCTGTCGAGCGTCAAAGGTATCTACCTCATCACCGACCGAAGCAACGGAAAGCTCTATGTGGGTAAGGCTGACGGCGAAAGCGGAATCTGGCAGCGTTGGTCCACATATGTCTCCAATGGCCACGGAAACAATGTGGCCCTCGTCAAGGAACTAGGTTCGGCGAGTCCGGAGCGGAAGGACGACTTCAGCTTATCGCTTTTGGAGATAGCGGACATCCAGTCGACAAGCGAGGAAATCGCAGGGCGGGAAAATCACTGGAAGGAGGTCTTGGGAACAAGGAACCACGGCTACAACCGAAACTAATGCTCCTCCGTAATGAGCGGCTTGCTCCATGCGCCGCCTGTGTGATGTAGAAGAAAGCGCGCATGCCGCGCGAATTGCCCTGATGGACCAAAACGAGCAGCGACAGAAAACATGACCCAACGCCTCATCGACCTCCGGGCAATGATTGAGTTCTACGACGAGAACGAGGATGCACGCGAGCATTCCAACGCCGTCAAGATGCTAGCGCACGAGGAGTTCGCCATCGCGCTTTTTTGCCATTACATGAAAGCAGACGGAAGAACAGCTGAACGCATTCCAGGTTCCTGCCTTCCCGTAACGGGTAAGACGGGCAAGAGGCTGGATGCATGGGTCAAGGTTGAGGACCCGGTCCATGGGCCTGTTTTCTACCAGACTGAGGTGAAATCGGCATCATTCCACGGGTATAGGAGTGGCAAGGCCATCCCTTGCGATTCTGAGCCTTCCGAACTGCAAAAGCGCATGCGAAAAGAGTTCGACGCATGCTGGAACAAAGAAACAGGACGCTTTAACGATTTGGGCTTGGACAAGGTGCTGCATAAGATGCGCAGAAAGGAACTCGGCCCTAAGGGCGAGCAGGCGGAAATTCGACCGCTCGCCTGTCTGTGGGCTCCGATGCACCCGGAGTGGAACATGACAAGCTCCGCGCCGTTTTTCAAAGTGGACGGGGTCAAGGACGCGGAAGAATTCGGGAGCGTATGGATTTTCTCCGCTTCCGCGTGTCTGCGGCAGTATCGTCACAACGACATCGAGGAACTCGTCCTGGATTTGCCGAAGCTGGCGAAAACGCAGAAATTCTTCGACGGAATTTACAGGCGACCGGAGGAAAAGGGGGCGTGAAACGCAGACGTAAAGGTTTGTCAGCCTTCAGATGCTAAAGAACCAGCGAGTCACTCCCGGCGTGGCTTTTCCAGAACGGTATATCGACCGTAAATGATAAAAGTCAGGCTTGAAGGCGTAGCGTTTGTCGCGACAGTCGCGACAGTCGCGCGGCGATGATGCCGCCAATCGCGCCACCGAGATGGCTTTGCCACGACACGTCAGGATAGAGGGGCAGCGCGCCGAGCAGCATACTCAATCCATAGCTACTGACCACGAACAGGGCGATGAGAATCGAGAGGATGCCGCGCGTGTAGAAGCCGCGTGCAACGAGATAACCGGCATAGCCGAACATCAAGCCGCTCGCGCCGATGTGCACAGAATAAGGCGCGCCGAGCAGCCATGCACACAATCCCGCGCCGAGCATGGCGCCGACCGTCGCCTGCCAGAAGTTGGTGATGCGCGGCCACATCGCGAGCCAGCCGAGCACGAGCAAGCCGCCCGTATTGGCCGCTATATGCCAGAGCCCGGCGTGCAGCCACGGCGCGAACAGGATGCCCTGCAGGCCGCCAAGGGTGCGCGAGACAACACCGTGACGGTTCAGGTGCAGAAAAGGCATTAAAACCGACAGAAAGAACGTCGCCCACATCGAGCCGACAAAGAGGGCCAGCAGCGCAACCCGGGCCTTGAGCTGGTCCACGAACGAACCAGCGGCTCGCGATGGGGTGGTTGAAGCACTGGGTTGCGACATCTCCAACTCGTCCGGGGCGGTATGGGTGGGTTAGCTGCAGATTGGTTCGGCGCAGGTGCCCCGGTGGAGTTGTGCGAGTAAGCCGCTCATCGTGCCGATATTGAAGGTCGATTATCTAATCTGCATATTAGGACGTATGGTCTGTTTGGGCAGCGCAGAATCTCGCTCGCACCGTCTGTTCACGGGCCGCAATTGTAAAGCGCTTCTAGTCTACAATATGATGCAAATACAACAGACAAGCGACCCTGTGGGCAATGGACACGGGGAGGTCGTTAGCGAGTGCCGGCTGATGATTTCAAATCAATTGAGCGGCCGCACAAAAACAGTATCGGGGGAACGGATGGAACAAGAGCCGCTATTTGACGAACGGTTTCTGAACAACTACGCGGGCGCTATTGTGTCCGACCCGCCAACCGCCATTGTTGAACTGGTCGCGAACTGTTGGGATGCCTACGCCACAGAAGTTCGCATTACTCTCCCAAGCGCGAGAAATGAACGCCACTTCAGGATTGAAGACAATGGCAACGGCATGACGCGCGACGAGTTTGAGTACATCTGGCGGACTTGGTCGTACAACCGCATTGCGGCTCAAGGGAAAAAGTCCTTGCCGCCCCAAGGTACCGCAGGCCTTCCGCGCGAGGTTTTTGGGAAGAACGGAAAGGGCAGGTTTGCTTCATTCTGCTTCGCTTCTGAATATATTGTTAGGTCCCGAAAGAACGGACAAGAGTTTGTTTGTCGCGTCGGGCGAACCAGCACCAAGCCCCTCGTTCTTGATGAAATCTCCTTTACCGCTCAAGGTGTGGAGGGGCACGGGACAATAATCGAAGGTGTCGGTGACATCCCGCAACTTCTCTTCACGGATGAGAAGGCCCGGGAGATTATCGGCAGCCGATTTCTCGCAAACCCCGCGTTCAAGGTGTCCATCGACTCAAAGCAGATAAGCTTTAACGACATCCCAACCTACCTGTCGCAAGAAGAGTTCAACGTAGAGGGCCTCGGAACCGTTCGAATCCTACACATAGATACAAAGAAAGCCGACAAGACGACGAAGCAGCACGGTATCGCTTGGTGGGTGCGGGGCCGTGCGGTTGGCCAGTGTAGCTGGAGTCCGAGCGACTACGAGCGTGTACTTGACGGCCGTACTTCCGAGGCAAAGCGCTACACGTTCATCGTTCAGGCGGACTTCTTGAACGACCACGATGCGGTGACTGAAGACTGGAGCGGCTTCGATGAGGACAATCTGGCTTGGTTGAGGACTCGCGAAGCGGTTCAAGACCGAATCCGAAACATAATCCACGAGGCGAGCAGAAGTGAGCGTGAGGCAACTAAGAGTGCAGTTATCGAGCGGGTCGGTAATGCCATCAACGCTCTTTCTCCTGTAAGCAAGGACCGCGTTTCATCTTTCATCGAGGAAGTAGTCGAGACGTGCCCGAATTTCGGCGAGAACGAGCTTGTCCAACTTACGACGATTCTGACCAAGCTCGAAAAGTCAAAGTCCCGCTATGGATTGCTCGACGTCCTGCAGAAGTGCGACCCGAGCGACTATGACAGCTTGCACGAAATCTTGACAGAGTGGAGCGTCAGCATGGCGAAGCTCGTCTTGGATGAAATCCAGAATCGACTAAAGCTCATAGCCGAATTACGCATCAAACTTAAGACGGTCGGCATCGACGAGGTTCACGAACTGCAGCCGCTGTTCGAGCGCGGTCTCTGGATGTTCGGGGCACAGTTTGAGTCCATCGACTTCACGTCAAACGTCGGGATGACGCAGGTCATCAAGACCATATTCAAAGACACCACGGGAAAAGGAAGTCGCAATCGACCGGATTTTGTAGCCCTCCCGGACGCCAGTGTTGGCTTTTACGCCCGTCCGTCCTATGACGAGAATCACGATGAGGACGGGGTCGACCAACTGGTCATCATCGACCTTAAGACAACGGGTTTGCCTCTCGGAAGCAAAGAGAAAGACCAGGTCTGGAAGTACGTAAAAGAGCTGCGGGCGCTCGGCTATATAAAGAAATTCACGAGAGTTGATGGGTTCGTTCTTGGAGATAAGATTGAAGATGGTGAGAACGAACCTATCAAGCACGGCGAAGAGGTAAAGATTTACCCAATGCTGTACGACACCATCTTGGTTCGTGCGGAAAAGCGGTTACTGAATCTGCACAGCCGGGTAAAGGATGCACCGTTCCTGATTACGCAACAGGAGCAACTCAAAAAGTTCATGGAGCCGCTCACTGTTCTTCAAATGGACCTAGTAGTCGACACGAATGAATGACAATGATGCTAAGCGACGCCGGTCGTGTGCGGGCGAGATGGCTTTGGCTCGCATGGCATCTGGTCTATGCTGCTCCGGAGTTCGGACATCCATTACTCAATCATTGGCGCGGTAGTGCCGCCAACGCAGACGGCGATTATTCGGACAAACCCAAACGTAGCCGGCTTGGCGGATTTGCAGCACCGCGGATGTCCACGCGAAACATTATCGCAGCCACGTCTGTGATGCATCAGGAAGCGGAGAAACTGGCGGGCAGGCTGTTCCGACGCTGTTAAGTTGAAAATACGGCGAATCAACAGATATCGGATGAGTTACCCCAATCGATAAAGGTCATCAGCACACTTGAATGAGTGGTACTGTTTCTACAATCATCCGGCGAATCTATTAGACGCTGCTTTTTTTCTGCAATCAAAATGCTGACAATCGACGTAAACCACGTGCGGCAAGGCTTTCTGAAGCTGATGCCATCTCCCGGGGACAAAGTCATCAAGCGGTTGTACGGAGTTGATGAGAAGATGGTCTTCTACTACGACGAGACCAACAACATCCGCAAACTCCATCTGAGGGAAGACGGACAGCCGAACAATCGAGAGATGAAAAATTTCATCCTCGGTGGTATCGCGCATCGGACGATGACACCGCTTCCAGATGTTGCTCCGCTACGCGAGGCGTTGAGAATCCAGAAGAGCG
Source organism: Paraburkholderia sp. USG1 (assembly GCF_031570135.1). Classification (NCBI taxonomy): domain Bacteria; kingdom Pseudomonadati; phylum Pseudomonadota; class Betaproteobacteria; order Burkholderiales; family Burkholderiaceae; genus Paraburkholderia; species Paraburkholderia sp. USG1. Next base: position 158,901 of record NZ_JAMWXW010000007.1, on the reverse strand, counting down.
CGCCAGAGATTAAATTCGACCTCATCGCGAAGGGTGACTATCTCGATATTCTGCGCTCGGAGAAGTTGAAAATTTTTCTCCAATATCTGCTAAATAACAGAATCTACATCCACTACTACAACCTGAATCTGGTTTACTGGTCGTTGGTCGATATCATCGACTCGCTCTTCGCCGACCCCCGTTTTCTCCCGTTCGTGATTTATCATCGCGAAATCAAGAACGAACTTCATGCCATTGTCTCACGAGACCTGTTTTCGTTCCTTGCGCTTCTTCGGGCCTACGACTACCCGAATGTGGGCAAGAAGACATCGGAGTTTTCGGAGTCTGTCTTAGCGTTTCTGAATGCAACAGCAAAGACCCCACGAACACCAGCGGACTTGTGGCTGAAGTCTATGCTGAAAGAAGCGACAAAACTTGAGGAACTCGCGTTTCTCGTCGACAATGAAAGCCACGTCCTCATAGAGGGGCTGCATGATTTCTATGTACGTCCCGTCTGTCTTTTCAGGAAGTCAGAGCACATTTTCGATGAAGAGCTGACCGTTCAGAAGCAACTCGGCGACATCGAATTCATGAATGGAACCAGGCGTGTTTCATTCTCGTTCGTGAACTCGAAAGATTCGTTCGGAGTGCAACTGTCCGATGTTGTGTGCGGATTACTCGGTAAGCACTTCAACTTCATCGAGGAGAATTCGATGCCGGAGCTGCGCAAAGCAAAGGCAGCCTTGGACGAAACGCAACGCGGCAACTTGAAACTTCTGGAGAAGTTGATTGATGTCTCCGACAAGTTTAGCAACGGGATGATTTACAGAACCGTCCCTGAAGACAGTGATTTCAAGCATCAGGCATTCACTTTCGGGGAAGTGACTCCACCTCATCTCGGGTGATTCTTACTGAGTCGATTGAAGCAGCATCCGAAGTTCGCAATTTTCTACGAAGACACTTATGGCAGCTACAACAAACGGCCGCGGGTCGGGCCGAGACTTCAAGACGTTTTTCGGATTGACGGAGTTGCCCCCCCACCGGATGCGCCCGTACTCGGTACTTATCGTCCCTAGTGCTGAAAAGGTCAAGGGAGCGCGTTTCCAGATTCAGGTAGACATCCACGTCAAGTTTGACGGGGATGTAGACTCCATGAGTATGAGCGGGTTCTTCGGCTATGCGACTTCAGGTCTTTCGGAGCCAGCGGACGTCCGCTGGTTGGAAGACACGGTCAATGCTGCGAGCGATGAATTTGTGCCTGCCGAAGAATCGCAGCAGTTCTTTACGATGTTGCCAGCCATGGACGATTATCGGCGAATCGTGAGGGTGATGGGGCCGGACGTCGCATCGAAGGTGCTGCTCGCACTGAACGACTTGGTTGCTCTCACTGAGCTAAAGGCCCGCTCTGAGCTACCTAAAGTTGCTTCGGCAACACAGGTTTTCCAGAAGGCGTTCATTCGAACTGCGGAAGCGTTCTTCGCATACAAAAATGCTGGACCAATCCTCAAAGGCCTCGACTCGGAGCAAATCGGCCGTATGTCCGATGACATCGAAGTCAGATTCCAGCTAGCGGGTAAGAAGAACAGGCATGAACTCAAGTTCCGCTTTGACCACGGGGCGGAACTGCCAAAGCGCATCTCAGTGGTCATAGGGAAAAACGGAGTTGGAAAGAGCCAAGCACTTGGGCGAGTGGTGAATGCTGCCTTGGCAGGCGACGACAGCGCGTTGCGTGAGGCGACCACTCATGGGCGTGTCCTCATCAATCGTGTTCTTGCATTTGCGCCGACGAACGAATCGGCCTCCGTTTTCCCATCGGAGCGCAGGAAGAACCCGAAGGTCTGGTACAAGCGGTTTGCCTTGAATCGCGGAGGACGCGTGCGACGAGGCGCGGGAGTCGCCGACATGGTGCTACAGGTTGCACGCTCCGAAGGTCGCATCGGTAACTTCCAGAGGTGGCAGATATTTCTGACGGCGATTCAGTCCATTTCGGATTGGCAGCAGATTGCTCTCTTGAGGACTAACAAGGGCGACGACCCGGTCGCACTTTCGTTCCTTCGGGTCACGGACGAAGGCGACCGTGCACCCGACCTCAGTGTCGACGCCGAACATCCTATAGCTGAGGACAACCTGCTGGACCTGTTCGCATCTATCGATTTGAACAAGGACCCCATCCGCGAGGTAGATGGTCAGACTTTCGCCTTGAGCAGTGGAGAAATCTCGTTCTTGCGATTCGCGGCGCAGGCCAGTCTGTACATAGAAAACGGCTCGCTGCTGTTGCTGGACGAACCGGAGACACACCTACATCCGAATTTCATAAGCCAGTTCGTAGCTCTGCTGAACACAATGTTGGCCCAAACTGGGTCGGCTGCAATCATCGCAACTCACTCAGCCTACTTCGTACGTGAGGTTTTTCGGGAGCAGGTGAGTGTGCTCCGCACGACCGATGACGGTTTCGTTTTTATTGACCCGTTGAGGTTGCAGACATTTGGCGCGGATGTGGGGTCGATTTCGTACTTTGTATTTGGAGAGGACGAGCCCTCGAAGCTCGCGGCCGACGTCGAGCAGCGTCTGCTTAGCCGCTATGAGACTTGGGAGCAATTGTACGGCGCATATAAGGGAGAACTGTCTCCGGAGATATTGAGCTCACTGCGTCTGGCGCTCGAGAGGAGGCAGACGAATGAATAGGCTTACTCCGCCGGACATTGATGATGCTGCAGCATTCACTGCCTTGGCTAACAATCCGCGCGTAGGCAGCTTCCCTCGGTTGCAGGGTTCCGTACCCGCGGTCACGGCGGGGTATACCCAGTATCGAGCAGCGGCGGGAAACGGGTTTGCTGTGCAGGGAGTTCCGCTGGATGCGGAAGTTGAGACGCTCTTGAGGGCCCACTATCAGAAACCTCCAGCGGTCCTCAGATACATCAATGACATTCGTCTGGAGTCTGAGCACAGGGTCTGCCCGATGTGCGGTTCGTTACACAGCGGAACATTAGACCATCTGTTGCCAAAGGAGGACTACGCGGCCTTCGCCGTGTTCTCGCTGAATCTCGTTCCGGCATGTAAATGCAATACTCGGCGCGGTCGGGTTTTGCTTGGCAATGCTCCTGACGAGCGAATTCTGCATCCATATTTCGACGATTGTCTGTCTGACCGGTTGATTGCGGCACGATTTGATGACCTTGGGTTAATCCCGAGAGTGAGCTTGCAACTGTGCGTCTTTCCTGGCCACGCGCAATACGAGGCCATTTCATTTCACAAACGACTTATCGTCGAACGGACAGCAATTCTCCGGCATTTCGCAGATGGCTGGACTCGCCTTTGCCAGCGGCCGCGTCTGGCCGTTAGAGCATTGGCGATTACGCCCGCCAATCCGGAACAACTGCAGACTACGCTACTTGAAGAAGTGGAACTGCTCGACCAGGAGCACGGAGGGAAAAACAACTGGAATTCTGCTTTCGTAACGGGTCTGCTCGACCCTCATGTCATCGACTGGCTGTACGAGCGGCTGACAGCTCCAGATAGGGCGGCCGACGGGCCGCTGGTCACCTAACATTTCTGGAAGCTTCACGCGGATGTTTGCGGCCGTGCCGGTGCGCCGTCCCTGCCGTGACCGGTACGGCGTAGTTCGCGCACGAGAGCGTGTGAGGATGAGGCTCGGCACTGGGCAAAGCGGGTGCGCTCGTCGTCGAACGGGGCCGCCAATCGTTTGCTTTTGCGCTTTGGAGCTACTACCCTGATTTCGTGAAGGCGTCTTATTGGGCGCCGAAAGTCCGCAATTCGAGTGGAGGCAAAAATGGGGTTGGGAACGCAAGAAGCATCAGAGTGGCCAGAAACAGAAATCGGCGCCTTTCAAGAAGCGATATGGAAGCATGCTTTGAGCGGACGGGATGTCGGGACAAGACATCTTGAACCGCGTGCAATGCGGTTCGGCCAATGCTTTGCAGGGCGCCAGACCAACGAGCGCAACGCGGCGGCAAGCGTATTGGCAGCCGCGACCGGTATCCGGTTGAGTGAGGCGAGCGCGTTCTTGGGGCACCGGTCAAGTGAAGTAGCCGCTTCATACTTGCGGGTCACACTGGATAAAACGAGTGGCGCGGTGCAAGACGGGCGTAAGAGTGACCGGCAGGAATTGCAGCAATGGCTTTCGCGAGCGATGTTCGAAGCCGAGCCGGCTTTAGACATTCAAAATCCGTATCTCGGGCCAGTTGCGCTGAATCGTCAACAGGGGACCTCTGAGGCTTCACCGCTCACACGCGTCTACGCCGATATGGGTCGAACGGATGCCTTGCTAGCACATCTGGCGAGCCTAGACGCGCAACTGACCAAGGATAAGTAGTTTTGCTTCATAGGGGATAGACTGCGCCGGCGTAGCAAGCCGTCGGGGTTCGCACTCGCGCGCTTTACCGACCCCTCTGATTGATTTCGCAGTTCCCTGAAGACTTTTTCCGTATCGGCGACAATGCTGGTTGTCGCCGCCGCAGGCGGGAATGTCGTTCAGGAGCGAAGCCAGGTGAGCAGCAAGGTCGAAATTCACGTCGTGGACTCAATTTCGGAAGTCGACGCGGGCGAGTGGAACGCGCTCTCCGATGGCAATCCATTCGTACAGTACGAATTCCTTTCCGCGATGCACGAGACCGGCTGTGCGTCTGCGCATACCGGCTGGCAGCCCTTTTTTCTGCTGATGAAGAGGGGCGCTGACCTGGCCGGCGCGATGCCGCTCTACCTGAAATCACATTCGCGCGGGGAGTACGTCTTCGACCACGCGTGGGCGGATGCCTTCAAACGGCACGGCCTTCGCTATTACCCCAAGCTGCTGTCAGCGGTCCCGTTCTCGCCCGTAACGGGACCGCGGCTACTGGCGCCGACCCATGCAGACCGGGTCTTGCTGGCAAGGGGAGCTATTCAACTTGCGCAGCAGATGGACGTGTCATCGCTGCACGTGCTGTTTCCCCATGAGGCGGACCTTGAGGCGTTGACGGATGCTGGGTACATGCTCCGGGAGGGGGTCCAGTTTCACTGGGAAAATTTCAACTACGAAAGCTTCGACGACTTTTTGTCGAAGATGAGCCACGACAAGCGCAAGAAGGTAAAGCAAGACCGCCGCCGGGTTTTGGACGCCGGGGTGACGTTCAGCTGGCTACGCGGTGCGGACGTGGATGCGGATGCGCTGGATTTCTTCTACTCCTGCTACGAGAACACCTACAGGGAGCACTGGAACCCGCCATACCTGACCCGCGACTTTTTCGACCAGGTCCATGCCACCATGCCCGATGCGCTAATGCTGGTAGTCGCCGAGGTTGACGGCAACAGACTCGCCTGCGCGTTGAACGTCGTCGATGGCGACACGATGTACGGGCGCTATTGGGGGACCAAGGAGTTTGTCTCCGGCCTGCACTTCGAGACCTGTTACATGCAGGGCATCGAGTATTGCATCGTCAACGGCCTCGCGAGCTTCGAAGGTGGTGCGCAAGGTGTTCACAAGATGTCGCGTGGACTGCTTCCCACGCCTACGTGGTCAGCGCACTGGATTGCAGACAAGAGGTTTGCTCATGCCATCAGTGAGTTCCTCGACCAGGAAACGGCAGCGATGGATGAGCACATCGGGGAATTGGAAGCACATACGCCGTTCAAGCGACGTACTGATTGACGTAGTCTCAAAGAAGACGGACATATCGTGAGCTCGGACGAAGTGTTTATCGTTGCTCCGCTCTAGACGGACAATTCGTTGATTCGCTGGATGAGTGCAGAATTTTTCGCCCGTTCTTCTGCTATCAAAAGTTGAAGCTCCACGATGTCGTCATGCTGACGCTCTTCGACCGTCCGGAGGCTTGCCTTCTTGGTCGCACGTACGTATGCGCGCTGCGCTTCGCGGGTAGCATGGCCGAGTACTCGCGCAATTTCGTCAACTACATCGTCTAGAGCCAGAGACCTGCCCTCCCGAGTACGACGCTCGATGATTTCCTCTGCAATTTTTTGAGCCTTGTAGCGCCTGAATGAATGATAAGCAGCACGTTTTGGACGGCCCAATTCCCTCAGCGCCGCCGAAAAAATTCCAGATACCGACCGTGGTCTTAAAGGCTTGCCTTCGTTCGCACTGAGGAATATTCGGTACTGCGCCTGCTCTTCACTAATGCCGAGAGCCTGCATATGTTTCGTGCGGCTGGTCGAAATGTAGTTTTTGATAAAGTGCGCTAGCGGCCACGGCATGGAAAACGAAAACTGATATCCAATTTTTTGGTCTGGAGGACAGACTTCGAACGCGTCGGAGTTTTTCTGTGCATCAAAAGCCTTATCCGAAAATTGCTCTGTTCTCAGCGAATTGCTGCTGCCGACGCGCCAGCCTTCGTACTCCCCTAACCGAAGAAAGAGAACGTTGCGTTCGGCGGCGAAGAGTCCATGCTTTTCGCGAAAAATCTCCTCGACTTGTCGAATGTCTTCGTCGGTCGCCCAATATTGACTCTCGTCTATGCGTGCATTTTCACCAATCCCACGGTAACAGAGCGGGTAATTCAGTTTGCTCGAATTTTGTTGGTCCACGTCGCACGGCAGAGCTGAGGTAACCCGACAATTTCTTGGTCCGATTGTCCGCTTTGGAATTCGTCGGTTTTCCTGACACCAGGCGAGCATGTCATATACATGGCGAAGTTTAATGTTGGTGGTCCTCGCAGCAGGATGCTCCCGGCCATGTCCGCTCGGATGTACTAGAGTCTTGTTAAAGGCGTCATTTCGAAACATCAATAGGAGCTTCTGGTCGACATTTGTCAGCCTCCGGCGCCGCTTCTGCAAAAAGTCGCAAAAAGCTGTCACTGCATATGTCGCGGCCTGCGTCTCCGACCATGCACGTTTGGGGTCAAATCGCTCTGCGCTCGTTTGGACGATGCTATGCAAATAAGAAGTAAAGGGTTCGAGGAGTCTGCCTTCCTGGTCGCGCAGACTCGGGTACCGCAACCCTTTGACGTTTGACCAAATCAGAAGGAGGCCGCTACTGATATTCATATGCTCACTCCGAGGTGCTGCGCGCCACGCTCGCTGCAATCAGCATACTACGGAATCCGGCAATCGAGGCGCCTGGCGGCGGCTCTCGGAACTCCTTATCGAACTCGAACTCTGGACGTTGTTCACTGACGACTAGCACCCCTCTCCGGGCGTGAGAGATGGCCCGCGACATTAACAGTTGCGCCTGTGTTCGGTCGTGGTCACTGGCGAGGGCGATGACGGCATAGTCGACGCAGCCAAGGAAGGGGGCCCGCAACGGTACGGCGTATGAAAGGGCACAATTCGACAGATGTTCGGGAGTGACCGTCACCGTCCCAACATTTCCTACATCAATCGTCTCATACGCGATGTCACCATGTGATGGATGAAAGTATGAGGCGTTGTCGCTCGTCGAAAGCACACCTCGCGTGCCGGCAATTAATCCACGCTCAAGGTCAGACCTCAACATCACTATTGGGTCGCCGTCAGAGGCGGATTGCAGATTCTGTATCTTGACGACGTGCGTACGCTCGCCTTGCATTGCGCGCAATTCGGCTGTCTCGTTGTGAAACTGCATATTCCATCTTATAGCTTCAGCAGCGTGTGTCGTGAACAGGACCGCTGAGCCAAAGTGCGCGCACTCACGGAAGGCGGCGGCGGTCGCGGACGCTTCGCGAGCTGGCGGTGTTTCGAGCCAGTAGATAGACGTCGGCCGCACGCGAGGGACGAAGGTCGAAGCTTGGACGCCGATGTGCTTGAAGTCTGGCTTGCCCACAATAATGTCCGGCTTAGCAAAAGATGCCAGCGACTCGAGCGATAGAACGTTACTGACTCCAAGGTCTGCGAAGACAGAGAGTCCGTCGGTTTGAGCAGGATAGCCGTGTGCTCGCCCGAGCATTCTGATTCGGGAAGCGTTGCGCAACCGGTGCAGCAGCTTGTTCAGTGTAACAAAGCTCAATTGGTCGGCATCGTGAACAATGACGTCAGCGCCCTCACACGATAAATGTGGCTCCGCATCCCGAAGCACGTCGCTTGCTGCAGCGGCAACATGTGCCAACCGCGCGATGAGGCTCGTGGTCTCACTGTCCGCGACTCCAAGAATATGGACTACACAACGATGGCTCTGAGCAAGAATCAAAATTGCAGAATCGATAGTAAGAGAGGGTGCGCTGATGATTTCAACAGATTGAGCCTGTTTTTCGGGTACGGCAACCAAAGCTCGCGTTGTGACGAGCGATGCGCACAGCGCGCGCTGAATAATTTCGACCCCTGCGGAGTGAAGGTGTCGTGTACCTCTTTCAATTGCAACATAAGCGACCTTAGCCGCGACCGCTTTCTTTATCGCCGCAGTGGCTGCAGATTTACTACCGAGACGGACTGAGAGGCGGTCGATGACATACGAATATGGAACTGAAACTCTGCCGCGACGCTGCATGTCAAGGAGAAGATGGTTGCAAGCAGCAATAAGACGAACTTCCGGAGGAGTTTTCGTACTCAATGTAGAAGCTAACCGCTCGAGGTCGTTCCATTTTAGAAAAGGGGCTAGCCGGTACGGATTATCAAGAATCAGCCCATACGCCGAGACACCGAAGAGGTTGTGGAGTTTTGTCGCAACCCTCGGATGAATCCAGTAAGGTGCTAGCAAATCATTGATTTGCGCCAGCGACCAGTAGCGTGACCAGCCTTCAACCAGCGCTTTGCACTTTTCTCTCCGGATTCCGTGGACTCGCAACATTTCAACGTCTCCAAGGTCGAGTGCTTCAACCAATGACGTACCGTGTCCCCTCCGTAGATTACGCGCATCTCGTACGGTCAGCGCGCCGAACAGTCCGGTTTTCCCGAGAAAATGAACCAAACCCAGGCCACTCGGCTTGCACCGCGTAGCCTCGATTGCTTTGAATTGTCGACCGTATACAGGGCTTTCAAACCAGTGGCCTTTAATGTTCCACGATTCGCCAATTATCGGTCGCTCCAGGAAAAGCGGGGCGTCGGCAACGACCACTACGACGCCTGTGCGTTTTGTTCCAATAAATTGGGACAATTCGAGCGCAGAAATTGCGCCTCCGAAGGCTCCATGGGAGAGCAGTCGAACGATATTTCCCCTACAATTTTTTAGCTCGGTCATTGCGCCTCAGCTTACAACGATGCCAAAGTTCTCAAGGTATTGCAGTACATAGACCCGTCGTTCGGAGTCGCTCAATTTGAGGGCAAGGTCCGAGTTTTCGAGACGCAATCGCTCCGTCTCGTTAGCTGAATCAGGTATTTTTTTTAAGTTCGTGGTGGCTGTGGTGGCGTAAAGGAGAACGCTAGCATCGAGCTGTTTAAAGATTTTTTTTAGTGCAGAGTTCGTTCGAATCGTGGACGGAGGAATCCCTACTTGTTCACACACGCGAGAGCGCGCGACTTTTCCGAATTGATTGAGCGGAATTTGGTCGGGCGTCATTTGCTTGACCCAGATGCGCAGCCGTTCCGCATTGTTTCGTCCGCGCTCTTGTGTTGAGCTACGATTCTTTAGTCGCTTCATCATTTTCTAGTTCTCGATTTCAAGGGAGTCAGCTTCCTTAGCGTTTTCGTGAGCTCAGAAATCTTGGCTTCGAGCTCTGCTTTCTCTTCTTTCCACTGAACCCTGTTTCGTTTGTGCGCGTCCTTTTCATCTCGCAATTTTTTAACAGCATCGTGTCGTTGCATTGTTAGTTCGACCACATCGCATTCCTGTCTGCAAATTAATTTTTCTAACCGAGAAATTTCCTGACTTTGTCGTTCAATTGTCAGAGACTTATTCGAATTCTCAATCTGACTGACGGAGTTGGATTTCAGTTTGGATAGCGTCTGTTCGATTTCGTCGTTTAGCGTGGAGTGATACGTTTGGGAGAGGGTTGTGCGGCTGCAGCGGTGCAGGGAGCCAAGTTGTTCCCGAACGGAACGACAATTTTGGCTTCCATCCCATAGTGCGAATGCCTTGATGTATGTTGGAAAGTAGTCCAACACTTTTTCGTCGTTTTCATCTAGGCAAGTTTGACCTGTTAAGTCGTCAGTTTTCCATGGGATTCCATCACACGACCACAATTGCAATATCTTAAGCTTGTCTTCGATGTGCTTCGTCGCGAGGATTCTCGCTGGTGAGTTCGAGGGCAGACCAGTGTCACTCACGGGAATCTCCTTGGAATGTTTGGACCCATGTGACCTCTAGAAGTCTAAACTGAGCTCGCGTTTCCTCGCTCAGAGTGCGCTCCAGTGAAATCAGGTCTGCGAGCCTCTTTGCATGGGACGCATGCCTCGCTCGAATTGCCGGAGGTAGTTGAAAGTCCTCAGATTTAGCGAGCGATGCCTCCACGTCTGCACCCAATACGGCGAGATTATTTTCGTTGTTTAGGTTGTGGATGCACCTGTGACATTTTTCGGGGGAAGCGTCTTCCTTATGAAGTTCGCCCTCCCTGAAGCAATTCCCCATTTTTTTCGTGTGAGTTGGATTTCGGGCCATGCAAATGCAGTGTGGTAAGGGGTCGGCTTCGTAGCCTCGGTGCTGAAGGATGTCAGTAACAACTTTGGATTTGTCCCTGACGTCCGCAAGTCGAAAGGAGGCCGAAGCCGATAGGCGCTTGGCAAGGCGCAATACCAATCGTGGGAAAAATCCGCCAGCTGTTGACCCGTCGAACATCTCCTTCACTTTTTCCGCGAGGTAGGCGGTACGTCCCTCGACTATCGACTGTTGCACACTGGCGGCTTCGGCTTTTCTTCTCGCAAGGGCTACTCGAACCTTCGGTGTGGTCTTTCCGTTGGGAGCATCGGTGTAGTACGGTAGGGTCTGGTCTGGAGAGTAGTGGCGATGCTGGCGTGAGAGCGCTAGTAATTCTGCACAGTCGTATCGATGCATAAACAGACAAGAGAACATACGCCGATACGGGAGCAGTCGATGAGCGAACTTCGAATAGTCGACGTTCGCCAGCCGGAAGAACTCCTTTAGGCTCTGTCGCAAGCCAAATTCAAAACGCTGCCCTCGCAAGCCAAGTACTGTGAGAGGGCGACTGGTGAAAAGCTTGTGGCGCCGCCCCTCCTCTCTATCGGACGGGACCATTACTGGGGGCGCATCCAACCCGCGCAGTTCATGGTAGATGTCGATAAGGAATGAAACCGCATCAGCGACGAGGTCATTGCAGGGGAAGTCATCGTAATCTTGAATGGTCTTTTCGACGTAGAACTCTATTGACCACTCCTCAAAACCGTTGCCGATACTCCGGAGAGAACTTAGTGATAGACCGTACGGAACTCCGTGACCGATGACCTCGTTCGACCGACGACCATGGTTTGATGCGATAAGCACAAACATTGCACTCTGCGCGGTCGTAACCAAACCGGAAAGAGACTCAACACCCTGCGCTAGTCCGATGCTTTGATAAGGAAAGAGACCGTCGACATTCAGATGGGCGTAGCAGGCAGCCACGTGCGCTGCGACTCTTTGGTTGATTGCCTCTGGGCCGACAGAAGGCGAATCCTTCATCGACTTCACGAGCACTTCGCGAGCAGCTGAGAGAAGCTCCACGAAGGCTTCTCGCCGGTCGTATAACCATTTGATGCTCTCGTTCAGCAGCTTGAGATAGTCAATGGTTTCGATGTCGGCAGAACGTTGTGGCGCGTAGGGAGCGAGACGTTCAGCTTGAGCAGTTACCCCAGGGCACGGTAGGAAATTAAGACAATCCGCGCCGTCCGTATGTGCCGCCAAGTAGTTGAGCGCGTACATGGTCTTTGCAAGCTCAGAGTAGCGCTCTGGCGCCTTGCGCCGACCAACCTTTTTCGGAGGACGTCGTCTGTCGCCGGAGAGGAGTCTTACCCGGCGTCGAAACCAAAGCGGATACCCGACCCACGGTCGAGGAATTCCTATCGTTTGTTCAACCTTGTCTAAATTTAGGGTGTACTCGGCAAGATGGCCTGCGCCCGTGAACTCTGCGGCAAGACCGGGGGTGTCCTTCATTCGTTGCAAGAGAAGAACCAAACTACGACCGTGATGGAGCACTCGCTCCCAGGATTGAACCGATAATCTAATTATCAGGCGGTCGACTGCTGGCGGCGTAACGTCGTGTAGGTTGTAGAAACCGTTGCGCAACATCCAAATGAAAATGCGAGTTAGCGTCCGCACAAGGGGGCCGACGGCGCTGGCGACCTCGCCTTTGTGATGCTTCGAGACGCATTGATTGACGGCGTACTTGACAACGTCTTTAAGATTTCGAAAGTGCGTTAAGGGGACGGGGCCCTCGTATATGCCCACACCACCGCAATCGAGCCAGATTGCGCGAAGGTCGACTCGAATTATCTTAGGGTCCCGTGCACTATGATGGGCTACGTTGATGCGCAGAACGTCTTCCTCCCAATCCGAAAGGTATCTGCTATGTTTTCGTATGCTCGACCAATTGGACCTGCCTTGGCCCACCTCGGACGGCTGTAAGGCCGCGTTTAGGTCAACGTCGACCATAGGGTCTCGGTGACTGACGTCGCAGGCGAACCCATCAGAATCGGGTTTGCCGCTATCCGTTGAGCGGGTTTGCGACGAAGGGCCATGGTTCACGATACTTCTCCTCAAGTTGCATCAACAATGCGGAGTGAGTGCTTCCCCGGATAACATTCCGAAGGGCTACGCAGGTAACGATTCGCGGGAGATGACGTTTGATAAAGCGCTCAGGCGAGGCCGTCGAAAGTTCGCCAAAGTTGTCGCGATAGAAGGCGTATTGCGCTGCGCAATGATGAATCTCGATTACTCCAATTTCCAGCTTCATTTCGCCGCTGGCGTCTAGCCACTTATCGATGAGTGATTGCTCGCCTTCGCTTTGAAACGGGCTAATCGGAAAAAGGAGGTCTTTGTCAATAAAATCATTGGAAATATTTTTGGATATTAAGATGTCTTCTCGGCCACAAGAGAAAAGAATGGACGCTTGTAGCTTTTTCATGAATCTCAATATATTCGCGTCGCAAAGTGCATTGATGATGCTGGACCGAAGATAATCGCTTGTCGTTGCTAGACTTCTGTGTCGGAGGAGAGCATTTGCTAAATGTATTCCACCATTGGGCCGCAAATATGCAGCGTGCGCTCCAATGGTTCGAATGTCTTTGAGGGATAGCCGAGGAAGATTATGGTGTTTGCAAAATTCGAGAATCGCTGTATCCTGAACCGCATAAACAAAAATAGATTCAGAATGCTTGCCGAGTCTCAAGGATGAAAAAAGGTGCGCTTTTTCAATTTCAGTAAATATTTTTATGCGCTCTTGATTTGCCAATAGCAGTTTTAATGCCCTTACTGCTTCGCTGTCTGTAATTTCAACATCTTCAGATTCGCGGGCCAGGATTTCAAGTTCGGCTTCAAGCGAATCGTCTTGTTCTAATTTGAAATCTTGAGGCTGATTTCCTCTGCCTTTCAACCCAGTCAGATGAAAGCCGGATTTTGTTGTTTGGATGTCGGCGCGGGTCAGTGAGTAGAGTGTGTCAGCGTTCCAGGTGCTTTCTAGCGTGAGTAGTATCGAGCAGGCGGTAACGGCTAGTCGTGGCAAATAGTAATCTGAAAGTGCTGCAGCCAGCAGTTCATGAGACGATTTGGTAGTTGCTACGAGAGGGTAGAGCGCTGTTATCCCCGACAGTCGAAGAGTTCGCGCGGTTAGATTGTTATAGATTTGAAAACGCTCTATGGCGTCACATATTATCCACAATCTATCTTCCTCGGTCATTTTTTCATAAACTTCTTTCTTCATGCACGGAATATTTCCGCGCTCTAAGGACTTCTTTGAACGTTTATCCAGTGCAGGGGCGTTCCGATACTTTGTTTCCAAAAGAAGTCGTACGAGTGATTCGTGTGCGTCTAGAGTTTCTTTGCATTTTGAAATAAGCAAGGCTTTCGTTTTTTCAATTTTTTTGTATGCATTTTTGTTTCTCTCTTCAATGCTATTGAAGTCTTGTTGAGAAATAGGCGTCCGGAGGTCTGCATCTGTACTGTCCGGTACGTGAAATTCGCTCCATAGAGATATGACTCCGCGAGGTGGTATTGGGAAGCGGGAGGAGAATTTGAAATTACTAATATATCGATTGTCTTTAAGGGGGAGGTTGCAATTCTTAAGGATTGAGCGGGCATTAACAGAGTCGGTGTACAGTGATTTGGTATTTCTCCTTGCCAGCACATCTTCAATCAAGCCGAAAATCTCTAATATATCGGCGGAGCCTAGTTCGTGTATTTTGGTACCGAGTAGCTGAGTAAGCTTTAAAGGAAGCGGCGCTAGATTTAGCACGCGGCGCAAGCAGTTCAACGTCGCCCTTCCGATGGGGCATTCTGTTGCGAGCAGTGCTGTCTCGAGTAATCCTCCGCGAGCTATGCCTAATTCGTCGAAGTCGATGAGGACAGGGGCTCGGGCAATGCTGCGTCCGGTGTCGCGCGCTCTGGTCAGCATCAGGACCCCGGTGGGCGTCACGGTGTGCTGAAGTGGTGAGTCGGCGTCGACGTCCATTGCTGACCTATGCGGTTAGTTATTGACCTACCCGGAAAGGCACCTTGGAGCGGCACTGGGTCGCCCGAACGGCGGAGAAGTTGAGAAGTCTTGCCGAACCAGACCGTTTGGAATCCCCCGAGGACGGCGGCACAAAGCCACGTTCAATCAACTGATGGAAGCCGACTGAGCGCACTGGCTTGCGTGTTTCGCAAAGACCGGTGCATGTCCAAGTGCGTTCGAAGGCATGTATTGAAATATACTTCATATAAATCAACGATTTGCAGTCGCTCGCTCGGTTGGTCACGCCTTACTATAGTACATATCTATTCGTACTCGCCGTACGAGTGGCCCTTCAGATACACGGGCGCGGCGGCCACGAGTTTGTCCGTGCGCGGGTCCGTCAGTGTGACGAATTGCGGCGCCCAGCCGGTATCGGCGACCGCGCAGCGGGTCGCATGCAGGGCGCTCAGAAACTCGTGCCGCAGAAACGGCGTGGGTTGCGGCTGCTGCGCGAGAAGGGCGTTCCATTCGGCGGCGTCCACCTCGGAGGGCGACGCCAGAATGCCCGTGCGATAATCAAAGCGTTCCTGGTTCAATCTGTGTGACTGTTCCCAATGAGCGGCGCAGCGCGTTGAGCGCCATGCCGATCGTTTATCCGATTTGTCCATTCCGTCGAGCTAACCAGCCGCGGTACTCGCAAGCCACGTCGGCTTGCCTGTCGATCCTGCCATGAAGACCCGAATCGCTCTTGCCCAAATCAATGTCACCGTCGGCGACTTCGCCGGCAACGTCGAAAAGATTGTCGCCGCCGCCCGCGCCGCGCACAACGATGGTGCGAAGCTGCTGATCGCGCCTGAACTCGCGCTCTCCGGCTATCCGCCCGAAGATCTGCTGCTGCGTCCCGCGTTCTATGCCGCGAGCGCGGCGGCGCTGGCCGACCTCGCTGCGCAACTCAAGCCGTTCACCGGGTTGCATGTCATTGTCGGCCATCCGTTGCGCGATGTGACTCACACCGCGGCGCACGGCCATGGTAATGCAAACGCGCCGATCGAGCGCGGCGTGCCGCCGGTCGATACGTTCAACGCGGCTTCGCTGATCGTCGACGGAGAAGTGCGCGGCACCTATCGCAAGCAGGATCTGCCCAACACCGAGGTGTTCGACGAGAAGCGCTACTTCGCGTCCGACCCGCAGCCGTTCGTGTTCGAACTCGACGGCGTGAAGTACGGCGTGGTGATCTGCGAGGACGCATGGCATGCGTCGGCGGCGCAAATGGCGAAGGCGGCGGGCGCGCAAGTCGTGCTGATTCCGAACGGCTCGCCGTATCACCTGAACAAGGAAGTGGTGCGCTTCGACATTCTGCGCGCGCGGATTCGCGAGACCGGCCTGCCGATGGTCTACGTGAACATGGTCGGCGCGCAGGACGAACTGGTGTTCGACGGCGGCTCGTTCGTGCTCGACGCGCAGGGCGAGCTGGTCGCCAAGATGGCGCAGTTCGAAGAGGCGACCGCGATCGTCGAATTCGAAAACGGCAAGCCGCTGCGCACGGCGATCGCGCCGGATCTCTCGATCGAGGCTCAGGTTTATGCGGCGCTCGTCATGGGCGTGCGCGACTACATCAACAAGAATGGTTTCCCCGGCGCGCTGATCGGCCTCTCGGGCGGCGTGGATTCGGCGCTGGTGCTGGCCGTCGCGTGCGACGCGCTCGGCGCTGACCGCGTGCGCGCGGTGATGATGCCGTCGCGCTACACGGCGGACATTTCCACGACCGACGCCGCCGAGATGGCGCGCCGCGTCGGCGTGCGCTACGACGAAATCGCGATCGCGCCGATGTTCGACGCGTTCCGGGGCTCGCTCGCGGAAGAATTCGCCGGTCGCGCCGAAGACGCCACCGAAGAAAACATTCAGGCACGGATTCGCGGCACCTTGCTGATGGCGCTCTCGAACAAGTTCGGCGCGATCGTGCTGACCACCGGCAACAAGAGCGAAATGGCCGTGGGCTACTGCACGTTGTACGGCGACATGGCCGGCGGCTTCGCGGTCATCAAGGACATTGCGAAGACGCTGGTCTACCGGCTCTGTCACTACCGCAACCAGGCGACCACCTTCGGCAAGCAGGACGTCATTCCCGAACGGATCCTGACGCGCGCGCCGTCGGCGGAACTGCGCGAGAACCAGACCGATCAGGACAGCTTGCCGCCGTACGAAGTGCTCGACGCGATCATGCGCATGTACATGGAAGAGGACCGCTCGCTCGCCGAAATCATCGCGGCGGGCTACGCGGTCGAAGACGTCAAACGCGTCACGCGCCTCATCAAGATCAACGAGTACAAACGGCGTCAGGCGCCGATCGGCATTCGCGTCACGCATCGCGCGTTCGGGCGCGACTGGCGTTATCCGATCACGTCGCGCTACACCGAGCCGGTGGAGTGAACTGCGGCGCATCCGCAGCGAATCGCTGCGGACCCAACTGAACCACGCGCCGGATTGCCGCAACGCATCCGGTGCGGCGTAGAATAAAAATCATCCATTTCCCTTTCACTCTTCCAGACACGAGACGAGGTCCGCCATGAAGCGCATCACTGCAGTCATCAAACCGTTCAAACTCGACGAAGTGCGCGAGGCGCTCGCTGAAGTCGGCCTCACGGGGTTGACCGTCACCGAGGTCAAGGGCTTCGGTCGGCAGAAGGGGCATACCGAGCTCTATCGTGGTGCAGAGTACGTGGTCGACTTTCTGCCGAAAGTGAAGATCGAAGTGGTGGTGGCGGATATCCAGTGCGACCAGGTGATCGACGCGATCATCGGCGCGGCACGCACCGGCAAGATCGGCGACGGCAAGATTTTCGTCGCGGACGTGGAGCGCGTGATCCGCATTCGTACCGGCGAAGAAAACGAAGCAGCGGTCTGAAGTACCTGGCTTCGTCATCCTGAAGCAGGGGCGGGTGCCAGAATTTACCGACTGCTCAGACGCACAACGCGGTCCGTAACTGCACCGCCGCGGTGCGCTCGGGCAGTGGCAAAACCGTGCGCTCAAATAAAAAACGGTGCGATACCCTTTCGGACATCGCACCGATACGCGCCTCTCGCAGCAGCGTGAAAAAGATTCTCTTTGAAGAACTTGTGACCAGGCCCCTAAGGAACTCTCCCCAAGGGCCACCGTTCGATTAGAACGAGTGTTGAATGCCTGCGTACACGCCAGTCTGGCTATGACCCGGCAGCGGGTTGTCCGTGCTGGTTGCCGTACCTGCATTGTTCGCGTTCAGGCCGTAGTTAGCCGTCTTGCTGTTTTGCGTCGTCGCGACCTGGATGTCCAGCAGCGTGCGCTTGGACAGGTTGTACGAACCGCCGACCGTGTAGATCGTCGCGTTGCCTGCGCCATTGTTGCCATTCACGTGGTAGACCGCTGCGATCAGCGCTGCAGCCGGCGTTGCTTGCCACGTCACACCGCCCCATTCGTGATCGAGCGTGGTCGGCTGGCCCGGCAGAACGCCCGTTGCACCTGCCGAACGGATAGCCTGGTAAGCGCCCTGAATCTTGAACTGGCCGAGGAACACGTTCACGAACGCCGAGTATTCACGCGATGCCGCGAATACGCCGCTGCCGATGTTGCCCGGATTGACCGCGCTTGCGTTCGGGCCGTACAGCGTACCGTTCGTCGGATTGCGGATTTCGTCGTACATGCCGCGAACCTGGAACAGCGAATTCGTATAGGTGATCTGCGCGCCGGCTTCACGACCTTGCGGAGTGGTGCCGTTGCCGTTCCAGCTCGTTGCATTCGACAGCGCGTATTGGCCGTAGAAGTCAAAGCCTGCGATCTTCGGCGACTGGTACGCGAAGTTGTTGCTCGATTGCGGCCAGTTGCGGCCACGCACCAGCGATGCCGACGACCAGTTGGATTGACCGAACGGGTCGAAGTCCCAATCGCCGTTCGAGATGAAGAGCATGCGGCCCATCGTGAACGTACCGTACTGGTCGTTCGACAGGCCGACAGTTGCCCAACGATTGAAGAGACCGCCGCCGCCAGGGCCTGCACCCGTCATGGTGTTGAAGGAGCCTTCCAACTGGAACAGGACCTTGTTGCCGCCACCGATGTCCTCAACGCCCTTCAAGCCCCACAGGCTGGTACCCCAGTCGCCGCTTTCCGCGCGCCAGCGGTTCGTGCTGCCAGTTGCCTGACCATTCGCACCCACGCCTTGCGGAACGCCCGTCATGTATTCGATACCGGCGTCAAGGCGGCCGTACAGCGTCACGCTGCTTTGGGCGTGCGCAACAACACCGGCTGTCATCAGCGCAGCGGCGAGCAAAGCTTTCTTCATCTTCTCCTCCATACCCTGTCAAAAAGTGAAACCCAGTACTGCGAATGGTGCTCGGCCGCAAGCTGCGCCGAACAGAAATCGGTACCAGGGAGATTAGCGGGTGGATTGGGTCTCCTGCCGTGACGTGTAGCCTTGAGGCTATCTGGTCGCCATGCCGATCCCTCGCCGACCGGTTCTCCTCTGTGCTTTGAAGTGAAACTACTTTTAATCAACTTTGTTTTGCTACTTTGGTTACTAATTTATCAAAAATACCCTTCAGTGGGAGAAGAAATTAGTACCTGCCTCGTTTGATGTCTCCAAATTGCAATAAGAATGTGCGCGACCGCCCGCGGCAACGCGTGCAAAAAACGCGCAAACCCTTATACGACAAGGGAATCACGGTTCGGCGCGAGTAACGTTAAGGATTGCCACTATTGACGCTTAAGATGCGGCAGAGTAAGGCGGAAAGGTGGGGGCTGGAGGGTGGCGGGACACAGTTTTCGCGGCCGAAATCGCCGGAATGTGCAGTTGACCGAAACAAAAAAGGCGCTCGTAAGCGCCTTGTAATACTACTTTGACTACAGCCCAAATAGCGGGTTGTCAGGGGGTCTCTATTTGAGGCTTCCGGAGAGGAATTGCTTGAGTCGTTCGCTCTTCGTGTTCCTGAATACTTCGTCGGGATGGCCTTCTTCTTCCACCCGGCCTTGATGCAGAAACATCACGTGATTCGATACGTTGCGCGCGAATGCCATTTCATGCGTGACGACTATCATCGTGCGGCCTTCTTCGGCGAGCTTCTGCATGACCTTCAGCACTTCGCCGACCAGTTCGGGGTCGAGCGCGGAAGTCGGCTCGTCGAACAGCATCACGTCCGGGTTCATGGCGAGCGCACGGGCAATCGCCACGCGCTGCTGCTGGCCGCCCGACAGATGCGACGGATACTGCTTTTCGAGGCGCGGCGCGAGGCCGACCTTTTCCAGATATTCACGCGCGCGCTCTTCGGCTTCCTTGCGCTTCAGACCCAGCACGTTCACAGGTGCCTCGATGATGTTCTCGAGCACGTTCATATGCGCCCACAGGTTGAAGTGCTGGAACACCATCGACAGCCGGGTGCGCACGCGCTGCAACTGCTTCGGGTCCGACACGCGCAGCGCGCCGTTCTTGCCGATCTGCGTGCGCACTTCTTCACCGTCGACGAAGATGCGCCCTGAGTTCGGCTGTTCGAGAAAGTTGATGCAGCGAAGCATCGTGCTCTTGCCCGAACCGGACGAGCCGATCACGCTGATCACGTCGCCGGCGTTGGCTTTGAGCGAGACGCCTTTGAGAACTTCGTTGTCGCCGTACTGTTTGTGAAGCTCGTCGACGAAGAGCTTCTGCTTCTTGGTGTTCATCAGGATCCTTGGGCGTGCTTACTTGCTGAGGGCGCGGTGCCCCGGGTTACTTGCCTTGCGGCCGCAGGTAAGCGAGCCAGCGGCGCTCGGCGCAGCGAAACAGCCACACGAGCGCGAAAGAGATGCACAGATAGAGCACGGCAGCGATGCCGAATGCATTGAACGACTGATACGTCGCGGAGTTCACGTCGCGCGCAATCTTGAGGATGTCCGGCACGGTCGCGGTAAATGCAACGGTGGTGGCATGCAGCATCAGGATCACTTCATTGCTGTAGTAGGGCAATGCGCGGCGCAATGCCGACGGCAGAATCACGCGCCGGTACAGCGTGAACGACGACATGCCATAAGCGCGTGCCGCTTCGATTTCGCCATACGGCGTCGCCCTGATCGCGCCGGCGAAAATCTCCGTGGTGTACGCGCAGGTGTTCAGCGTGAAGGCGAGCAGCGTGCAATGCATGCCGTCGCGGAAAAACGCGTTGGTGAGTTCGTGATTGCGAATGATCTCGAGGCTGTACAAGCCGGTGTAGCAGAGCAGCAACTGCACATACAGCGGTGTGCCGCGGAAGATATACGTATACAGCCACACCAGGCCGGCGAGCCACTTCTTCTTGGACACGCGCGCTACCGCGAGCGGAATCGACAGGCAGAAGCCGAGCCCGATCGACACCACCAGCAGCCACAGCGTGATCGCGAGGCCGGTGAAGCGGTAGCCGTCGGTATAAAGATAATTGCGCCAGTATTCCTGAATGATCTCGATCATAGATCCGCCTTTCGCACGCCGGTCGAG
Organism: Paraburkholderia sp. USG1; assembly: GCF_031570135.1. Taxonomy (NCBI): domain Bacteria; kingdom Pseudomonadati; phylum Pseudomonadota; class Betaproteobacteria; order Burkholderiales; family Burkholderiaceae; genus Paraburkholderia; species Paraburkholderia sp. USG1. The sequence continues at coordinate 138,017 of NZ_JAMWXW010000007.1, read as the reverse complement.
TAACGCTTGTCGAGGTACATCAGCACGAAGTTGGACACTGTGGTGATGACGAGATAGATCGCCCCTGCGAACAGGGTGAAGAAGAAGAACCGCAGCGTCCCCTTGCCCGCATCCTGCGAGGCCTTGACGACGTCCGCGAGGCCGATGATCGACACCAGCGCCGTGGCCTTGACCATCACCTGCCAGTTATTGCCGATGCCGGGCAGCGCGAAGCGCATCATCTGCGGGAACATCACGCGCGAGAACACCTGCCAGCCGGTCATGCCGTAAGCCGCGCCGGCTTCGAGCTGGCCGCGCGGCACCGCGAGAAACGCGCCGCGGAAGGTCTCGGTGAAGTACGCGCCGTAAATGAAGCCGAGCACCGCGACGCCGGCCACGAACGGATCGATGTCGATCTGGTCCCAGCCGAGCAGATCGGTCAGGTTGTTCAGCCAGATCTGGATGCTATAGAACAGCAGCAGCATCAGCACCAGATCGGGCACGCCGCGCACGAGCGTGGTGTAGACGGTGCCTACGCCGTTCGAGATGCGGTTTTTCGACAGTTTCGCCGCCGCGCCGAGCAGGCCCAGCACGAAAGCGAACGCCAGCGACAACACCGCCAGTTTGACGGTTTGCCAGGTGCCGTTGAGGAGCAGCGGGCCGTAGCCTTGAAGGAACATAGGGGGTCCTTGACGATGTGCTTGCGACACACCGCGAAAGACGCGGCCAACTCTGCGCCGCGTTTGCCGCGAGCTTGTGGCTCGCTGTGACCTGCGGCGCACAGCGCACCGCTGTGCAAATCATGACTGCATGGCCGTTGCCGGTCCTGCAGCGCGCTTTTCGACTCTTGTCGTGAAACTGCTTGTGAATCTACTGCCGACTGTATTACGAAGCCTCGCGAAAGCCCATGCGGGCGAGCCCCCGGTTTCGTGGGCGCCGCGCCCGGTGGCCGGCCGTCGCTATTCTAGGCGGTCAAAATTGTCACGCCGCTCGGGGTTTCCGCTTCGGCGCAAGGCGCGTCCATTCGATGCATCGACGCAGCCTGGCGCCTCTCTGAAACGCGCCACCAATCCATCGCGCTTCCCCGTGACGAGCCCGCCGGCGCGCCTTCGGCGCCCAGGCAATCTCGAAAAGGGCGGTATTTTACCCGAACGTGGACGAGGCGCCAGTCCGGCAGGATTCCAGCGGCAAACTGCCATGCGAGGACGTTGTGCGAGCGCGACGCCGTCGCGTTCCTGCCGGCGCATGACCGCGATTGCGGTGTGATTGCGGTGATTGATGAAACGATCCGGTGCGCCTGTGCCGATTGTCTTGCGCAACCCGTGCCCATACATTCCCTGCATCGCTATTTATTCACCGGGAGCCCCACCATCATGTTCGAGATTCGCCGCTCGCAGGAACGCGGCCGCGCCAACCACGGCTGGCTCGACTCGTATCACAGCTTCTCGTTTGCCGCCTATCGCGATCCCCAGCACGTCCATTTCGGCCCGCTGCGGGTCATCAACGAAGACCGGATTGCCGGCGGCCAGGGCTTCGGCACGCACGGCCATCGCGACATGGAAATCGTCACCTATGTGCTCGAAGGGGCGCTGGCTCACCGTGACAGCATGGGCAACGGCTCGACCATCCGTCCCGGCGACGTGCAGCGCATGAGCGCCGGCACGGGCGTGCAGCACAGCGAGTTCAACGCGTCGCAGGATGAACCCACGCATCTGTTGCAGATCTGGGTGATTCCGCAACGCGCGGGCGACCAGCCGGGCTATGAGGAAAAACGCTTCGACGCCGCCGACAAGCGCGGCCGTTTGCGGGTGATCGCTTCGCCCGATGGCCGCGACGGCTCGGTGACGATCCATGCGGATGCGTCGATTTACGCGGCGCTGATCGACGGCGCGGAAACGGCCACGTTCGCGCTGCCCAAAGGACGGCTCGCGTATGTGCATGTGGCGCGCGGCGCCGTGACGGTAAACGGCGAGGCGCTCCATGCGGGCGACGCCGCCAAACTCAGCGACACGGAGACGGTAAAGCTGGAGAACGGTGAGAACGCTGAAGTGCTGCTGTTCGATCTGGGCCAGCTCAACGGCTAGGCCGGAATTCGCCAGCGACGTGTTTCGTTGTTTCCGAAGGAAAGGTTGAACGCGCAACGAGCACGCCGTGTAACAAAAAAAACGCCACGGAAGGAAACCTCCGTGGCGTTTTTGCATCCGGCAAGGCAGGCGGCCGCGCAAGCTGCCTGCTGCCTGTCCGCGCCGCTTACTGATTGGCAGCCGGCGCCGACGCTGCGCCCTTGCGATGCTCCCAGCGCTCATGCATCTTCTCGTGACGCGACTCCATCTTCGCAAAGCGCTGCTTGAGCGCCGTGCTGACGGTGGTCTTCTGCTGGTCGTTCAGGCCGTTGTAGAACTTGAGCCAGGCGTCCGAAGTCTGCTGACGCAGTTGCGCGTCTTTCTGCTCGACCTGCTGGTGCGCGGCGGCCATTGCGTTCAGATCCAGGATCGGCTGTTGCTGCTCGGCCTTGAACTGGTTCTTGATCTGCTCATGGTTGGCGCGCATGGCCTCATGGTTCTGCTTCATGGTATCCAGCGCGGCTTGCCACTGCTTTTCCTGATCCGCGTTCAGCTTCAGCTGGTCGTGCAGTTGCGTCAGTTGCTTCATGAAGTGGCCGTGCCAGCCGCCGGGGCCGCCGTGCTCGGCGGGTTGTGCGGCATAGGCAGCGCCCGCGCCGATGGCGAGAGCAGTGGCGGCAACGGCGAGAACGCGCGACATCTTTTTGGTGGACATATGAGACTCCCTGTAATGGAATAGCCGACGAAGCAACCGGTTCGAAGTGGGCGGCCTGCATTCGGTAAGACACAGCGTAGAGAACTGCGCCGTTCGCTGTGTTACGTGGCTGGACGCGGCTGTTACGGGACATTACGTGTGGCTTTCACCGTAACACCCGGTAACCCTTGGGGGCCGTTTGAAATCGAAAACCCTTCTCGCTGCGCGTTAAACTTCATCTCATGGCTACTCAAATACTTGTTGTCGACGACGACGTCGAATTGCGCGATCTGCTGCGCGACTATCTGGCCCGCCAGGGTATCGAGGTTTCGGTGCTGCACGACGCGGGCTCGCTCGAGCGCCGCCTCGAACGCGAGCGCCCGGATCTGATCGTGCTCGATCTGATGATGCCGGGTGTCGACGGGCTCACGGCGCTGCGCAAGCTGCGCGCGTCGGGCGACGACATTCCCGTGATCATGCTCACGGCGCGGGCGGACGACGTCGACCGCATTGTCGGGCTGGAACTCGGCGCGGACGACTACCTCGGCAAGCCGTTCAATCCGCGCGAGCTGCTGGCGCGCGTGCAGGCCGTGCTGCGCCGACGCCGCACGCTGCCGTCGGCGGCAGCGCCGGAGCAGCGCGAGCCGTTCAACTTCGGCCGCTTCACGCTGGACTTCCAGTCGCGCACGCTGCATCTGGAAGACAAGCCGCTCACGTTGTCGGGCAGCGAATTCGCATTGCTGAAGATCTTCGTCAATCACCCCATGCGCACGCTCACGCGCGAGCGCCTGCTCGAACTGCTGCACGGTCCGGAGTACGACGGCACCGACCGCGGCATCGACGTACAGGTCTGGCGTTTGCGCCGCATTCTCGAAACCGACCCGTCCACGCCGCGCTTCATTCAAACGGTGCGCGGCCGCGGCTACGTGTTCGTGCCCGACGGCGAACAGCATGCGCCGGCCCATTGATTCGCTGTTCGGGCGGCTGGCGCTGCTAGTCGTCGCGGTATTGCTGCTGTCGCATTTCGCGTGGTACGCGCTCATGCGCCTCGAGCGCAGTCAACTGCAAACGCGCTACGCGGTCGAAGAAGCCACCTTCCTCGTCGACGCGGTGCGCCAGCATGTGGCCCGAACGCCGGATCAGCCGTTGCCGTCACGCGTGAAGCTGGTCGATCCGGCGAGCCCGGAAGTGCCGCCGGAAACCGCTGACATGCCGCCGCCAATGGAGCGTTTCGTCGAAGACGTGCGCGACCGCATGCCGTCCGGCACACAGGTGCGCGTCGGCCTGCCGGGCCGTCCGCCCACGCTCTGGGTGCGCGCCACGTCGGATCGCAGCTGGATCGTCGTGCCGGTGCAGCCGTTGCGCACGCCGCGCTCGCTCGACCGCACGGTGTTGTGGCTTGCCATCATTTTCTCGTTCGCGGTCATGGCGGCGCTCTTTGCCGCGTGGGCGCTGCAGCAGCCATTGCGCTCGCTTGCCCAGGCGGTGGCGCGCTTCGGGCGCGGTCTGCCGGTGCCGCCGGTGCCGGAGCGCGGCCCGCGCGAGTTGCGTCAGTTGACACACGGTTTCAACCAGATGGTCCAGGAAGTGGCGCGCACGGAGAACGACCGCGCCGTGATGCTGGCGGGTGTCGCACACGATCTGAAAACGCCGCTCGCGCGTCTGCGGCTGCGCGCCGAGATGATGGAGGAAGTGAAGATGCGCGACGGCGTGGTGCGCGACGTCGATTCCATGACGCATATCGTCGACCAGTTTCTGGTATTCGCGCACGACGGCGCCGATCGCAGCGAGGCGGTCGAAGTGGACGCGCAGTGCGAGCGGGTGGTGCGCAGTTATCGCGCGGTGGCTTCCGGCACACCTACCGTGCAGACCGAACTCGACGCGGGGCCGGCGTTCCTGTTGCCCGCCGCCACGCTCGACCGGATTCTGTCGAACCTGCTCGACAATGCGCATGCGTACGGCGCGCCGCCAATCGTCGTCGCCACGGCGCGGACCCCGCAAGGCTTCACCTTGTCGGTGAGCGACAGCGGCGGCGGCATTGCGGCTCAGGACCTGATCAACGCCAGCCGGCCGTTCGTGCGGCTCGATCCGGCGCGCGGCGGCAACGGCCATAGCGGCCTCGGGCTCGCCATTGTCGAGCGGCTGGTGCGGCGTGCGGGTGGGGAGTGGGAGATCGGCAACCACGGCGGGCGGGGCTTGCGCGTCTTGATGAGCTTTCCGTTCGACGTGTTGCCGCGCGTCGCGGCCACCTCGGAAAGCGCGTGGTCATGATCGGAGCGCGGCGCCGGCTCCAGCAGTCTGCACCGCGCCCTGAGACCCGGACGCAAGATCCGGCGGCGCGGCCAGGCGGCGGCGCGCTAGTCTGAAAACAGCGTATTTAGCGCATTCGCCGCGTCGCTATCCACGGTATTCCACGTTACCGTTTCGGCTTCGAAAATGTAATGCGTGGTGTATTTGCCGAGACGCGCCAGGATCTCCTCCTGAATCAGTTCCGGCGCCACATCCAGTTTCAGATACCACGCGGTGGACGACAGGCGCGTCTGGAACGCACCATATTCGGCCAGCAGATGGTCGAACGCGTCAGCATCCTGATCGCGACAGACGATGACCAGATTTCCCTTCATGCGAATCTCCGTTAGAGCGGTAGCGGCAACCTTGATATCAGGGTCGATCATACCTGCTTCGTTACGGGATGCCCGAGGGCGGGTCTTGCGCTGCGTCAGCGTGCGTGCTGACATTGCGTGCCCGGTGGCGTGCTCAGTAGCGCGCTTAACTTGCGTGCGCGTCGAGACGCCGGCGGCCAGCCGCCGGCGGGAGCGTTACCAGACGTTGGCCACCGTGCGGGCGGGCGGCGCGGTGTCGTCGGGCGGCAGGGCTTCGGTGCGGTCGCGGCCGCCTGATTTCGCCGCGTAAAGCGCGGTGTCGGCGCGGCTCATGATCCGTTCGGGCAGGTCGTCGGCGGAGAGTTCGGTGATGCCGATGCTCACGCTCAAGCCCACGGAAGCGGGCAGCTTCGGCGAAGGCATCGCTTTCAGACGCAGCCGCAGCCGCTCGACGACTTCGCGGCCGCCGGCCAGGTCCGTGGCCGGCAGCAGCAGCCCGAATTCTTCGCCGCCGAGCCGGCCGATCGCATCGGCGCCGCGCAACTCGGCGCGGCAGGTGTCGACGAAATGTTCGAGCGCGCGGTCGCCCGCGGCGTGGCCGAAGCGGTCGTTGATCTGCTTGAAGTGGTCGAGGTCGGCGATCGCCATGCACAACGGTTCGTTGCTCACACGCGCGCGTTCGATCTCATGGCGCAGCAGATCGAGGAAGTAGCGCCGCGACAGCGCACCGGTCAGCGCGTCGTGACGGGCTTCGGCGGATAGCAGCGTATTGGCGGATTGCAGTTGCTCGGCAAGATCGCGAGTGGCGCGATGGTGGCGCCGCTCGCGCACATACGACACGGTGATCACCCAGGCCAGCGCGACCGTGCCGGCCAGCGTCAGGAACACCAGCAGATGATCGCGCTTGTGATTGCGCAGCAGTTCCGGCCAGGCTGCGAGCGGATCGACCAGATGCGCCGACAGCCCTGAGTTCAGGCCCCCGCGCGCCTGATAGAGCGACGGCACGGGGCGCTCGGACATGCCGAACAGCTGTCCGGCCACAGCGGTGGGTACCCACGGCGCCTGTTCGCGCACTTGCGAGTCCACGCTGATCTGGATGTCGGGGAATGTCTCGCGCAGATAGATGACCTTGCGCTCGGCGGGGTTCATCTGCATGACGCGTGAGTTCGGCAGCGCGCGGCCTTCGAGCGTGCTGTCGTGCGCCATGATGATGACGCCGTTCTCGTCGGTCACGAAGGTGCCGGCATGCGCGACCCAGTGGCGCAGCCGCGCGATCCCGACCTTGGCGACGACCACGCCGACCAGCAGACCTTCCGAATACGCCGGCGCGGCGATGAAGATGCCCGGCTCGCCGCTCGTGCGGCCCACGCCATAGGCTTCGGAGAACGCGCCGAGCAGCGCGTTCGTCAGATAGCTGCGCACGCGCATGTCGGTGCCGACGAAGGAGCGCCTGGCCGCGAGCGGATTATTGGCGGAGTTGCTCGATGCGACACAGACGCCGTTCGCATTGACGAGCCAGATCTGGTCAAGCCCGGAGAAACCTTGCGCGTCGTGCAGGAAGTTGCTCACGGCGGCCATCTTCGTGTCTTTGAGCAATGCGGCGCGCAGGGCGGGTTCCGTCGCTTCGCTGTTCACGGCATAATTCTGGGATTGCACCAGGGCACGCTGGATCACGTCCATTTCGGCCATGGTCGCGGGGATGGCCCGAGACATTGCGAGATCGCTGGCGATCACCTCCGCCATGTTGTCGACGATCGACGTGGACATCTGGCGCTGCGCACGCAGGGCCGCGTTCAGCTCTTGCTGTACCATCCGGTCCGCAACCATGCCGGCCACGAACCAGCAAACCAGTACGACCAGCATGAAGCTGACCGGCCCGGTTGCCTGGCGCAAGGTTGTCCTGTTCATCGACTCTGTGATCCGTCTGGCTGTGACATGCAACTAGCTCATTCGTGGCAGCGCGCCGGCGCTGTGTCGTCCCTTTGCAAGCGCTCGGCAATATGCCGCCGCTGTGGCCCGGGATAAATCGACGGCAGGCGTCGTCTTCTGATTTTAACCGGCATGGGGCCTGACGCCATCGTTATTGCGGGAATGCAAAGCCCGTATAGCGCGCCCATCAGGATCTTAACGGCGGCCCGGCTGGTTTCTTGATGGCTGTACGGGTTTTCCGGGTTGCCCGGCGCGATTCCGGGTTGCGGCCGCGCTCGCTGAAGCCGTGGTCCGCGCGCGCCGATGAATGGCCGGCCGCTCGGCGGGTACGCGCGGCGCCCAACGGCGCTAGCCGGACGTTCCCTGTTATTTGTCGCTATTTGCCGCGAAAGGTTGTGCCTGAAACATAGGATGGTGTAGTGTCGTGCCGTCCAAAACAAGGAAAGCTCGCCAGCCTACGGGCGGCGCCTGCGGCGACAGGAGTCCGGCTTGACGGTTGCGGTCTTGGGCGGGCTCGTCCATGGACACATCCTTCACCGGTCCACGTGTCTCCAACGCTAACGATTTACCGCGCACACGCGTTTTGCCATGCCTGATTTCCGCTTTCCGGACCGATCTTCAGACCGCCGCGCCGCAGCCGCGGCCTCCTTTTCGACCAGCTGGCTCGACGGGGAGGGCGTCTGATGGATTTCAGCTTCGACCTCAAGCGCACCGCGAATGCATCGGCATGGCGGGTGCTGCCCAACCGCTGGGACTTCGTTGCCTTTCCGCTGATCATCTGCCTGATCGCGATGGCGGCGATCGGCTTTCACGAGACCTTGGCGCCCATGTCGACGCTCAAGACTCAAGCCATCTCCCTCGATCCGGCGAATCTGCCCGAGTACGCCATGCGCACCACGCTGCGCATGCTGGCGGCCATGGTCGCCTCGCTGGTCTTCACGCTGGCGTACGGCACGCTGGCGGCCAAGAGCCGCCGCGCCGGCCTCGTGCTGGTGCCGATTCTGGACATCCTGCAGTCGGTGCCGGTGCTCGGCTACATTTCGTTTACGGTCACGTTCTTCCTCGCGCTGTTTCCCGGCCGCGTGCTCGGCGCCGAACTGGCGGCGATCTTCGCGATCTTCACGAGCCAGGCGTGGAACATGACGTTCAGCTTCTATCAGTCGCTGCGCACGGTGCCGCGCGATCTGGACGAAGTCTCGCGCGGCTTTCATCTGACTTCGTGGCAGCGCTTCTGGAAACTGGAAGTCCCGTTCTCGATGCCCGGCCTCATCTGGAACATGATGATGTCGATGTCCGGCGGCTGGTTCTTCGTGGTGGCTTCCGAAGCGATCACGGTCGGCAACCGGACGATCATCCTGCCGGGGATCGGCGCGTATCTGGCGCAGGCGATCTCGGACAAGAATCTGCACGCGATCGGCTGGGTGATTCTCGCCATGACGATCGTGATTCTCGCGTACGACCAGTTGCTGTTCCGGCCGCTCGTCGCGTGGGCCGACAAATTCCGCATGGAAAACACCAGTTCGGGCGACGCGCCGGAGTCATGGCTGCTCGATCTGATTCGCCGTACCCGGCTGATCCACCGGCTGCTGGTGCCGCTCGGCTGGATGTTCGCCAAGGCCGCGCGCGTGCCGTTGCGGCTGCCGGCCTTCCAGGGGCCGCGCTTCCAGATCCCGCAGATGCAGAAGAGTTCGCGCGTCGGCGATATCGCGTGGGCGGCGCTGGTGCTGGTCACGACCGTCTACGTGGTGTATCGCGTCGTCATGTATGTGCGCACCGGCGTCTCGCTGGACGAAGTCTGGCACGTCTTCGTGCTCGGGCTCATCACGCTCCTGCGGGTGGTGGTGCTGATCGCGCTGGCGTCGGTGGTGTGGGTGCCGGTCGGGGTGCTGATCGGCTTGCGCCCGGCGCTCGCCGAGAAGATCCAGCCGCTCGCGCAGTTTCTCGCCGCGTTCCCGGCCAATCTGCTGTTCCCGGTGTTCGTGATCGCGATCGTGCGCTTCCATCTGAACCCGGACATCTGGCTGTCGCCGCTGATCGTGCTCGGCACTCAGTGGTATATCCTGTTCAACGTGATTGCCGGCGCGACGTCGTATCCGAACGACTATCGCGAGGCGGCCAAGAACTTCCATATCCGCGGCTGGCAGTGGTGGCGTCAGGCAATTCTGCCGGGTATTTTCCCGTATTACGTGACGGGCGCGATCACCGCGTCGGGCGGCGCGTGGAATGCGAGCATCGTCGCGGAATTCGTGCAGTGGGGCGACACCAAAGTGGCCGCGCATGGGTTGGGCGCCTACATTGCCCAGTCCACCGCCGCGGGCGACTATCCGAAGATCATCGTGGGGATCGCCGTGATGTCCCTGTTCGTGACACTGTTCAACCGCCTGCTGTGGCGTCCGATGTACGCCTACGCCGAAGCCAAGCTCCGGCTTGATTAAGTGCCCCGGACCTGTCGCTTGGCGCCAGGCCCCCCGAGGGGGTAAGAAAACTTGGGGGGCGGCCCGGCGTTTTCTTGAGTAATAAAGGCAAAACGCGATGCAAAATCCTAAAGCTGCTATGACCGCCGCGCCGATCCAGACGCCGCCGAAGCCGCCGCGCCTCGGCGAAGAGATCCTGCGCGTCAAGGACGTGTGCCGCGGTTTCAACAAGTCGCAGGGCGAGCTGCTCGTTCTCGACGACGCGAACCTGTCGCTGCGTGAAGGCGAGATTGTCGGACTGCTGGGCCGTTCAGGCTCGGGCAAGTCGACGCTGTTGCGTATCATCGCCGGTCTGATCGAGCCGACCGACGGCGAAGTCACGTATATGGGCAAGCCGCTCGACGGCCCCGCCAAGGGCGTCGCGATGGTGTTCCAGACCTTCGCGCTGTTCCCGTGGCTGACCGTGCTGCAGAACGTGGAAGCAGGGCTCGAAGCGCAAGGCGTGGGCGCGAGCGAGCGGCGCACGCGCGCGCTTGCGGCGATCGACCTGATCGGTCTGGACGGTTTCGAGAACGCCTATCCGCGCGAACTGTCGGGCGGCATGCGTCAGCGCGTAGGCTTTGCGCGCGCGCTGGTGGTCGACCCCACGCTGCTGCTGATGGACGAGCCGTTCTCCGCGCTCGACGTGCTGACCGCCGAAACGCTGCGTACCGACCTGCTCGACCTGTGGACGCAAGGCCGCATGCCGATCAAGGCGGTGCTGATCGTCACGCATAACATCGAGGAAGCGGTGTTCATGTGCGACCGGATTCTGGTGCTGTCGTCGAATCCGGGGCGCGTGATCGCCGAGATCAAGGTGCCGTTCAAGCATCCGCGTAATCGCCTGGATCCGGCGTTCCGCCGGCTGGTGGACGAGATCTACGCGAAGATGACCGCGCGCCAGACCGACGAAAAGACCAAGAAGGGGCTCGAGCTGCACAGCTGGCTGCCGCATGTGTCGACCAACCTGATGGCCGGTCTGATCGAAACGCTCGCGGCAGCGCCGTACCACGGCCGCGCCGACATGCCGGAAATCGCCCGTTCGCTGCATCTGGAGGTGGACGATCTGTTCCCGGTGGCCGAAGTGCTGCAGCATCTCGGTTTCGCCGACGTGCGCGAAGGCGATATTTTCCTGACGCCGCCGGCGCGCGTGTTCGCCGAGTTCGGCACGCAGGAACGCAAGATGATGTTCGCCGAGCATCTGCTGCGGCACGTGCCGCTCGCCGCGCGAATCAAGAAGGTGCTCAACGAACGGCCGGGGCATCGCGCGCCGCGCGTGCGCTTCGAGCAGGAGCTGGAGGATTTTCTGTCGGACAGCGCTGCGGAAGAGACGCTCGACGCGGTCATCAACTGGGGCCGTTATGGCGAGATCTTCTCGTACAACGACCAGACCGAAATCTTCAGTCTGGAAGACGTGGAGTCTTGAGCGCGCTTAAGTAACGATCAAGGCGCTCGACGCTGACGCGAAGCAAGAACGGCAGGGGAGACCCTGCCGTTTTTTATCGCCGCGCGCTTATTGCAGATTGCCCCAGCGTGTAACGGCCGGCTCAGCGGAGGCCCACTTCCAGCCCTTGTCCTGCTGGCACGCACTTGCCGTGTACCAGTCCTCATGCGCGTTCGGGCCGTCGCCGTCCTGCACCGAGAACACGAATTCCTTGCAGAGCGCGAGCGCCGAACCGAACGCGCGCGTCACGCGCACCTGGCCGTGGCCGTTTTCGATCGGCAGCGTGTGCTTGACCGCCCACGGGCGGGTCTCGCCGACCGGCATGGCGCCCGCCAACGCGGCGATCATGTTCTGCTGATCGGTGTGCATGGTGCGCATATAGTGGCCGATGGCCTCGTCTGTCGCAGCCTGTACGGCAATGCCGACACCGATGCCGATTGCCGGATTGGATGTCACCAGACCCGACGCGACACCGGCCGCCGCGCCGCTTGCCGCGCCGACCGACGAGCAGCCGCTCGTCAGGACGCTCGCCCCGACGCACAGCACGCCGGCCAGTACGAGCCGCAGCCGGTTGCCGGACCATGCGGCGTGGCGACGGCGGCGCGCCGCTTGTCCGGCCGTACGCGAACGCGCCGTCATTGCAACGCGCCCCAGCGTTCGGTGGCGGGTTCGGCCGACGCCCATTTCCAGTTGTCGCCGTCACGGCAGATCGAAGCGACGTAAAACGCGCTGCTGGCCGGCACATTCTTGGTGGCAGACTGATCGACGGAGAAGACGATTTCCTTGCAGTCGAGCGCGCCCGCGCTGATTGTGCGGCTGACGGTGACGCGGCCGTGTTCGTCGTCTTCGATCGGCACGGAATGGGTCACGCTCCAAGGCGCCACCGCGCCGACGTCGAGCGGCCCGGCAATTTTGGCGATGCCGTCCTGCGTATTCGTGTGGACCACGCGCTCCGAGTACTGCACGCCGGCCCGCGCGGCGGCCACCGCGCCGAGGCCGATGCCGGTGGCGACGGCCGCGTTGCTCGTGACTTTCGCCGCGAGCGCGGCGCCCGCGATACCGGCGCCTGCGGTGGCGCCTTCCGAATAGAGTGAGCTACAACCGCTCAACGCCGACGAAATGGCCGCGACCAGAACAACAAGCGCCGTTGCCTTGGGATGTCCACGCCCGGCTGTTCGTTTTGTCCATTCGGCCCACATCACACTTTTTTGCATTTCCCTGTCTCTGCTCCTGCAAATGCCTTTCGTTCGCGCTCGAGAGCCACTCTGAACGAGCGACACGCGTTCCCCACCCAGCAATGCGTGTGCCGCATTTTGCAGGATGCTATTTGTAATTGGCAGAGGGAAAATGCAAGCAATTGCAAAAGATGATGCGGGATAAACTGGTTTCTGGTGAGTGCTCGCCGATTTTGATTGGTGGTACGAAGGGATTTGATTCGAGATTCGGAGCGTGTAGCAGAGGTTTCGTAACCGGCGGCCGGGCGCACGATGCAAGTATTCACGCGGAGTAACGCGCGCGGAGTAACTCACGCGACTGCGTCACGTGAGCACTGCGGCATGAACTTATTGCTCAGCCTCTTCTTCCGCGCCTTCGTCGCCGTATGTGCTCAAGCGGTTGTATAGCGTCTTGAGGCTCACGCCGAGCGCTTTGGCCGCGCGCCGTTTGTCGCCGCCGCAATATTTGAGGGTGCCGAGAATGATCTGTTTTTGCGCGTCGGCGAGCGGCGTGCCGATCCATACGCTCATCGCATCGCCCTGCGTCATGGGCTTTTTCACGCGCGACGCAAGATGCGGATGCGGCAGCTCCACCGTCTTCTCCGCGAGAATGAACGCGCGATAGACCGCGTTCTTCAATTCACGCACGTTACCCGGCCACGACCAGGTGCGCAGCGTTTCGATCGATCTTTTGCTGAAGCTCTTGCTCGTGCCTTCCTGCTGATTGAGCAGCGCGAGGAAGTGCTGCGCGAGCAGTTCGCGGTCGTTCTCGCGCTCGCGCAGCGGCGGCGCGCGCAGCGGGAAAACCGCGAGCCGGTACATGAGGTCTTCACGCAAGCCGTTTTCCTTGACCGCCACCGCCGGGTCGCGATTGGTCGCGGCGATCACGCGCACGTTGCCGCTGATCAGGTCGGTGCCGCCCACCCGGTAGAACGTGCCGGTTTCGAGCGCGCGCAGAAGTTTGACCTGGCGCACCGGCGCCATTTCGGTAATTTCATCGAGGAACAGCGTGCCGCCGTTCGCGTGTTCGAAGTAGCCGACTCGGCCTTGGACCGCGCCCGTGAAACTGCCTTTCTCGTGGCCGAACAATTCGGCTTCGATGAGTTCGTCGGGAATCGCGCCGCAGTTCACGGCAACGAACGGTGCGTCCTTACGGCTGCTTTTATCGTGAATCGTGCGGGCGATCAGTTCCTTGCCCGTGCCGGATTCGCCGATGATCAGCGCGGTCGCGTCGGTGCTGGCGACGCGTTCGATCTGCTCGTACAGATCGAGCATCACCGGCGACGAGCCGTACAGCAGGCCGTACGATTTCAGTCCCGCGATGCCGTCCGCGACGCGCTGCTTCGCCTGTGCCGAAGCATTGCCTCCGGCGGAGACGGTGGGCGAGTCCAGGTCGATTGACGCCATAAACGGGGATCCTGTGCAAATGAGTTCGGTGTTGCGGCGCGCAGGCCTGGGAACGAGATAAACCAGTCAAGCCGCTATCTCTCAAAGATCGATTTAACCACTTTGACACCGTTTTCGGCAAACGATGTCGCGTCGACGGGATACATTCTTATACGCTCGGTCGAAAGTGCGTGGCGCCACACTTGTCATGCATTCTGAGGGCGAAGTTACCGGGCACGACGTTTGCTGAACTGATCCGACACGCGCTTGCTTTTTTGAGCAATTGCACTTCATGTTCTCGCGATGGCAGCACTCGACGCTCGCCAATTCGCAGGACGCGCAGATTCGCCGCAAAGCACACATGCGAACGCCGAACTCAGACCAGGAGTGAATGATGACTGACAGTACACAACAACTTGCACTCGGCGGCCAGAAGATTGTCGAAGACCTGCGGGTGCTGCTGAAGGACTCGGAAGAAATGCTGCGGCTTGCCGCCAATGTGCCGGGCGAGGGCGTCGGCGTGCTGCGCGACAAACTTGGCACGCACGTCGAAACCCTGCAATCGGCGCTTGGCGACGCGCAGCAGAATGCGCAGCGACGTTACCGCACGGCCACGGTCAATACCGAACGTTACGTGCGGCACAACCCGTGGCGCTCGATCGGCATTGCTGCGGGCGTCGGCTTCGTGCTCGGCGTGCTGACTACCCGCTGATGCGCATTCCGGTGTCAATCCGCTTGATGAAGACAAGGAGTTCACGATGGCACGACCCAAGATCGGCATTTTCGGCGCACTGATGGCGCTCGGCGGTTTTCTGGCCATTCGTTACGTGCAGCGCAGCCGCGCCGCTCAAGTCCCTGCGGCGCGAGAATTGAGCCGTTGGGAAAACGAGGGCGGCGCGGTGGCGGCTTCGGCTACACCGGCGGCTAATGTTACGCCGGCAGCGGAGGTGAGCCCGGACACCCCCGGCGGCAACGGTTCCGCCTATCCGAACGGCAATGGCGGCGCATGGCCGTTTCCGCGTAGTTGAGCGTTTGCCCGCACGGCGACGGGCGCGCGGCTCTAACGAGCGGCGCGCCGTGCACCGCGGCGCGCATTACTAATTTGTACCAATAAAGCCGTATAATGGACAAATAGACAACAATGGCGGTTTTCGCCCGGGGCTTTGGCCCCGTATTGTTGCAAAATTGGATCAAGTCACCGGCGAGTATGTTGACTTGAAGTTGGTGGGCACTCACATTGGAGCACCCGCTAACGCCGGCGAAGCGCCGCGCCGCCGGCGCACTTTTCAGCATGCGCCTTAGCATGTTTTCCCATACCCACGCTTGCAGGCTTTCGAGACGCGATGCCACATGTACTGATTGTCGATGACGATGCCGGTACCCGCGAGGCGCTTTCCGCCATCATCGGGGAAGACGGTCTGACCACCGCCACCGCGGGCGATTTGCGCGAAGCGCGCATTCAACTGGTCCGGCAGATGCCGGACGTCGTTTTTACGGACCTGAAGCTGCCCGACGGCAGCGGGGTCGATCTGTTCGAAGATCTGGATCCGCGCTCCGGCGTGGAAGTGATCGTGATTACCGGCCACGCCACGGTCGAGTCGGCGGTCAACGCGCTGAAAATGGGCGCCACCGACTATCTGGTCAAGCCGATCAACATGCAGCGCGTGAAGGCGATCCTCTCGCGCCTGCCGCGCGCGGGCGACCTGAAGGCGGAAATCGGCACGCTGCGCGGCGAGTTACGCCGCATGGGACGCTTCGGTCTGATGCTCGGTAATTCGCCGGCCATGCAGGAGGTCTACGACCAGATAGGCCGTGTCGCGCCGACGGCGGCCTCGGTCATGTTGGTGGGCGAGTCGGGCACCGGCAAGGAAGTCGCCGCGCAAACCCTGCACCAGTTGAGCTTGCGCCGTAAGCACGCGTTTCTCGCGGTGAACTGCGGCGCGATCTCGCCGAATCTGATCGAATCGGAAATGTTCGGCCACGAGCGCGGCTCGTTCACCGGCGCGGACCGCCAGCACAAAGGCTATTTCGAGCGCGCGAACGGCGGCACGCTGTTCCTCGACGAAATCACCGAGATGCCGATCGAGTTGCAGGTCAAGCTGTTGCGTGTGCTCGAAACCGGCATGTTCATGCGGGTCGGCACGACCAAGGAGATCGAAACGGACGTGCGCCTGATTGCGGCCACCAACCGCGATCCCGAGCAGGCCGTGCTGGAAGGCAAGCTGCGGCTCGACCTGTACCATCGGTTGAATGTGTTTCCGATCAGCCTGCCGCCGTTGCGCGACCGGGGCAAAGACGTGGAACTGCTGGCCCAGGCTTTCCTCGACGAACTCAACGAACGCCACAGCACCAAAAAGCATTTCCCCCCGGCCGTGAAGGACATGCTGATGTCGTATCCGTGGCCGGGCAATGTGCGCGAACTGAAGAATTACGTGCAACGTGCCCACATCATGTCGGGCTCGGATTCGGACAGCACGGCGACCGTGCCGCTGCAGATCACGCTGTCCAAGCCCGCGGCCGGCACGGCGATCACGATTCCGTTCGGCACCTCCCTTGCGGAAGCGGACCGTCAGTTGATTCTGGCCACGCTCGAACAGTGCGGCGGCGTGAAGACGCGGGCCGCCGAGATTCTCGGCATCAGCCTCAAGACGCTGTACAACCGCCTGGTCGAATATGGCAACGACGCACGTGAAGACGGTGACGCCGCCGACGAATCGCGCGCGCTGGGCGGCGCGGACGCTTGACGGCTTCGCACGCCATTCGCGCGACGTGCACCGCTGGCACACTGCTAACGCCACCCCATCCGGGAGCGGCCCGTAACGGCACAGGCCTTGCTGCGATCCAGTGAAACGCAAACGAGGATAACCAACATGCCGGAATACGCCGCCGCTCCCGCGCTTCCCCTGTCGAAGCACGCTCATCGTCCCGAGCCGATCGAACCGCCCTCTGCGCCTCCGGTCGCGCCGCCGAGCCCCGGCGAACCCGACACGGTTCCTGTTCCGAGTCCCGATCCGGGGCCGCAACCGATCGAACCCATCGAACCGGTCGCGCCGCCGATCGGCGATCCGCCGCCGCAGCCCACGCAAACGCCACAAGCCAGTCAGCGTCAGCCGTTACAGCAGCGACGCATGCAACTCTGACGCGTTCCGTGCGCTACACCACAGTCCGGCGCAGAGAATTTATGTACTTGTTACAAAGCCGGCGCATCTTTTACCGGCAATTTACCTTGGCGACCCCTAGACTGTACTGATGCCGCAAAACCTCGCGGCGGGCTTCCCCTGGAGGCATGGATCATGAGACATCCCGCATTGCGACGTTCAGCGCGCCACTCGAAGCGCGACTCCCGGCCGGGCGGCAGCAAAGACGGCCCGCCGGCGTCGCCCGATCCGGCCGGGCAGAACCGCGTCGCACCCGATGCGCCGCCGGACGGCGAGCACAACCAGGGCGGCGTGCGCCCGGAAGGGCTCGAATACCAGCGCGACCTCGGCTCGGAACAGGACGCGTAAAGCCGATCAGGGGCCGGTAAATAGGCCTTCCGGTTTCGTCGGATAAAGCAGAAAAAATTTCTTCGTGGCGAAACGGTGCTGCGCGTTTCTGCTTGTCTGTCACATCTGCATACATTTTTATTTCCAATATCTCTAAAAACGGCACGCGACTTGCATGCACCTTTTTGGCACATATCCGTATGCAACGAAACAACTGAACTAGGTGGAGCACCAATGAGCAGACTGATCGTGGTATCGAATCGTGTCGCGCCGACTCAGGAAGGCCGTCCCGCAGCGGGGGGGCTGGCGATCGGCGTGCTGGACGCGCTGAAGGAAACCGGCGGGGTCTGGTTCGGCTGGAGCGGCGAGACGGTGAGCGAGCCGAGCGCTCCGGTGATCGAGAAACAGGGCAACGTGACGTACGCGACGGTGGGTCTCACCAAGCGCGATTACGACCAGTACTACCGTGGGTTTTCCAATGCGACGCTGTGGCCGACGTTCCACTATCGCAACGACCTCTCGCGCTACGACCGGCAGGAATACGCGGGCTATCAGCGCGTGAACGCCACGCTCGCCAGGCAACTCAAGGAATTGCTGAGGCCCGACGACATCATCTGGGTTCACGACTATCACCTGCTGCCGTTCGCGCGCTGCCTGCGCGAGCTGGGCGTGAAGAATCCCATCGGCTTCTTCCTGCATATTCCGTTTCCGGTGCCGGAAGTGCTGCGCACCATTCCGCCACACGAAGAACTGGTCAAGGCCATGTGCAGCTACGACGTGATCGGCTTCCAGACCGACGCCGATCGCCAGTCGTTCGTCGATTTCATCGAGCGCGGCCAGCACGGCACGTCGAGCGAAGACGGCATGGTGCATGCGTATAACCGCTTCCTGAAAGTGGGCGCGTATCCGATCGGAATCTATCCGGACGCGATTGCCAAGGCCGCCGAGCAGTTCACCGACCGCAAGCCGGTGCGCAGTCTGCGCGACGGCATGCGCGGACGCAAGCTGATCATGAGCGTGGACCGTCTCGACTATTCGAAGGGGCTGGTGGAGCGCTTTCAGGCGTTCGAGCGGCTGTTGCTGAATGCGCCGGGGTGGCACGGACGCGTCTCGCTGGTGCAGATCGCGCCGCCGACGCGCGCGGACGTGCAGACTTACCAGCGGATTCGTCAGACGCTGGAGGGCGAGGCGGGGCGCATCAACGGCCGGTTCGCGCAACTCGACTGGACGCCGATCCAGTATCTGAACCGCAAATACGAGCGCAATCTGCTGATGGCGCTGTTCCGCCAATCGCAGGTCGGTTATGTGACGCCGCTGCGCGACGGCATGAATCTGGTCGCGAAGGAGTATGTCGCCTCTCAGGATCCGGCCGATCCGGGCGTGCTGGTGCTGTCGCAATTCGCCGGCGCCGCCGAGCAGTTGCCGGGCGCGCTGGTCGTCAATCCGTTCGATCTGTCGCAGATGGCCGAAGCGCTCGAACGCGCTCTGTCGATGCCGCTCGCCGAACGTCAGGCGCGGCATGCCGACATGATGGCGCCGATGCGCGAGAACAATCTGTCGGTCTGGCGCGACACCTTCCTTGCCGATCTGCGCAACGTCGCCACGGCCTCTTCGGTGACCGCCAAAGCGGTAAAGCTCGCTGACGTGACCGCATCGTCGTAGCGGGAGCAGCGGCCGCGCGGCTTGCAAGTGTCGCCGCGTGTGCCGGTCACGTCATCAGGGGCAGCGTAGGTGGGGCAGAGGAACAGAAGGGCGCGAATCGCATGATGCGAGACGTGCCCTTTTTGCATGGGCGCAACTGAAAACTTGGAGCAAGCGCTCAGGCCGGCTGCGCGTTGACCCGCTGCATGACGCGCATCGTGCTGATCACCGCAGCAACCGCCGAAAAGCATGCGGCCACATACAGCGCGATCGTCGGTCCGTGTTGCGGCGCAACGCCGAAGATCAGCGCGACCAGCGCCGCGCCGAGCGTCTGCCCGGTCAGGCGCGCGGTGCCCAGCATGCCGCTCGCGCCGCCGCTGCGCTCGCGCGGCGCCGCGGCCAGCATGGTGCGATTGTTGGGCGACTGGAAGATGCCGAAGCCCGCGCCGCACAAGGCCATGCGCCACGTGATCTGCATGGCGTCCGGATGCGCGCCGAGTGTGGCGAGCAGGATCAGCCCGGCCGCCATCGCGGCTAGTCCGATGCCGCCCAGCCATCCCGAGGACACCTTGTCCGAGAGTACGCCCGCAATCGGCGCCGCGATAATGATCACTGCCGGCCAGGGCGTCATGAGCAAGCCGGTATCCACTTGCGAGAACCCCAAGGTTTCCTGCAACAGAAAGGGCAGCGACACGAAAGCGAGCATCTGCGCGCAGAACGAACAGATCGACGTGCCGATGGAAAGCGCGAAGACAGGAATCTTGAGCAGATCCACCGGCAGCAAAGGCGCGGGTTGCGTCAACTGACGGCGCACGAAGAAATAGCCGATCACCACCGCGGCGACCACCTCGATCGCGACGTAGCCGAAGCGCTCGCCGTGGCCGAGGCCGTCCACGGCAAAAATCAGCAGGCCGAATACGAACGCGTTCATCACGGCGCTCAGGTAGTCGTACGGCGATTCGTGGCCGCGGTTCATCGGCAGCGCCTTGAAGCCGCCGACGATGGCCGCGATGCCGATCGGCACATTGATCGCGAACAGCCACGGCCACGAGGCGATGGACAGCACGCCGGACGCGACGGTCGGCCCGACTGCCGACGACACCGCCACTACCATCGCGTTGACGGCGATGCCGCGCCCGAGTTGTGCGCGTGGATAGATCATGCGCACCAGCGCCGTGTTCACGCTCATGATGCCCGCCGCACCGAAGCCTTGAATCACGCGAGCGAGTGCGAGAGTAGACAGCGAAGTCGACAACGCGCAACCGAACGACGCGGCCGTGAAGAGGATCAGGCCGGACAGATAGATGCGCCGGTAGCCGATGCGGTCGCCGAGCGAGGCGAGCGGCAGCAGCGAGATGGTGATCGCAAGCTGATAGGCGTTGACGACCCAGATCGAACCGGCCGCGCTGGCGCGCAGGTTGCGCGCGATTGTCGGCAGCGCCACGTTGGCAATCGCGCTGTCGAGTACCGCGAGCGTGAGGGCGAGCGCGATGACCAGCATCGCCCAGTAGCGTTGTGGAACCGGCAGGCCCTGTTCGGCGTTGTCCGGAATCGAAGTGTCGGGGGCGAGTGTGTCGGCCGCTTCGGCGGGCACTGCGCCGTCCTTGCGCGATGGTTGTGCGTGCATCGATTGTTCGAGTTGTAGTAGGCGGCTCGCGGGTCACGCGACAAGTCGCATGCGCTGCCCGCCGTTGTCGGGAGAGCCGGCAGTCGCAACGCTGATGCCGGCGCCATCTGGCGCGCGCCGGCATCGCGGCTCGCGCGTTATTTGAGTTCGTACAGGCCGGTATGAGTAGTCGAGTCGAGTTCGTTCAGATGGGTCATGAAACGTGCCACCGCATTGGTGGTGTCCGCGTTGATCGGCAGATGCGGCACCCGCAGCGCATGCAGACGGAAGATGTAGCGGTGCGCCTTGTCGCCGCGCGGCGGTGCGGCACCACCGAAGCCGACCGTGCCGTAGTCGTTGCGCACCTGCAGCGCGCCGTGCGGCAGCAACGAGCCGTCCGCCTTGCCGGCGTTGCGCGGCAGTGAGCGGACGTCGGCCGGGATGTTCACCACGACCCAGTGCCAGAAGCCGCTGCCGGTGGGCGCGTCGGGATCGTGAACGGTGAGCGCGAAGCTTTGGGTGTCGGGCGGCGGCGCTTCCCACTGCAACGCGGGCGAGATGTTCTCGCCGTCCACGCCGAAGGCCTTGTCATGATATTCGTGGGCTTTCGGCATGAAGCCATTGGTGGGAAATTCGTCGGACCAGAGACGGAATTCTGCCATGATGTGCCTCCCTTCTTGAGTGGTTCCGGGATGGTCGGGGCGGGCAGTTGTGCGCTTGTGTTGCAGCGCAGGGCGCCACGCCGAAATACCCCCGGGTTAGCCAGTCGAGTGTATCACCAGCGGGCTTCGGACCGGCTCAAGCCGGAAGGGCTGTTTGCGGCTTTCAGCCGCGCTCCTCGAAGCTCGGCGCGTCGCCTTTCAGCCATTCGACGAGCCGTTGCAAGACACCTTCGATATCGCGGTTGGCACCACGCAAAGCGCATTCCCACACCACGGCGACGCGCCAGCCACT
The DNA here is from genome assembly GCF_031570135.1 of Paraburkholderia sp. USG1. Taxonomy (NCBI): domain Bacteria; kingdom Pseudomonadati; phylum Pseudomonadota; class Betaproteobacteria; order Burkholderiales; family Burkholderiaceae; genus Paraburkholderia; species Paraburkholderia sp. USG1. The sequence continues at coordinate 116,566 of NZ_JAMWXW010000007.1, read as the reverse complement.
TGCGAGCAGCGCCGCGCGAACCTTCTCGTCGTTGCTGCGATTGCGGCCGATCTTGTCGCGCCAGAACTCCGGCCGCGTTTGCGGCCATTTGAAAAGACGGCAGTCGTGGCCATGCCAGAAACAGCCATGCACCAGCACGACAGCGCGATAGCGCGGCAAGACGATGTCCGGGCGTCCCGGCAGATCGCGCGCATCCAGACGAAAGCGAAAGCCTTGCCGGTGCAGCAGGCTGCGGATCAGGATCTCGGGCTTGGTATTGCGGCCGCGGATGCCGGACATCATCCGGCTGCGCGTCGCGCTATCGACGATATCGACCATTTCTAATGCTGGGCCAATGAGGCGACATGCCGGGCGCAAACACCGACCGAGCGCTCAGGCGTGCAGCGAGAGAGTCTGCTTCGAACCACGGCGCGTCTCCTTCGCGAGCAGGGTTTGCACGTGCGGCAGCATGATGCGCGCCACTTCGCGCATCACCGGCATCACGACGCTGTTGCCGAATTGCCGGTAGGCCTGCGTGTCGCTCACCGGGATTCTGAAGGTGTCGGGAAAGCCCATCAGCCGCGCGCATTCGCGCGGCGTGAGGCGGCGCGGACGCAGCGCCTCGCCCTGATAGACGAGGATCTCCGAGCCGTCCTTGTGATAGCGCGCCGATAACGTGCGCGTCACGCTGTCCGGATAAGCCATACCGAAGCCGAAACCGTTGCCCGCCGCGCGGTGTTTTTCCGCGTAGTTCTGCAAATAGGTCCAGAGGTTCGGCGTGAGCGTGTACTTGGGTTGCACGCGCCGGCTCGTGTGATCGAAGAAGCGGTCGTGGTCCCACGGCAGCACCGGTTCGCTGCCGTCCGTGCGATGCAGGATCGAACCGAGGCGCGGGCCGTTTTCCGGCAGATGCAGATCGTCCCAGGAGAAGGAGGTCTCGCCGCGAAAGCCGACGATAATGATCCGCTCGCGGTGCTGCGGCGTGAAATGCTGGCCGTCCACCACGCGGTAGTGCACTTCGTAGCCCAGTTCATCGCGCAAAGTTTGCAGGATCACGTCGAAGGTGCGGCCCTTGTCGTGTGACAGCAGATTCTTCACGTTCTCCAGCAGGAACGCGGCGGGACGTTTTGCCGCGATGATCCGGGCGACGTCGAAGAACAGCGTGCCCTGCGTCGTGCACTCGAAACCATGTGGCCGCCCGAGCGCATTTTTCTTGCTGACCCCAGCGATCGAAAACGGCTGGCATGGGAAGCCGCCGAGCAGCACGTCGTGGCCCGGCACCTCTTCAGCCGGAAACGACACGATGTCGCCGATCAGCGCGTGCTCGCCGTCGCCCGGGTAATTCTCGCGATACGTTTTGGTCGAAAAGTCGTTCCACTCGCTCGTAAAGACGCAGTCGCCGCCGTGCGCTTCGAAGCCCATGCGAATCCCGCCGATGCCGGCGAACAGATCGATAAAGCGGAATTGGGCACCGCCGCCCGCGCCGCCTCCGGCTTGCGCCCGGTTTTGCAGCAGATCGCGCAAAGCCGGCTCCAACATGGCAGGGCACGGCGTTTCGCCTTTTTCCCAGCGGCGCACCGTCTTGATGTCCTTGCCGACATGCGCGGCGATTTCGCGTTGAGTGAAGCGGGCGCGCGCTTGCTTGAGCAGTGCGAGCGGTGCGGCGAGGGTCACGAGTGTCCTTGCTGGGAATTTTTGCGGACATTATGACCTAAGGTCGTCCCAATTCCCCATTTTTTGCGCCGCTTGGGTGGAAAATTTCACGCCTCGGTCCGCCACGGACGCGGAAAGTCCGCGGCTAAATGCGGCTGTCACAATTGTGCGTGTAGGCTTGCCGCGTGACGCGAATTCCCCGCGTTGCGACGTGTTGAGGCCGCGGCATGATTCGCGGCCTTTTTTTATTCGTGAGCAAAGAGCGGACGGCTAGCCTGAAAAGGGCCGGCGGTTCAGGCTCGCAGCGTTTCAGGCAGTGTGGCGGGCGCTAGCCGGATAAGGTGGCGGGAACAAGGCGGCGGAGGCCGGGGCCAGTGCGTCCCATGCCAATTGGGGCTCGGCCTGATACTGATCGAGCTGGAGCAGAAGGCTGTCGACCGCGCACAGTTGCGCGTGGGACAGATTGCCGGCGTCGAGCAACTGGTACAGACGTTTGCGCCAGTAGGCGGCCGGCAGGATTGGGCCGCCCAGATCGCCGTGTAAAGACGGCCTCATCACACGCGCGATATGCGCGATGTCCCGATCGATCAGTACAGCTTGGGACGACCCCAAAAGCGTAACGAGTGGACGGTCCATGGCTCCTCCTTGGCACCTTTACGGCAGGCTGCGGCGGGACTTTAGGACTTTTCTGGAATATTTTTTCGCGGCGCTCGCCAGGCAAACGGGCCGCCTGCGGCTTCGGGCACACCCGTTGCTGAATGTGGATACTGGCGTAATGTCGCGCCGGCATTCCAAATAGTGGAGCCGAACATGAACAAGGACCAGGTGAAGGGTGTGACCGAGCAGGTCAAGGGCAAGGTCAATGAAGCGGTCGGCAAGGTCACCGACAACCCGGGCAAGGAACTGAAGGGCGACCTGCAACAAGGCGCGGGCAAGGTGCAAAAGGCCTATGGCGACGCTAAGGAAGACGCCAAGGACAATGCAAAGCGCAACGCGCCGTAACCGGGCTCCGATGCAATTGACGGACAAGGCGCTTCGGCGCCTTTTCCGTTCTTTAGCGCTGCTTTTTTTCTTGAGGAGTGGGTTTTCCGGCAGATGGCGGCCTTCGCCTGGGAGTAACCCGGAGTCGGCGTCCAGAGCATTTCGCGCGCGGCTCGGCGCCTTTAGACTTGCCGCATCCAACACGGAGACGGCGCCCATGACACCCGAAAAAATTCTTTCGATGTTCGAAAGGCAGTATCTAGAGGGCAAAACGCCCGTCGACCTGGAACAGACCTGCGGGAGCTTCGCCAGTTGGCTGGCCGCGGCGTGGGAGTTGCTCGACGGCGAACAGAAGACGCTGCTTCTGACGGTTGGCGCGTCGTTGTGGCGGGAAGGTTATAACTTGCGCGCCGGCGCGGCGACCAAGGATTTGTGGTGAGTCACGGCTAGCGGGCGGTTTGTGTTCGCAGTCCCGGAGCTCGATTACGCGGACGGTCAGGCGCGCCGTTGCCGCTCATCGGGACTCGTCCCTGCGCGTTGTGCCGAGCCGGTTTATATTTGGCGCTCCCGCGTCGGCATTTCCGCTACCGTCCGGCTGCCCCAGCCGATTACGAGGCCCGATTTTCATTTCAACCCACAACACTCGCACAAGGGTTACACCGTCACATGACCGATCTATCCGCTTTTCCGATCACGAAGAAATGGCCTGCCGGGCATCCTGACCGGATTCAGCTCTACTCGCTGCCCACGCCCAATGGCGTGAAGGTGTCGATCATGCTCGAAGAGACGGGTTTGCCGTACGAGCCGCATCTCGTGCGCTTCGATACGAACGATCAGATGACGCCGGAGTTTCTGTCGCTCAATCCGAACAACAAGATTCCGGCGATCATCGATCCGAATGGGCCCGATGGCAAACCGCTGTCGTTATTCGAGTCCGGCGCGATCCTGATTTATCTCGCGGAGAAGAGCGGCCGGTTCATTCCGCAGAATGCCGCCGGACGCTATGAAGCGATCCAATGGGTGATGTTCCAGATGGGCGGTATCGGGCCGATGTTCGGCCAGGTGGGTTTCTTCCACAAGTTCGCCGGCAAGGAATACGAAGACAAGCGTCCGCGCGATCGTTACATCGCCGAATCGATAAGACTGCTCGGCGTGCTGGATCGCCAACTCGAAGGACGCGAGTGGATTCTCGGCGATACCTACTCGATCGCCGATATCGCTACCTTCCCGTGGGTGCGTAATCTGATCGGGTTTTATGAGGCGGGCGACCTCGTCGGCATTCAGGATTTTCCGAATGTCACGCGCGCGCTGGCTGCGTTTGTCGCGCGCCCGGCCGTGGCAAAAGGATTGGAGATTCCGAAGCGTCCGTCGTAACGGGTTCACGCGGGCGGCCGAAAAATTTATCTCCGGCCGTGCCGCGACAAGGTCACACCAGTGGGTACGGCATCTCGTGCGGCGCGGGCCGCACATTCGTTACGAGGCCAAAATCCCACAATCGCCGTAATGACGGTCATATTCGTTATACCAATAGTCATTGATTGTTTTTATCCGCCGGCTCGGCAAGGCATGGTAAGTTGCGCAATTGGAAACCCCTTTGCCGAGAGGTGGTTCATGAATCTGGTTACGACGCTTCGCCGCGGGCACCTTCTGAAACACATCGATCTCTCCGGCGTCGGCCTGGAAATCGGGCCGTATGATCAGCCGACCGTCTTCAAATCGGAAGCAGACGTGCGGTATCTGGACTGGAAAAACAAAGAGCAGCTGGTTCAGGAGTGCACGCACCCGGATATGGTCGTCGACATACCCGAAATCGATTATGTGGTTCATTCGAACCGGTACGGCGATTATATCGGCGATAAGTTCGACTACATTATCGCGAATCATGTGATGGAACATGCGCCGAACATGATTCAATGGTTATCCGATCTGTGCGACATGATGCAGCCTGGCGCAATCCTCTTTCTTGCGCTGCCGGACAAGAAGTTCAGTTTCGACAAATATCGTCAGGATACGGCGCTGAGCCATTTTGTGGCCGAGTATCTGGCCGGCGTCGAGGAAATTCCACGCGAGCATCAAATCGAATGCGAGATCTATTACGACGAAGCATTCGTCAATATGCCGATGCATGTGTCGGACAAACTGGACATGAACCGTATCAAGGAGAAACTGAAGGCGCCTCCGCATGTCGGTATTCACAACCATGTTTTCGAAAGCGGTACGATCGTATCCAGGGTTTTGAAACCTATTCTCATGATGGGTTTCGTGGAATTCAATCTCGCCGATTTTGTGCCTGCGCGCGGAGAAACCGGCGGAGAGATGATTATCGTCCTTCGCAAAGAACCCCCTCGCGTGGAACTCGCGACCGAGGAGTTTTACGGCGCTTCAGTGGGCACCGCGGATGCTACGGGGCGGCTTGCCGAAGCCGAGAAAGCCCTCGCGGAATTGCGAGCGAGGCTTGCGGTGATGCAAGATGAGATTGCATCGAGGACTTCGACAATCAAGGCGCTCGAGTCGTCCACTTCCTGGCGAATCACCGCGCCGCTGCGTGCCGCGGTGACAAAATTACGCGAGCTTGGCTCGGGCGGGCGAAACATTTCGTATTGAAGGCCCGTGTCGAAGCTGTTACTCGACCTTCGACAGCAGACTTCGGAATAGGGGGCGCTGATTCGGCGTGCGGCAGTCACACAGTCGGATTGTCAATGCAAATCCCCGGGATTGCCGCCCATTGCCCGATAAAGATCGCGAACAAACTCTTCGCTGACGACGTCCCATTCCGGCGAGGCATAGAGAACGTCTTCGGGGTTCTTCTTGCCTTGTGCGCGGCGCAGGGTACGTACGGTCATTTCGAGGGCCATCGCCTCTTCATAGAGAGGGTGGCCGGGGCGGAGGCGGTCGTCGTTGTCCATGCCTGATTTTCGGCAGCCGCCGAACAAACTTTAGATGCAGACCTTGCAGCTCGCCTTCACAAGCTGCGTAAAGCGTGTCCGACTCAGGCTCCACCGGCCGAATGCTTGAGGCCGACCTTCGTGCAAACATGGCTTTGTCGGCACGAAGAGGCTCCCACCGGTTTCTCGGAAGGAAGTTCGAATGCCGACGCGTGCCACGGTTTGATTCTGCGAAGACGGAGAGTCTTTCGGCGAGATTGCGCCGCGCAGACGAATTGCGGGAAGCCGATCAGGCAATCAACCGCTTGATTTTTCTGATTGCCTTCTTCCATCCCGTCAGTGCAGTGGGTACGGATTGAGGGCTGCGCCTGATCCAGAAAACCTCATTCTGCGGTTCGAGTCTGAACCTGGTTCGACTGTCCGCAGCGGTGTAATAGTGGAATACCAGCGATTTGCGAGTGCGACGGACATCATTGATCGGACCGCCGCCGTGAAGCAAATGTGCGTGCCAGATGAACACGTCGCCTTTCTTCGCGGCGAAGCTTTGTTTCGTAAGCCCGCGCTCTTTCAACTGCGCGTCCATGTACGCGTGCCACGCGCCCATCTCTTCAGGGACCGAGTGATAGGTTCCGTTGCTGAATTTCCACTGCGGGATCAACTGGCTGCCCGGGTAGTATTCGAGCGGGCCGGCGTCTTCATGCACGTCTTCCAGCGCGACCCACGACGCGAGTAGATGTCCGTGCGTCTGGGGCGTCATATAGATCGCGTCGACGTGGGGCGGCTGGGCGCTTCCTTTTTCGAAATACAGGCTGTTGCAAAGCGCTATCGGCGTGCCCATGCAATCGGAAAGGATTTTCGCGAGATCGGTGTCGATCGCGATATCCCGCACTGCCGGTGTGTTTAGATAAAGGTCGTTGACTTTCATGCGCGTCGTGCGGATCTGCTCAGGCGTGAGGCTGGAGAGCAGCTTACGTTCGTTTGTGTCGAGAACGTCTACGACGACATCGCGTGGGCGCGCCGCGATTTTTGCTTTAACTGCCGCTTGCACCGCGTCGATACGTTGTTCGGCAAAGAATTTCGGAAGAACCAGAAATCCGTCCCGTTCGAAGGTGGCTTTGTAGTTGGTCATATGTGGATATTATTTTGTGGTCGCGCGCAGTTTACCCGATCCGGGCCGCGTCTGTCCGGGTGTGCAGGCGTGTCGTGAACGCTATTGGTTAATCGCGCCTGGCGCCAGATAAGCCGCTCGTGGCTACGTCATATTCCGGCGATTCGGCGGATATTTTCGTCTGTACGTGAGTTGCTAATTTTGAATTGTGACGGGCGTGTGGCAATTGGCAATTGACCAGATCGCGGGTATAGCGACGGACCGTATGGCGCCAACGAATCCGCGACGCTCGCAAAAAGAGGCCGCATGAAGCGGCCTCAAAAAGATTTGTCACTTCGCGAGGCTGATATTGCCGGTGACGTTGATACGCTGCGACGAATGCAGGCTACGGCGCGTTAGCGCCCGTGACCACCGCCTCCGCCGCCGTGTCCACCTCCATGCCCACCGCCGCGGCCGCCTTCCCAGCGTCCGCGCCCATGGTCCCATCCTCCATGGTGGTAGTCGCCGTGGTGGTAACCGCCGCCGCCACCACCGGCCCAGACATTGATAGTGCCATAGCCGTACGCCGGACCATAGTCCGGCCCGTAGGCGTATCCGGGATCGGCGTACCCGTAGCCGGCGGGATAGGCGACGCAACCCGATAAAACGGCCGCCAGACCAATGACTGCAATGAGCTTGAGCATGGTGTACCCCCTTAAAAGATCAGAGTGGGGACATGCGTCGAAGTTCGAGGGCAATTGTGTCCGCGGATTACCGCCTGTGAAGGCGCAGGCACGGACACTGCTGATATGTCAAAATTTTTCGGGACATTACAGTGCCGGCTCAAAAAATCGATTCGCTTACGTCGTTGCGGTTTTTTGCTGCGGGCATGGTGGTTGTTTTCCACACCCGCCGCGAATTCGGCTATTTCGGCCTCGCTGAACACCTGGCGCTCACGCAAGCCGTGTCCCTCTTTTTCGTTCTGTCTGGCTATATCCTCGCCCACACCCACAGAACGATCACCTCAAGGTCGGATCTCTACATCTTTTATATCAAGCGGTTGGCTAGGATTTGGCCTCTTCACCTCGTCGGCGCCGCGGCGGCAGCGTGGCTGATCCATTACGAGGGTGGGTCGGTTGGCAGCTCTGCGGCAATCCTCAACGTGCTGCTGCTGCATGCATGGTCACCCGACATCGCCACGTACTTCTCTTTGAATGGAGTCTCATGGAGCTTGTCCGATGAGGCCTTTTTCTATGCGGTTTTCCCATTGCTGATCTGGCGGGTGAATGCCACGTGGGCGGTCAAGCTCGCGGGAACGATACTCGTCACGGCTGCAATGCTGGTCGCCTTCGAGAACATGGGCCGCCCGCTTATGCTGTGGTCCGCGTACATTTCGCCGATAACCAGACTGAGCGAATTCATGATGGGCATCGCTGCCTATCAACTACGGGGCACACTTCGGAATGCCATTGAAGGTGGTTGGCGCGCGAGCGCGTTCGAGATCGGCGCTGTGCTGATTGCCGTGTCAGCGATCTGGGCAGCCGATCTCAGGGTTGTCTCGGATCTACCCTTCCCTCTGAGCAAGCCCGTTGCAATCTGGCTTTCCAATTGTGGTGCGGGTGTTCTGTTTGCTCTGCTGATAGCCGTGTTCGCGCTGGAAGACGGCGGCCTGTCTCGCCTTCTTCAAGCGCGGCTTCTCATTTATCTTGGTGAGATCAGCTTTGCTTTGTACGTGGTGCATCAACTCGTCTTGCGGTTTGCGGAGGACCACGGGTATATGGCGCAGAGCTACCCGGTTGCGGCCAAGGCTGCCTTGTACTGGTTGGCGGCTATCGCGGTCGCGGCAGCGGCTCATCATCTGATAGAGATTCCCGTCCAGAGACTGGTCTTGTCGCGGCTCGCAATCCGGCGCGGCGTGGTGGTGTAGGCGGCTATCGTCTGATTGTGTTCGGCGTGCGCGGGGTATGGATTGACGATGCCGCGGCGATTACTTTTCGACGATTGGTTCAAGTTCCCATTGACCGCCGAAGCGATGGATGATCCTGGCTTCATATTCCTCTTTCGTGTCCGAAGGTTCGGCCATTTTCAACACGCGATCCTTATGCATCCGCAGCGCTCATGTCCCGATGTGGTTTAAGAACGGAAAGAGGTTTTTTCGGTGGGCTGACGTAAATGTTTGGAACTGCTTTGATCAGAATACTTTTGGGCGCAGGCAGCGTGATGAAATCGATAGCAATGATAGACGCGAGCGTGATCGCGAGAATCAGTTTGCTGCGATGCAAATCGAGGCCGAGCGGCAAGGCAGGCCTGGCGTGCGGTAGCTAAGCGGCACTTCTGGGGATATCCGTACCGATATCCCCAACTAGTCGGGCTTGTGTTGGGCGAACGGGGGCAACGACGACAGCAAAAAGCCCCGCAGCGCAAGGCATACGGGGCTTTTCTGGGCAAATCTGGGTGACGCTGGGAAGCTTCTTGGTCCCCTGACAGAACTCACATTCTCAGTAGCTTCGGTGCTCGACAGGATATTTTCATAATTTATGCCCCAAAAAATGCCCCGAAAAATCTTCTCATAAGGAAATACCGGTGTGATTCCATTTATGAGGTGTTCTTTTATGCAAACAAACTCCCGAATTCCAGGAAGTTACTCGTCGCGCGGCACCAAGGTCAATTTTGGGCCTTCTGATTGCTTGCGCACTATCTCAAGAATGACCTCGATTGCTCGCTTCGTTTGCCGCTCGTGCGGCTTATCGCCCTCGATCTGCGTGATTTCCGCCAATGCCTCTTGGAAGGTCTCGCCGATCTTCTCCCGGATTTCCGGGTGGTAGTGCTCCAAAAAAGAGATGAGCGCTCCAAGGAGGTGATTGTGAGCGAGGATGGCGGCGCCGGTTTCGAAGCTGTCCATGTTTGCGATGTCGAGTTTGGTAAGCCCCGATTCTGACACAGCAATGCAGGGCGTCCGTTGTGCCGTCACACGCTACCGTTTTTAATCTTCCAGGCGTAGCCTCCCTGGCCGCTCATCCGCTTGGTCACTCGCGCATCTGCCCGGCTGTCGACCCAGCCTTGCAGTACGCGTTGAAGCTGGGCAAGGTCTTGGGGCGAGTAATCGGAGCTGCCGCCCTGAATGGTGATGTTGAACTGCGCGCCTCCGGAGCCGCTGCCCGGTTCGATCGCTGCGAGCGCTGAGCCGACCGCGCCACCCGTCGCATAGTGCGCGACGCTGTTGACGGCGCGCGCGGCGCCGCTGTTGAGGTCGTCGAGGTGGTTCACGCCGATCCGGCTCACGGCGGCGGCATTGAGCACATACTCGCCATCGGACAGCATCGCCGGAATGCTGTCGCTCGTCGAGCTGCCCGGCCCGCTCACCGCGCCGCCGCCCGCAAGATGGAACGCACCAGCGAATGACGATGCGCCAGTGGCCGCGGCGTCGCCGCCGAGGCCGCTCCAGTTGAGAAAGCTCATTGCTGCTTTCGCGGCCAGCGCCTCGGTCTCGATGCGAACAAAGTCGGCAACAAGACTCTTCGCCATATCGCCCATGTTCAGCTTACCCGTGGTGGCGAGATCCGCAAACGCATCTCCGATGCTCCTGATACCGTCGGTCGCGAAGCTCTGCGCCATCTGGTTCAGGTTGCTGGTCTGCTCGATGATCTGCTTCAGGCCGGTCGTGGCGCCTGCCGCCCAGTTGCCCTTGAGCGCGTCCTGCGCTGCGAAGGTGTTTTGCTGGTTGGTGGCCCGCGCGTCGAATGTCTGGTTGATCGTCCGCCGTTCGGCAACGTCCGTATCGGAGCCGACGAGATTCTTCGACAGCGCATCCTTGTCCCAATCCGCCAGCGCCTTGCGCCGGTCAATCTCGATCTGCAGCATGGAAAGCTGGCGCTTGCGCTCTTCGGTCGTCAGCGTCGCGGTCTGCAATTCGATCTGCTGCGCCTGCGCCATTGCGTCATTCTGGTCCTGAAGCCTGGCGTTCAGCTGGTCGCGCTCGGCCGTCAGCTTGTTGACGTTCTCGATAAAGGCAGCATCGGCCTGAAGCGATTCATTGGTCTTGTATTGAGCGAGCAGCGCCTGACTGTTCGCCAGCACGCTCGCCTGCTGTTTCGTGAGCGTCGTCGTGGCATATCGCGCGATCTGTTCCTCGAGCGCCGCGCGTTTCGCCGCCCAGCCGGTGAGCTGCCCATTCACGCCGAGCGATTGCTCAAGCACTGCCTGCTGCGCTTTCGCCTCGTCGAGCAGCGACACGCCGCGCGGCTCGTGATAGCCGCTGCCGGTCTTCGGCGGGTGGAACTCGGTTGCATTGTGCGCGAGGGTAGCCCCAAGGTCCGACTGCAATTGCGCCTGATACGCCGGCGTGAGTTTGCCCGCCGCCTTCGCCGCTTCGGTCAGAGCCTCGGTCTTCCTGCGCGCGGTCTCGTTCGCGTCGTTCAGCTTCTGCTGCCACGTCCACGAGGTTTTCATGTCCTCGATGTGCTTCTGGTTCATCGAGTTGAACGTATCGAGCGCCTTGGTGTTGTCGTCGGTGCCCTGCTTGTTCTTCAGCAGTTCGTCGCGCCGCGCTTCGAGCTGCCTGATTTCCGCATCCCAGCCGGCGGTTTGTGTGCCGCCCGGGTTCGTGTCCGGATCCATCTCCATCGAACGAAGCTGCGAGATGCGATCGGTGATTTTGGTGAGTTCGTCGTTGTTGCCGGCGGCCGTGCGCCAGAAGCGCGACCACGCGTCGCCGAGCGATTCGTAGCTGGTCTTCATCGCATCGTTGTCGGCGAGCAGCGCCTTGCGCGCGCTCGCGCTGGCGTCCGTCACGAACTCCCGCCACGCGCCGGCCTTGTCGCCGGACTGCTCCATGACCTTGATGTTGTCGAGCTGCGCCTGCGTCAGGTCGTGGTGCGTGTCGGCCCATTTTTTTGCGGCCGTCGCGGCATTGCCATAGGACTCTTCGAACATCTTCGAGACATCCTTGACGGATTCCCCCGAAATCTTCGAATAGGCGACGATACCCTCGCTCACGTCCTGCAGGTCCGCGCCGGCGACCATGCCCGACTTTGCCATCGCGAGCAGCGCGTCGCTGGCCGTGCCCGTCGACACGCCCAGGTCTTTCGAAATGGTCTGCGAGTAAGCCAGCAATGCGCCCTGCGAGAGGTCCGCGTAGTTGTTCGTGAGTACGAGTGCCGCGTTGAGCGCCTTGTGTTCCTCGCTCAGCTTGTGGATGGCCTCGTATGCGACGTAGCCAGCGGCGGCCACTGCGGCGATGCCAATGCCGACCGGGCTCATCAGTTTGCCGAGGATGTCGAACTGCTCGCCCAGCACCATCAGCGAACCACCAAAGCGCGACCAGTTACCGCTCAGCATTTCGTGGCCGAGCACCACCAGCTCGCGGCGTGCGCCACCGGCGCCCGATGCCATGTGGCCGCTCGCGGCATTCGCTTTCTCGATTGCGTCGATGTACTGCTGCGCCGCGCCACCGACACCGAGTTCAGCGGCGCGCAGGCGCAGCAACTCGGCCTGCGTCTTGCCGGCCTGGTCGGCCTGCTTCTGGATGGACGTGAGGAACTTCTCGGCCTGCCTGGCGGACTTGTTGAACGCGTCGACCGCCGCATCGCCCTGGGCGGCCAGCGATTTGCGCGACGCATCAAGGGCCGTCACCGCATTGATGGTGTACTGCCGCACCCGGTCCTGGCTCGTTACGAAATCCGCGGCCGATTTCTGCGCGCGGACCATCGCGGCAACATAGCCGGTTGTATCGGCTGCGACTTCGACGACTGACTGATTACCCGCCATTTGCTAACTCCTTTGCCTTCGCCTTGATGAAGGCGTCAATTGCCTGGACGACTTGCCGTTTCGTCGCGTCGAACGCGGGACGAAGGAACGGCGTTGCGGATTGCTTCGAGCTACCGCTCTCGATGAACGAGCCATAGAACGCGTCCTTGTCCCACGTCACGCCGTAGATCTGCCGGAGGCCACCAACCGACCTCTCGCTGTCGTGATAGGCAAGAATGTTCGCTTTCAGGAAGCCCGGCGGATGCTGCGTGCCTTCGATTTCATATCCGGCCGCGCGCACGGGCGCGCGCAGGCGGACCTCGGCGAGCAACGGCTGCAGCGCGGCGACTACGGCCTGCCGCAGAACAGACTCGCTCGCGATGTCGGTAAGACGATCGAGAAGGCCGGTTAGCGCTTCAGGGTTTTTGATGGTTACCTTCGCCGGCATGTCTTTCTCAGTACGCGCCGTAGAACAGCGTGCCCACCTGGATCGTGTCGTATTGCGTTCCGCCATTAACGGGCGGATAGGACCACGTGAGCACATTGCCGTCGATCGAGAATCGCGGCGTCCGCACGCCATGATCGAGGTAGCCATCGCCGGCGGTGTTGTCGGGCTGGAACGACACCCAGCCGCCCTGCAGGAACCGGTCATCAACCACGGTGCCAGAGGGGTGGTCGGCATCGACCCAAGTCTCACCGATAACGCGGGCAACGCGATAGGTCGCATCAAGAATAAGGTTGCCGTTCTCATCCCAGCACTGAAGTCCGCAAGGCATATCAATTCTCCAATTGAGGAAAGGCCCGCGCGGATCGCTCCGGCGGGCCTGTGTCTGCGCCTTGGGGGGATACGGCGCACGCGCCGGTCCTGCCGCTGGACAGCAGGACGGTGGTCGACGCACCCCAATCGCAGACTGCGCAGGTTGTTTCATGAATACGGGACACTCTGCGCTTGTCCCGCTCCGGCTTTATCCTTTCGGACCCGGCCGGCTCGGGCTCTTCATGCCGTACTGATCGTACAAACGAGGTCGGTGTAATCGCGGCCGGCGATGTTCGGCAGTGCCGCCTTCACGTCGAAAACGGCATTGCCAATCTGGACTTTCCAGCCCGTGGTGACGTCGGTGCGATAACGGATGCGGATACTCGCGGAGGCAATACCGACATCCGTATCGGCGAGCAAAACCTCTTTGCCGTTGAGCATCCTGATATTGGCGGCCACGCTCGCCACGACGCCCCAATGAATCGGATCGTCGAGCGTGCCGGTTCCGATCTGCCCGAGCAGATCGACGGTGCGATTGAGCGTGCCGGCCTTCAGCATCACGCCACCGCCGGATCGCGCATGCGCATGAGCAGGGATTGAACGGCGGGCGTGAGCGGGTCCGTCGCGCCCTCGCGGTCGGCGTACAGGCTGCCGATCACGAGCAGCACGGCCGAACGCACAGGCCCCGGCACCGTGCTCGGCGTATCGCCGGCTTCGAGCGCCCAGGTATCAGGGACCGTCTTGAGCTTCAGGTAGTCGATGACGATCCCGCTCGCCGCGTCGATGAGATCGGCAATCGCCGCATCATCTTCGCCCGCTCCGACGCGCAGATGCGCGAGCGTGCGTTCCATCGAAACCAGTTGGCTAATCGGCATTGGTCGGCTCCTTCGCGGGTTCCTTTGGCGCCGTCGTGCTGTTCGGTGCGGGATTCCTATCGCGCTCGCTGAGCGCCTTGAGCGAATAGTTCTGCTGTTGCAGATACGGCGTGTCGCCACCCGGTACGGGAGGCATGTTCTCGGCCGCGCGCGCCTCGTTCGGCGCCATCCACCCGCCGCCGACGGCCTTCGCATAGGCGTCATACCGCGCGCCGGCATCCATTCGCAGCAGCCCGCGCACGTCGACCTCGAAGCCCTGGCCGTCCGGCACTTCGAAACCATCATCGAGACAAAGCTCAAGCGCCTCGATCGGTGCCTGCAAACAGTCGGTGTAATACGACTGCTCAAGCGCGCCGATATTGGCCGCCGTCTTCGAGCCGGTCGGGTCCGCACCGATCTTGTACAGCGGCACGTGGTAGCAGCGCGCCACGTCCTCGACCGCCCACTTGAGCTGTTCGATAAGTTGCGCATCGGTCGCGCTCATCATGACGGCGGTGTATTTCAGACCGTCGCCCACCACGGCAGTGCGACCGGCATTCTCGCCACCGTAGTTCGCTTCCCACTGCGTCTTGAGGCGGTTCGCGGTCTCGTCGCTGATCGGTCCATCGGCCGACAGGATGCCGCCGGGCCGGGACATGTTGCCGAAGAATTTCCGGCTGTTGAACTGGATGCGATTGCCCATCGTGCCGGCCGCTGCCGCCGCGACGATCGGCGACACACCGATGAGCGGATGCCAGGGGCAGGCGCCGCGGTCGTGGATGATCTCCGACGCGGGGATCGTCACCTGCTCCTGCAACCCGCGCAGCGGATCGGCGGCGACCCGATAGAACACAGCGCCACTCGTCGATACGAGCGGCACGACTCGCGCCGGATCGAGCACGTACATCGAGATCACATTGCGCAGTGCGTCGCGCACCAGCAGCACATACGTATTGCCGAACAGCAGTTTCGATACTTGCCACGATGTGATGAACTGGATTCGATTCTGGTATGCGTTCGGCCGGCGCAGCGGCACGGTGAAGCGCGGCGCACCGTACTCCTGCCAGATGATGCCGGTCTGCTTCACGTACCGGATGCCGAGCTTCGCGATGTCGGATGAGATCCGGTCGACGCACGCATACACTGCCGAGAAGGCAAGCAGATCGTGGCGGCTATCCACGCCGGCATCGAATGCGCTCATGCCAGACTGCCACGCACCCGCGAACGGCTCCCGGACAACGCCCGTTACGCTGCTCGTGCTGCCGACCGGCAAAGGTGGCCCGGACTTCCGAAGCCAGGGAAACAGCCGCATCAGCCCTCCGGCCGCATGTCGCGGCGCTTGTAAGTCGGTCGCTTCGCGGTCGATCGGCGGATCTTGCCGAGCGCGAGCAGCACCGTGACGTGACGCTGCTCGACTTCGAGCGATTCACCGGCATGCCGTTGGCGTCCCGCGTACGGGAACGCCACGGCAACCTCGTAGGTTTGCGTGACGTCCACCCGATTAACCCGCGTCCGCCGGTGCGCCGTAGTTCACGCCGGAGATGTACTGGACACCCGCGGCGCGACGGCGCTTCCAGTTGATGAACCGTTCTGCCTTCATCGCGATAAAGCCGTTCTGCCACAGCGAAACGAGCTGCGTAGCACCGCCGGCAGGCGCGCTGTCCATCTCGATCGATGCCTCGCGACTCACATCGAGCGTCACGCCGCCGTCGTCCGCGAGCAGGATCTCCGAGGCGTTCGCGAGAATCATCATGTTGCCGGCCGTCTTCGACAGGATTGCAGGCAGGCCGAAGAACGTTCCGCCCGCCATCGAGAGGCCCGGAAACTCCGGCTGCGCCAGGGCGTTTTGCATCATCGAGAGGGCGAGTGCCGTACTTTCCGACATAACCCACACCGCGCCAGCAACCGAGAGGTTGGCGGTGATGAACGCGTCGAACACCGCCTTAACGTCGGTGCGCACGGCGGCAGCATCGGTGCCAGAGGCCGGAATTGCCGCTACACCGTTCGTGATCGAGGCTGGCGACAGGCCGTTTGCGCCGGCCGCCTTTGCCGGGTCGATGAACTGGCCGTCGAGGAACTGACTGATCGTCGCAATCATGTCCTGCTGAACGAGGGCTTCGGCGCTGGGGCTCGAAAACCGGACCAGTTCCTCGGTCATCACCACGATGCCTGAGACCTTCGACGAGCCCAGCGACGTCGTATCGAAACTCAGCGCCGACACGGGAGACGGCTTACCCTCACCGACCCAGCCGACCGATGAGCCGGTTACCTGCCCCGGAATGCTGACGTTGAACGGAACGCGCCGGAAATTCTGGATGCGGCCGATGATCGTCGCGGGGCGCAGCAGTTCGATGAACTCGCCGGCCATGTTCTGGTACGTCACGAGCGGGCCGGCCCATGCCGGGTCCGTCGTGGTGCCCGCCGCAACGGCCGCCTTGAGCACCAGTTCGACTTCCGGCGTGCTGTCCTTCCATTCCTTCGCGATTTCCAGGGCTTGCATGGTGTTGCCCTTTGCGCGCATCAGCGCGATCGCGTACCGCGTGAAAGCCGTGCCCTTCGCGACATTCGATTGCACGACGACCGGCGAATGCGATGCCGGGCCGCCCGACACCGGCACGGCCGTTTTGGCTTCCAGTGCCTGCCTTTCCTTCAGTCGCGTCTCGTGCGTGTCGAGCGCCTTCAGTTCGGTGCCGAGCTGATCGTATTCCGTCGATTCGGCATCGTTGAGCGTGCGGCCACCGTCAGCAGCCGCGCCATCGATGAGCGCTTTCTGGCGGGCGAGATGGTCAGCGCGCTTTTTCGCCAGGGCTTTCAGTTGTTCTGCGAGGGTCATTTCAGGTTCCTTTTCAGTGGGAGTACTCAAACGCACAACGGGCACTCCCACGCGGGACTTGTCGTGCGACTTGATCGTTTGAACTGTCGCATCAGCGTTGGCCGGGATCGTCACGGCGCTGAGTTCGAACAGTTCACAGGTCTTGATGAGGTAGCCGCCCGTCGACTTGTCGAACTCATAGTCGATCGGACGGAACCCGATGGAGAGACCGGGAATGAGCCCGGCCTTGATGAGGTTGTAGGCCTCGTCGATGTACGTTGCAGTGCCCGCCGGCGCAATCGTCGCCTCAACCTCGGCGCCCGCCGCGGTGATCGTCATCCTGTTGACAGTACCAATGGGCTTGCCGGGGTCGTGCTGCCAGAGCAGCGGGTACGGCGTCTTGAACTGGATACCCTCGGGCACGACGGTATCGCCGACACGATCCGGTGTCGGCGTCGAGGCGACGCCCGTCAGAATCCGCGTGCCGTCGTCGAGGCTCTTGATTTCGAAGCGTGAGAACGCTTTATTCGACGCGGCGGCCAGATCCTTGGTGACAAATTGCGCGATGGGTCGTTTCATTGACTTTTGATTGCGTGATTTTCGCCATTATCACACACAAAGTATCAATGTCAACGTCAAACAAAGAACATCCGGTATTCTTTTTCGGGATTTTCCGAATTAAGTTGCGTGGCGCCCACGGCCATCGCGAGCGCGACCATGCCGTCGATGCGGCCGGTCACTTTCTGCTTGGTGAATTTGCGATTGCCCGCCGGGTCAGAAACGGTCGTGGCATTGACCGCGCACATCGTCAGGACGGGGTGGCAGCCGTGGCGCAGCTTCTTCGCGAGCAGCCGCGCCTCGAGTTCACGGATAGCCGGCGACATCGACACGAAGCCCTGGCCGAACTCGACGAAGCGGGCCATTTCCTCTTCGCTGAAACCGACGCGCACGAGCCACGGCTTGAGGAACCGCATGTTGTACCGGTCAAATGCCAGCGCCTTGACGTTGCAGCGGTCGAACACGCTGCGCAGATGTTCGGCGACGAACTCGTACTCGATCGCGCGGCCCGGCGTGGTCTGAAGCAGGCCATCGCGCGCCCACACGTCGTAGGGCACGCGGTCGGCGCGGGATTTCTCCACAAGCCCCTCCTCGGGCAGCCAGAAAGTCGATTCAACGTCGCCATCATCGGATGCCAGCACCAGCGCGGTCAGGTCGCTCACACTGGACAGGTCGAGGCCGCCGTACACGTCGCGGCCAGTGAGATCGGCCGGCGCGCCGCCGTTGTCCAGCCATACGGCACGCGCAACGAATGGACTGCGCGCCTCGACGCGCTGGTTGAGGATCAGGTTTCGGTACGCGGCCTCGCGGCTCGGCAGGCGCTTCGCATCGGAGGCCTGCCGGCGCACTTCCTCCTGATTCATGAACACGTCGAAGTGCGGGTTGGCGAGCCGGATCGCCTCATCGCTGAACGGGTCCATGTCGAGCGGCGCCGTGTACAGCGCGACCTTGAGGCGAGGGTCCGCGCCGCTGAGTGCGTCGTCGATGAGCAGGCTCAGCAGGTCTGCATCAGTCGGCGCCTGCGTGCTGATGATGATCGACAGCGGGTCGTCCTGCGCCGCGCTCGCGGTCTCAAGTGCCTCATACAGCTCGGAGCGCGGGCCCTTCACCTGGCCAAGCTCATCGTGGATGACAAGCGCAGGGCTCAGGCCGAATTTCGTCGCGGCGTCTGCGGACAGGGCCTTGTAGATCGTGCCGAGTTCGTGACACAGCAGCTCTTTGGCCGTGTCGCGGATCGTGACGTACTCGGAGAGATCCTGCGACATGCGCACGACCTTGGCGGCCAGTTCGAACAGGATGGCGGCCTGGTCACGCGACTGCGCGGCGCTGTAGAGCTGGCTGTTGGCGCGTGCTTCGGGTCCGACGAGATGGAGCAGCACAAGGAACGCCGAGAGCGCCGTCTTGGCGTTCTTTCGCGCCATCGAGAGGATGAATGTGCGCGTCGGCTTGTCGTAAATCTGCTTGATCCAGCGCCGCTGCTCCCGCGTCAGCGTCACCGGCTTGCCGACGAGCTTGCCCTCCGGGATTCGGCAGTTGGTCTCGATCCACGCAATATTGCGATCGCCGCGGGTCAGGCGCCTGGTTCGGGCAGTTCCCACGGCTTCCTTGCCTTCTTCTGGTTTGCCATTGCGCGGCCGACCGTCGCCGGATGCTCCACGGCCTGACGCGTGATACGCAGTCGCGTGGCGAGTGACGATGCGGCGCGACTCTCGCGCTCGGCCATCGCGAGCAAGCGTTCGTACCGTTTCAACCCTTCATCGTCCGCGAGCCACGCGCGATCGAAGTTCAGCACCTCGTCGGCGATCACGCGCGCGTTCGTTACGTGCCGGCAATACATTTCGAGCAGCGGCGCATGCGTCGCGGTGAATGCGCTGGCCGGCTGATCGTTGACGACTTCGAGCCAGACCGCCCGCTCGCCGTCACTCATGTGAAGCGGAGGCGCGAGGCGCTGTTCGGCAGCGATCGGCGCAATTACCGTCGTTCCGAGCGATGCCGTCGATTTCCTACCGCGTTGGGCCATTTTTACCTTTTTTGTCCACGTTTATGGTTTGAGTGGGGATCGGCGGTTTCCCCGCTTTGGTGCAAAGAAAATTTCGCATACCCCCGGGTCGCGGCCGGAATTGAACGGTTTACACGGTTGGCCGCGTCGAACCACCGATTCGCAGCCGGTTCGCGTAAACTTTTCCATCACGACCACCCATCGACGGGCAGACCATCAGGGCCGAACGCACGACGCTCGCGATAGCCGAACTGGTCACGCGTGACCGCATCGTGACAGTCGAGACACAGGCCTCTCAGATTGTCGTCGGCGTCCGTGCCACCGTGATCGAGCGGCACGACGTGGTCGACGATGACACTGAGGCTGGTTCTGTCCTGCTCAAGGCAGCGCACACACACCGGATCGCGATCGAGGATGCGCGCGCGGATCTTCATCCACTTGCGACCACGCGTGCGCTCCTGAATACGCTCACCCATGACACACCCAATCGAAGAACAGCAGATCGAGCGGCGTGCGTGCGGCGAGCGCACCGCGGATCATTGCGTCGAGCTGCCGTTGCAGGTTGCGCGTGCGTCGCATGACCGACGTCGTTACGCGGTGGCCTGTACAGCAGCGGGCGCGGCCGGTTCTTTCGGTCCCATACCATTCGCGCGCGCTGCGGCGTCAGCGAGATCACCCAGCAGC
The DNA here is from genome assembly GCF_031570135.1 of Paraburkholderia sp. USG1. Classification (NCBI taxonomy): domain Bacteria; kingdom Pseudomonadati; phylum Pseudomonadota; class Betaproteobacteria; order Burkholderiales; family Burkholderiaceae; genus Paraburkholderia; species Paraburkholderia sp. USG1. The sequence continues at coordinate 96,572 of NZ_JAMWXW010000007.1, read as the reverse complement.
GTTGCGGGAAGGCGCATCAGGCCGTCGATGTCGTCGGGGGTGAACAGCGTATTGCCGTCGCCGTCGACAGCGGTGAAGGTGATGAGCGCGGCATTGAAATAGCTCACGCCGGTTTCCTTGCCGCGCACGAGATCGAGGTAGCGGTCGCGTTCGAGGCCCGACATTGCGCGCAGCCCAACCATGTCATTCAGGCCGGTGATTGCGACATATTCGGTTTTGCGGTCCAGCGCTGCGAGGATCTGGTCTTTGGTCAGCATTTCATTGCTCCTGAGTTGAATACCTAGCAATTATATGCCTTTCATTTGACGAGGTGCGCAAGTTTGTGGCAGACGATTGCGTTCATCCCGCCATTTGTTGCGAGAGATCGCCTAATATTGGAGGAGATCGGCTCAAAGTTGAGCCGATCTGCGGACTGGTGTCGAACCGTGCGACACCGTTCCTGTTTCAGGCATACCCGTTCTGGGAGGTCGCCTTGAATCCAGGGAGACCGGCTTGAATCTGAGCCGGTCGACGCTGTCGAATACTCCGGTTTGAAACCGGAGAAATCCGTGATCTGATGCGCACAACATCGCTGGAACGTTGCAACCGACGCATCCGGTGCGCCGGCGCATCGCGTACGCGAGGATGTAGCTAAGCGAATGTTGAAATTTTGCTTCATGGCAACATAGTCGACACTCCCATGCGGCACGCGCAGGTGAAGAGGAAAAGCAAGGTGGGTGAATCGCCCACCTTGCATCCTCAAACCTTGCTGATTCCCGAGCGGGATAGTCATTTTTATTTATATTGAAACGCTTAAACAATATTGGATAATTCTTCCCGCACAAGATCTCCTCGGACTTGTGTTACCTCCTTTATGGCCGCGGCATGTCCGCGGCTTTTTTTCGTCAGTGGATCGTGTCAGCTGCCGTTGCTGGCCGCGCGAACTCCGCAATCTCGGCAGCCAGCGGCGCACCAGCGGGCGAGTCGCAGAACTCGGCGAGCGCCTCAAACACTGCGTCGAATAGCGGCGTCTGTTTGCGATCCTGCCGGCGGCGCATTGCAGAGTTCTCAAGCGCATAGGCAAAGGCGAGGTTCACGATGCCGACATCAGGTGGCAGGCCCACGCGATCAACCGGATTCACGTCGAGCGCGTCGCATTTTTCGTCGAGCGTCAGCGTGCGGTCGATAAACGGCGCAGCGACTCGAAGCATCTGGCCGGACGTCGCGAGAAACGAGCGGGCCGAGTTGATGTACTGGTCCAGGACGCGAATGCCATCTTCGAGGCTGCGAAGCAGGAGCAGGTCGGCCAGTTGTTCGTTTCCTTCGTTTGCGGCGCGCAGGCGGTTTGCCCGTCGTCTGGCCGAGCGCTGGGAGCCGGTAAGACGGGCGCATTGCTGTGCGGCAATCCTGCAACCGCGTCGTACCCGCGCGATCAGCAGAAATGCCATTTTCTTTTCGTCTGTCATGAGTAGTCCTGTGGATAACTATTATTGATTCGATAACCCGTTGTCGATTTGACAACACCCGTTCTGAATTCCAGAACCGCAGAAGGGGGGAATTCCCTCCGCGCGGCGTTGCCGGCTGTCGCCCGTTGCACCCTTTCGCGCAAAATTTTGGGGTCGATTTACAACCTGTGGATAACTTTTCCCCAAAGCCAGGGGAATGTGCTCAAGAGGCTAACTACGGAAAATCCGGTAATTGGTTCACTGAGCCCGTCGCCATATGCGTTCAAGGTAGCGATGAGCATCGTCAATCCTTCAACACTGCGTTTCAGTCGTTTTCCCCATCGAAGAGTTTTTGACCAATCTTGCGGCCGTGGCGGTCTTGATAGTTGCCGCCGCCCTTCAGTTCGCGCACATAAGAGATGGGAGGCTTGCCACTTTCGATCTGGCATAGCGGGCTACAGTAGCCAGCAATGCGACACGGAATCCAGCTGACTGCGAGGAATACTGCCGGGCAGAGGCGGCACTTGACAGACCGGTAAATCGCCATTTTCTTTCCTATGGGGTGGTAGATCTATAGAAGAGTTCAGGAGGTGAACAGGGATTAAAGGCGCCCTTAGGTCTACTAAAAAGTCCCCGAATCCCTGTCAGATAAGGCTTTTGGGTCTATCCGACGACGCGCAGGCAGTGTTCTCTACGTGAACCCGAAATAGAGCCTCCCTGTTCATTTAACGAACCCGAAAATCTTGCTTCGGGTTCACTAGATGAACTCGATCGGTTCACCTCCTGAACAGGGAGTTTTTTCTTTTGGCGCCGGCGCCCTTCAGACTGGTACTCAGCAACACGAACCGCCAACAAGGCCTTGGCCTCCGCCAGCGATTTGAAGTGTGTGTTGTCGTAGTCGTAAGTACGCCCCTCGGCCTGCCGGCCGGATTGCTTGTGTTCGTACACCGGCTGGTCGGTGAAGCGATATAGCGAGCACACGCGCGCACCCTCTTTGAAGCCACCTTGTTTCGTGATCGCGATAAACCCCATCGCGCGAAGCTCGTAGAGCGCCTTACTGACCGTGGCCGACGAATTCCATCCGAACTGCTTTTTCATCACCGAGAACGGCGCGCCGATGGAGCCGTTGTTAGTGCCATTGAGCATCGACTTCATATCCCACATCAGGCACCGCGCCGGCATGCTGAGCGCGCGGTACGCATGGCACGTGATCATTTCGGCGTAGAGCTTGGTCCAGCTTCCGCGCGGGTCGATTTCCTTCTTTCTAGTTGCCATGATCGACCTCCGCCATCGGGTCAGCGCGCCGCACCGTGAAGCAGATACCGCCCATCTGGTCGCACATCTCGCGCGCCGCCGCCCAGGCAGCTTGTTTAGTCCGACAGGGAATGCCGAACGAGGTGCGGCTTTGCTCAATACCGTTCACCATCTCGCTAGCGCCACATACGACCGGGATGTACAGCGTTTCGCGAGCGCCGAGGATTTCGTCGAGGGTTTTATCCACGATCGCCTCCGCTCACGAAGCGCTCGGCGTGCGCGTTGTATTCGGCGTTCAGATCGACAAACGTCTGCGCGCGGTCGTCGCAGAGATCCTCGCCAAGCAACGCGAGCTGACGGGCGTCGCCGTGTTCGGGCAGGAACTTGAGCAGCGCGGCGAACAGAGCACCGACCTGCTGAAACGATTCGCCCGCATAGGCGAACATGCCTCCGGCGTTGCTGAGCAGGCTAACTGCCTCTTTCGTATCGACCGGATTAGTCATGGTGGCCACCTTGCCCAATCTGGCGCATCGCCAGCAAAATGCCCTGGCTCACCTGCGCGAGCTGCTCGTGACGGATGGAGATGCCGCGCTGCGTGCGCACGTACTCGCCGCTTGCGTCGACCACCCACAGGCGCACATCGACGTAGGCGACGCCGCGGAACATTTTGTGACCAATGACGATGCGCTGGCGGGCCGTTTTCTGGATCGACAGGACGGTGATGTCCTCGTCGCGGCTGTTGACGGGGTGGTTAGCCATTGCTCACCTCCGCGCGGGAGATCTCAGCGAGTTGCAGCAGGGCGTCGGCGCAGCAGTCGAGCGCGTCGAACACGGTCGGCGCGAGCGCGGCGTCGCGCAGGGCACGATTGATGATCTGGATTGGGGATTCGGTTTGCTCGGGACGAGCGGGGATAACAGCCATAGCGGCCTCCATTTTCAATGAAGACCCGCCGCTCATTTCGACGTGAGGGGTGGCGGGCCAGACAGCGGGGGTCGAAAACCGGAAATGGAGGCAACCGGCCAGCCCGAAGGCTGCCCCGCCCGGCCCGCCATTGAAATCGGCGCGCAAAGGCGTACGGACGTAAAAAAACCGCTTGGCGCGGTTGTCCGCCTCACATATTTCCAGTTTTCGACGCTGGATCGGTGTTGTTTCACCGATGTGCGAAGAATAGGAGAGCGAGCGCTGCGCCGTCAAGGTTAATTTACAGGGCCAGATTGTACCGGCTCCGATAATCGAGTGTGTTTGGGCCATCACACACCTCCGTTACCGATGATTGCAGCGATTTCTTCGGCGACTTCGGCGGGGTTGCGGTAGCCGATGTGGCGGTAGCGCAGCACACGCGCCGGCGAGCCGAACCGGGTCGGCAGGTGTTCCCATTCGCCTGCGATCAACCAGCCTTCGCGGCGCAGCGTGGCGATGGTGGTATTGAGGCAGTGTTCGCCCAAGTGTTCGGCTTCGAAGCGGTTCAGGCCGCGCGTGTTCGTGCGCAGATGAAGCAGCACACGGTTGATTTTCGTCAGGGGTTTTTTGGCGCCGAGGATGGTATTATTTGCGTTGTAGTTAGCGACCTCGACTTTATGGCTGGCCTTTGGGTCGGCCTTTTTTTTCGTCGTCATGTTATGCGGCCTCTGCCCGGTAATTGAGAGGGTCCGCAAAGAACCGGTGAAGCTCTTGGTTTTTCCAGACGGCGCAGCGCTTCGTGAGGTGAATTCGGCGTGGGAACTTCCCTTGCAATTCGCGCTGCCGGATCGTCTCGCGACTCATGCCAGCGAGCGGGGCGAGATCATTCCAGCGGCTGAAGCCATCCTTCGGCAAACCAATAACCGACTCTTCTTTCGATGCCATGTTTAACCTCGTAGAAGGTTGTTGAACATGGCTGAAGTTTTGATTAATCGGCCTTTGCGTTGTCCGGCCGAAAACTTGGTTAGGCGAATTCGGGCGTGTTTCTATATTGGGCGTGGCTTTGCTGGGCGAAACGGCCGATTACCGATCCTGTTCTCCGACAAGCCTCGCAACCCCGTTGTGCGGCCTTTGCAGCGTTCTGTGTCTAACCGATACGGGAACGTAATTAGTTGTTTTTTATTAGAAATACCGGCGTTTATCGTTTCTTTGCTATCCGTGGTTCCAAAGGTCCGATCACTCGCCGTCATGCACAGATTGATACAAATAGATCCTAATGAAGACGATGGCGACTATGACGACAGGCGGCGGATAAAAAAACCGCCACGAAGGCGGTTTTGGTTTGGCATTAAACGACACTAGGTGCCTCGCCGGACAAGCAGATCGCGCCGCAGCCGCTTAGCTTCATCCAGGTATTTTTTAATCGTCTCGTCGTCCAAAGGGACGCCTGCGCGTTCAAGATCGATACGCATTTCTTTGGCGTACATGTTCCGGGTTGCGTCGGGATCAAGTCGGTAGCCGCCGCAAGCGAGGCCGATGATCAGCTTAAGCATCGTTTGGCGTTCTTTTGTCGCCGCGCTCGTATTCACTTCTTTTTGAATCTCACCAGCACCAGTTTCTCGCTCATGCCGGTCTCGCAGCTTTTCCCAAAGCCGCGCCGGGATTTCTAGCCCCACAGACCGAATGGCATCAGCGATATAAAGAGGGTGCTTGTTAATCTCCCACGGCGACCGGCCGTATCTTGCGGTCCAGTTAGTCCGCTCGAGTATTTTCGCGATCTTTGCGGCGTTCTCAAATCCGGCTAGCGTGTCCTTGGCACGGAGCGATACACCGCGATTCTGGGCTGGGTCTTTACCGTCAATGAGCAGGGCCGCTTCGGTGGTCGTCCATTTGTCGAGCGACGCCCAATAGTGATAATCGATTTCTGACACTTGCGCCCTCTCGCACCCTTACAAATTGATGCCGCGCCAGCAGGGTAAGGGAGCCCTGTTTTCGCCCCGTCGGGCTAGGCGCAGCAAACCTGTATAAAAGCCGCCTGTCACTCGGCGCTTTCCTGCACTTGGGCTAGATAATCGGCCCAGTGTTGCATCATTTTCCTGCGCTCCGGCAGATACTCCGCATGAACGTATGCCGCCGTTACCTGATTGCGCTCGGCGTGTGCGAGCTGCCGATCGACAACATCGCGACTGTATCCGAGCTCGCGCAATACAGTGGCAGCAAGCCCCCGAAACCCGTGCCCTGTCATCCGAGACTTGTAGCCCATGCGGTAGAGCGCGAAAAGCATCGTGTTATTCGAGATGGGTCCGCGACTACGGCCTTGCACGCTATGGAACACGTACCGCTCATTACCGTTTAGCTCCCGCAGATTCTTCAACACGTCGAGCGCCTGGCGGGACAGAGGGACAATGTGCGGGTCGCGCATCTTCATGCGCTCAGCCGGGATTCGCCACTCGGCTACCTTCTCGTCGAACTCGGTCCACTCCGCGTTGATCATTTCCGCCGTGCGAACGAACGTCAGCGCCATGAAGCGCAGTGCCAAGCGCGTTACCACGTCGCCCTGATAGTCGGCGATGTCGCACATGAGTTGCGGAATCTCGACCGGTTTGACGCGGGCCATGTGCTTGACGCCAACGCCTTTCTTCAGCACGGTTTCAGCGTCGATGTCCGCGGCAGGATTGCGCGAGCAACGGCCGGTCATGATGCCGTACTGGAAAACAGCCCGCGAGCGTTGCAGAACACGCTTAGCCGTCTCGCGAACGCCGCGCGCTTCGATTGTCCGGACGATTTCCAGCATGTGCGGCGCCTCAATGTCGCCAATCGGCTTGGCCCCGATCCGCGGGAAAACGTCGACCTCCAACGAATTGATCACCTTGCCGGCATAGACCTCGGTCCAGGCCTCCTTCTGCGATTCAAACCATTCCCGCGCAACCACTTCGAACGATGACGACGCCTCAAGCGCTCGCGCCCGTTTCACTTCCCTTTTCTGCTCTGACGGGTCGATGCCATCGGCTAACAGTTTCCGCGCCGCAAGGCACCGCTCACGAGCTTGGGCGAGGGACACCTCCGGGTACACACCGAAGGCCGCCCGCTTTTCCTTGTCACCGAACCGGTATTTCATTCGCCAATAGCGAGATCCGTTCGGCATGACTTCAAGATAAAGGCCTTTCCCGTCGGCAAGCCGATATGGTTTTTCCGCTGGCTTGGCCTTGCGGACTCGCATGTCAGTCAGAGGTTCTATGGGCTTTGGCATGGTGTGGGGGCATCAGGTTTGGGGCACAAGCGCGGTGTCCCCACCAGTGCCCCCAAAAAAACTGGCTTATGCAAGGCAAACATGGGCAATGATGGCAGCAAAAAGCCCCGCAGCGCAAGGCATACGGGGCTTTTCTGGGCAAACCTGGGTGACGCTGGGAAGCTTCTTGGTCCCCCTGACAGGAATCGAACCTGTATCTAGCGCTTAGGAGGCACTTGTTCTATCCATTGAACTACAGGGAGAGGACCAAACCGCAATAATCGCCGCAATCGCGCTGCCGGACAAGCTCCGCGAGGATCGGGAGCAGTCCGGATTCACCAGCGAGCGCAGAGTATATCAAACACGCCCGAACGCGAGGAGGGCTGCATTCGGACTGCATGCGCCACCCGAATCCCACAAACCAAACGGCCCAGCAAGCATATAGCCTGCTGGGCCGCGCGAACCGCCGGCTGCGCAAACCATCAACGCCGCGCTCCGGCAACCCGATCAGTGCGCCTCAGAACTCCACCACCGCAAATTCGGCTTTGCCCACGTCGCACAGCGGGCAGCGCCAGTCTTCGGGAATCGCGGCAAAGCGCGTGCCTGGCGCGATGCCTTCCTCTGGCAGGCCTTCTTCCTCGTTGTAGATCCAGCCGCAAATCAGGCAGACCCAGCTCTTATATTCAGTCACTTCAATTACTTCGCTCACGACGTACTCTTTTCCAGTTCAATGCAATGATCCGCCCAGTCTGCCCCTTTTTTGGGCGCGGCGGCGACCCGCAATATTACCGGAATTTGTCAATCCGGCAGAAAACTACCCACGCGGCAGCGCCGCAAACCGCCCGGCACGTCCGGGGATAAACTCGGAATCCAGTAGATGAACCGCGTCACACACTGCGTGTATGCTCTGATCCGCTGCTGATCCCTTGGACCGGCGCCCCGGGCGCCCCGCATGAATTGCGACGATCGGCCTCAGCCTACTGAGGGCGCCGTCGTCGCCAGCATGGCTCGCGCATGACTCTCGTTTCCCAACAAGGAGAAAAACGATGTTCAAAAACACATGGTTGGCCAGTACGGTACTGGCCGGATTGCTCGCCGTATCCGGCGTGGCGCAGGCGGCAAGCGTGTCGTTCGTCCAGCCGGCGGACGGCGCGACCGTCAGCAATCCCGTCCACGTCGTGTTCGGTGTCGACGGCATGAAGATCGCGCCGGCAGGCACGATGACGGAAGGCACGGGCCACCATCATCTGCTGGTGGACGGCAAGCCGCTGCCGAAGGGCGAGGTGATCCCCGCGAACGACAAGTCGCTGCACTTCGGCAAGGGCCAGACCGAGACCGATCTGACGCTGCCGCCGGGCGACCACACGCTGACGCTGCAATTCGGCGACGGCGCACATCGTTCGTATGGCCCGGAAATGAGCAAGACCATCACGGTGCACGTGAAGTAATCCGCCGCACGAGACGGCCGGGCGCGCGCGAAGGCGCTCCGGCCGGGCCAGCAGGCTTCTGCGCCATCCGCACCGGGTTTATCCGTGTCCGGCAAGCCAGCCATTCGGCCTATCTCTTCCGGCAGACAGGCAGCCGCCCCTGCGCCCGGTACAATGGGCAGTTCCGACTCATCGCTGTCTTCTCCAATTCTCCATGTCGCTTTACACCATTACCGGAGCCCAACTGGCCTTCGGTCACGTCGCGTTGCTCGATCACGCGGATTTTTCTCTCGAAGCGGGCGAGCGCGTCGGGCTGATCGGCCGCAACGGCGCGGGCAAGTCGTCGCTGCTGAAGATCGTCGCCGATCTGACCCGGCCTGACGACGGTCTCGTCACGCGCCAGCAGAACCTGACCACGGTTTACGTGCCGCAGGAGCCGGAGTTCGATACGGACGACACGGTGTTCGACGCGGTCGCCGCCGGCCTCACGCACGCTCGCGCGTTGCTGGACGAATACGACGCGGTCGCCAACCAGCTTGCCGACGAGCCGGAAGGCGCGGAGCACGACGCGCTGATGGCGCGCATGAACACGCTGCAATCGGCGCTGGACCATTCGGACGCCTGGAACTGGAGCACGCGCGTCGCAACCACGTTGCAGCAGATCGGTCTGAACGGCGAGGCGCGGGTGGGCTCGCTGTCGGGCGGCATGCAAAAGCGCGTCGCGCTGGCGCGCGCGCTGGTCGTGCAGCCCGACGTGCTGCTGCTCGACGAGCCGACCAACCACCTCGACTTCGACGGCATCCGCTGGCTCGAAGACCTGCTGGTTTCACTGCGCGCGGGCCTGCTCTTCATTACCCACGACCGGGCGTTTCTCGATCGCGTCGCCACGCGCATCGTCGAACTGGATCGCGGGCGTTTGCTGTCGTATCCGGGCAATTTCTCGGCTTACCAGACGCGCAAGGCGCAGCAGCTCGAAGTCGAGCAGGTGGAAGCGGCCAAGTTCGACAAGCTGCTCGCGCAGGAAGAAGTGTGGATTCGCAAGGGCGTCGAGGCGCGCCGCACGCGCAGCGTCGGCCGGATCGCGCGGCTCGTGGAAATGCGCAACCAGCGCGCGGAACGCCGCAACGTGCAGGGCAACGTCAAGCTCGACGTCGGCCAGGGCGAGAAGTCAGGCAAGATCGTCGCCGAATTGACCGACGTCACCAAACGCTACGGTTCGCGCACGGTGGTCGACAACTTCACGGCCACCGTCATGCGCGGCGACAAGATCGGCTTTGTCGGCCCGAACGGCGCGGGCAAAACCACACTGCTCAAGCTGATTCTCGGTGAATTGGCGCCGGACGAAGGCACGGTGCGTATTGGCACGAACCTGCAGGTCGCGTATTTCGACCAGATGCGCGCGCAGCTCGATCTGGAAAACAGCCTCGCCGACACCATCAGCCCGGGCAGCGAGTGGGTCGAAGTCAACGGCCAGAAGAAGCATGTCATGAGTTACCTCGGCGACTTCCTGTTCGCGCCGGAACGCGCGCGTTCGCCGGTCAAGTCGCTGTCGGGCGGCGAGCGTAACCGTCTGCTGCTCGCGCGCCTGTTCGCGCGCCCGGCCAACGTGCTGGTGCTGGACGAGCCGACCAACGACCTCGATATTCCCACGCTCGAACTGCTCGAAGAACTGCTCACGGAATACGACGGCACGGTGCTGCTGGTCAGCCACGATCGCGCGTTCCTGGACAACGTCGCGACGTCGGTGATCGCGTCGGAGGGGGGCGGCAAGTGGCGCGAGTACGTCGGCGGCTTTACCGACTGGCAGATCCAGCGCGACCGCTCGCAGCAGATGGCGCTGGACGCGCAGAAAGAAGCCGGCAAGGAAGCGGGCAAAGACGCGGCGCCGGGCAAAGACAGTTCCGCGGGCCGCAATACGCAACGCGCCGCGAAGCTGTCGTTCAAGGAGCAGCGCGAACTGGAGGCGCTGCCGGGGAAGATCGCCGCGCTCGAAGCGGAGCAGAAAACGATCGGCGCGCAACTCGCAGACGGCTCCGTGTTCGCCAAAGACGCGCAGGAAGGCACGCGCCTGACCGAACGCTACGCCGCGATCGACGAGGAACTGCTGATCGCGCTCGAGCGCTGGGACGAGCTGGAAAACCGCCGCAAGTGAGGCGCCGGCGCGGCGCGGGATCGAGCGGCGCCGCGGCCGCGCCTTATCCGGACGGCCAATCCCACGTGTCGTGAATTGCCGCGCGGATCGAAATCAGTAAAATACCCCGCGAACAGGCTTCCCCGGCGTTCGCACCGGCGTCGACGTTGCCCGCACTGGCTTCACGCAGGGCCGGCTTCGGGCCGCCGTCGAGCGCGCCACCGGGAAGCCATGCGACAAACAGCTTGCCCGCACCACGGGCACCCCACCTAACCCCATTGTTTCGCTTCGCTTTTTTTGAAAACTCAACGCATTGTCCACGGACCTGTCCACAGCTCCTGTGGACAACGATGAACCGACGCACCCGAGTCAACCATGTCTACGAAAAAGCCAAACGCCGCGTATAGCGAAGCGTCGATCAAGGTGTTGAAGGGTCTGGAGCCGGTCAAGCAACGGCCCGGCATGTACACCCGCACCGAGAATCCGCTGCACATCATTCAGGAAGTCATCGACAACGCGTCGGACGAGGCCCTCGGCGGTCACGGCCGGCAAATCACGGTCACGCTGCACGCGGACCATTCGGTCTCGGTGGAAGACGACGGCCGCGGCATCCCGTTCGGCCTGCATCCGGAAGAAGGCGTGCCGGTCGTCGAAATCGTTTTCACGCGCCTGCACGCGGGCGGCAAGTTCGATAAAGCCGCCGGCGGCGCGTACACGTTCTCGGGCGGCCTGCACGGCGTCGGCGTGTCGGTCACCAACGCGCTGTCCACGCGCCTCGACGTCACTGTGTGGCGCGAGGGCAAGGTCGCCGAGCTGAGTTTCGCCAATGGCGACGTCGCCAGGGAACTCGAAGTGCGCCCCGCCACGAAAGGCGACAAGAAGTCCGGTACGCGCGTCACCGCGTGGGCCAATCCGAAGTACTTCGATTCGCCGAACCTGCCGCTCGGCGAATTGCAGCGTCTGCTGCGCTCGAAAGCGGTGCTGTTGCCGGGCGTGGAAGTCACGCTGATCAACGAGAAAACCGGCGAACGGCAAAGCTGGAAATATGAAGACGGCCTGCGTGGCTATCTGCTCGAAGGCATGAACGGCAGCGATCTGCTGATTCCGCTGTTCGAGGGCGAGCGCTACGTCGAAAACTCGCGCGCGAGCGAAGAGACCTTCGCGGAAGGCGAGGGCGCCTCGTGGGTGGTTGCGTGGAGCGAGGAAGGCACGCTCATGCGCGAGTCGTACGTGAACCTGATTCCGACGCCCGCGGGCGGCACGCACGAATCCGGTTTGCGCGACGGGCTGTTCCAGGCGGTGAAGAGTTTTGTCGAATTGCATAACCTGCAGCCGAAGGGCGTCAAGTTGCTCGCTGAAGACGTGTTCGCGCGCGTGTCTTTCGTGCTGTCGGCCAAGGTGCTCGATCCGCAATTCCAAGGGCAGATCAAGGAACGCCTGAATAGCCGCGACGCGGTCAAACTGGTGTCGTCGTTCGCGCGTCCTGCGCTGGAGTTGTGGCTGAATCAGCACGTCGAGCTCGGCAAGAAACTCGCTGACCTCGTCATCAAGCAGGCGCAGGCGCGCACGCGTGCGGGGCAGAAGGTCGAGAAGCGCAAGAGCTCCGGCGTGGCCGTGTTGCCGGGCAAGCTGACCGATTGCGAATCGACGGAAATCGGCCGCAATGAACTGTTCCTCGTGGAGGGTGACTCGGCGGGCGGCTCCGCGAAGATGGGCCGCGACAAGGAATATCAGGCCATCCTGCCGCTGCGCGGCAAGGTGCTGAACACGTGGGAAACCGAGCGTGACCGGCTGTTCGCCAATAACGAAGTGCACGACATTTCGGTGGCGATCGGCGTCGATCCGCATAGCCCGGACGACAAGGTCGATCTGTCGAATCTGCGCTACGGCAAGATCTGCATTCTGTCGGACGCGGACGTCGACGGCTCGCACATTCAGGTGCTGCTGCTTACGCTGTTCTTCAAGCATTTCCCGCAGCTGATCGAACGCGGCCACGTGTGCGTGGCGCGACCGCCGCTGTTCCGGGTCGACGCACCCGCGCGCGGCAAGAAGCCGGCGCAGAAGCTGTATGCGCTCGACGAAGGCGAACTCGAAGCGATTCTCGACAAGCTGCGCAAAGACGGGGTGCGCGACACGCAGTGGTCGATCAGCCGCTTCAAGGGCTTGGGCGAAATGAGCGCGGAGCAGTTGTGGGATACCACGATGAACCCCGACACGCGGCGCCTGACCCCAGTGGCGCTCGGCGAGCTCGACTACGACGCCACGGTGGCGCGTATGACGATGCTGATGGGCAAGGGGGAAGCGGCGTCGCGGCGCAGCTGGCTGGAAGAAAAGGGCAACGAAGTGGAAGCGGATATCTGAGCGCGCGCATAGAGAATCACGCGCGCATGGATATTGAAAACGCACGGCAACTTCACGCCAAACACGGATACGGAATCTAGATGGACGACGATAACACTCTCGACCTTTTCACCGCGCCGCCACCTCCGGAAGGCGACTTTCTCACGCTCGGCAATTACGCGGAACGCGCGTATCTCGACTATGCGGTGAGCGTGGTCAAGGGCCGCGCGCTGCCGGATGTGTGCGACGGCCAGAAGCCGGTTCAGCGCCGCATCCTGTTCGCGATGAACGACATGGGCCTCTCCGACAACGCGAAGCCGGTCAAGTCCGCGCGCGTGGTCGGCGACGTGCTCGGTAAGTATCACCCGCACGGCGACCAGTCCGCGTACGACGCGCTGGTGCGTCTCGCGCAAGACTTCTCGATGCGCTATCCGCTGATCGACGGGCAGGGCAACTTCGGCTCGCGCGACGGCGACGGTGCGGCGGCCATGCGGTACACGGAAGCGCGCCTCACGCCGATCGCGAAACTGCTGCTCGATGAAATCAACCAGGGCACGGTCGATTTCATGAAGAACTACGACGGCGAGTTCGACGAGCCGAGGCTGCTGCCCGCGCGCTTGCCGTTCGTGCTGCTGAACGGCGCGTCCGGCATTGCGGTGGGTCTGGCCACGGAAATTCCGTCGCACAATCTGCGCGAAGTCGCGGCGGCCGCGGTTGCGATGATCCGCAATCCGAAGCTCCAGCACGCGGAATTGATGCAGTACATTCCCGGCCCCGACTTTCCGGGCGGCGGCCAGATCATCTCTAGCGAAGCGGAAATCTCCGCCGCCTACGAATCCGGCCGCGGCAGCCTGAAGGTGCGCGCGCGCTGGAAGATCGAAGAACTCGCGCGCGGCCAGTGGCAACTGGTCATCACCGAACTGCCGCCGAGCACGGCCGCACAGAAGGTGCTTGAGGAAATCGAAGAGCAGACCAATCCGAAGATCAAGCTCGGCAAGAAGACGCTCACGCCCGAACAGCTGCAGACCAAGCAGACCATGCTGGCGCTGCTCGACGCGGTGCGCGACGAGTCCGGCAAGGACGCGCCGGTGCGCCTCGTGTTCGAGCCGAAGTCGAGCCGTATCGATCAGACCGATTTCGTCAACACGTTGCTCGCGCACACGAGCCTCGAATCGAACGCCTCGCTGAATCTGGTGATGGTGGGCGGCGACGGCCGGCCGCGTCAGAAGGGCTTGAGCGAAATCCTGCACGAGTGGATCGCGTTCCGCTTCGCCACGGTGACGCGTCGCACGCGGCATCGCTTGAGCAAGGTCGACGACCGGATTCATATTCTCGAAGGCCGGATGATCGTCTTTTTGAATATCGACGAAGTCATCCGCATCATTCGCGAATCGGACGAACCGAAGGTCGCGTTGATGGCCGCGTTCGGCTTGTCGGATCGTCAGGCCGAAGACATTCTTGAAATCCGGCTGCGTCAACTGGCGCGGCTCGAGAAGATCAAGATCGAGAAGGAACTGGCCGAACTTAAAGACGAGAAGGCCAGGCTGGAAGAACTGCTCGGCAGCGAGTCGGCCATGAAGCGGCTGCTCATCAAGGAAATCGAAGGCGACGCCAAACAGTATGGCGACGAGCGCCGCACGCTTATCCAGCAGGAAAAGCGCGCAACGTTCGAAGCGCGCGTGGTCGACGAACCGGTCACGGTCGTGGTGTCGCAGAAGGGTTGGGTGCGCGCGCTGAAGGGCCACGGGCTCGACGCGGCGGGCTTCACGTTCAAGGCCGGCGACGGGCTCTACGCGGCGTTCCCGTGCCGCACGCCGGACACGCTGGTCGCGTGGGGCAGCAATGGCCGCGTCTATTCGGTGGCGGTCGCCATGCTGCCAGGCGGCCGCGGCGACGGTGTGCCGGTCACGTCGCTGATCGAACTGGAGTCGGGCAGCCATCTGATGCATTACTACGCTGCGTCCGCGGATCAGGCGTTGCTGCTCGCTTCGAGCAACGGCTTTGGCTTCATCGCCAAGGTCGGCGATATGGTGAGCCGCGTGAAGGCCGGCAAGTCGTTCATGACGATCGACGCCGGCGCTCAACCGCTCGCGCCGATGCCGATGCTGCCGGATGCGACGCACATTGCGTGTCTCTCCTCGAACGGGCGTCTGCTGGTGTTCGGCCTCGACGAGATGAAGACACTCTCGGGCGGCGGCCGCGGCGTCACGCTGATGGCGCTCGACGACAAGGAAACGCTGGTGCAGGCGCTCTCGATCAACAACGCGGGTGTGGTGTTGATCGGCACGCGCCGCGGCGGCCGTGTGGACGAAGAAAAGGTCAGCGGCGCCGCGCTCGCGCCGCATATCGGCAAGCGGGCGCGCAAGGGGCGCGCGCCTGAGAGCAAGATGAAGCTCGAAAGCATGCGTCCGGTGCTGGCCGTTTAACAAAGATTGACGTGGGAACACGGCAAGCGTCTGCTAGCATGCGGGACGCTTGCCGTGCGCAGTACGAAATCGGGGAGCCGCGTCGCCATTACGGTGGAGGTGCTGCGATAACAATTACAACGACGTGAGAGCCACGAGTGCAATGGAACTGCCTGCGGACCACGCGGTCGAACGTGCGCTCAGGAAAGCGCCGGGCCGCCAGGTTTGGGGGCATTCCATTCAATAGCCGCTGCCAGTATCACTCGTCATAAGCGGTGTGGCGTCGTCGGGAGAGGAAAACAACATGAACAAGGCTATCGAACTCGCACTCTTTCTGCATCTGCTCGCGGTTGCGGTGTGGGTAGGTGGAATGGTGTTCGCCCATTTCTGTCTGCGTCCGGCAATTGCCGATCTATCGCCTCAATTACGCCTGCCGCTGTGGGAATCGGTGTTCAGCCGCTTCTTCAATTGGGTCGCCGCCGCCGTGCTGGTGATTCTCCTCACCGGCGGATTCCTGCTGATGCAATTCGGCGGCGGCCACGCCACCTGGCCGCTGCATGCAATGGCGGGCCTCGGCATTGTGATGATGCTGATCTTCGGGCACATCCGCTTTGCGGTTTTTCCGCGCATCCGTCGTGCGGTGCAGGCGCAAAAATGGCCGGATGGCGCGCGCGCCGTCGGCACGATCCGTCGTCTGGTGTTGATCAATATCGTGCTCGGCGTGGTGACGATCGGCGTCGCGGTGCTGTCGCGCGGCTTCTGAGACCGCTGCGTCGTTTCAAGTCCGCCAGCCGCGTGGCGACATCGCCGCGCGGCATCCCATCAAGCGTTGTCGTTATCGTGTGCGGTGCCGCCGCCGTCTAGATCAGCGCGCCGTACGCGAACCACAACCCGCACACCACCGCCACCGTCCCGTACACCACGTACACGGGCACCTTCAGCTTGGCGAAGCACATGGCGGAGAACAGCGCGGTCATCAGATAGACCGGGCTGAACGGCACATGCGCGGCAATCCGAAGCACGGCCACCGCGAGAAACGCGGTAGTGACGGCGCGCAGGATCCGCATGCCATGCTCGAATCGCGGATTGGCCTTCAACTGATGCAGATGCCGTTGCGCGAGCACGACGAGGCAGCCCGACGGCACGAATAGCGCGAGCGTGGCAATCAGCGCGCCCGCCCAGCCGTCCACCAGATAGCCGAAGAACGGCACCACGTTCAACAGCGGTCCGGGCGACAACGGCGAGAGCGAAAACGCCAGGGTGAAGTCGTTATCGGAGACGCCGATCGCCGGCGTGACGAACAGCGTCTTGAGCACCGGCAACGCCGAGAAGCCGCCGCCGAACAACGTCATGCCGGCACCGGCGAGCCGTGGCCACAACAGCGCCAGGTCGTAGCGATGCGGCAGCGGCAGCGCGAACAACACCAGCAATGCGCACAAGGCGCTCAGCATCTGCCAGTCGCCGCGCGCGAACGACACGACAACGGGCGTGCTGCGCACCGGGCTCACCAGCCAGCCGGTGCCGAAGGCCGCCCCGAGCATGACCACATAAGCGGCCGGACTGCGCGCATAGAAGAGCGCGACACAACCGAGCACCGTCGCAATCCATTCGAGCTTGCCGCGCACCAGCGCGCGCGTCTGTTTGTACCAGGTGATGGCGATGAGCGTGGCCAGCACGACGCTGAAGTGATTGAGCAAGGTTTGCGAAGCGGCGGCGCGCACGAGCGGCGTGCGGTAGAAGATCGCGAACAGCGTCATCAGCATGAAAAAGGGCAGTACGCTCGCAATGCCCGCGATCCAGGCGCCGGCGCGTCCGCGCAACGAGTGCCCGAGTTGCACGGCGACGTTGCAGCCCACCGGACCGGGCACCATCCACGCCAGCGCGATCAGATCGGAGAACGCGACGCGCGAGAGACGGCCTTTGCGTTCGACATAATGGTTTTCAAGTTGCGCCATGAGAGCGAGTCCGCCCCATGACAACGCGGACAGGCCGAACACGACCCGGAACAGCGTCCATAGCGGTTCGCGTTCACCTCGTCTGGAAGCATCCTGGCTCGTGATCGTCTGCATGGCGCCACGAGCGCCCGGCAGGCGGGCGCCGTCCTTTGAGATCATCGTTGTGATTTGGCGCGACCACCGGGCGGCATCGCGCTGTGACCGGTACAGCGAGAATGTAGCCGGTTTGCGGCGCCGCGGGTAGATCATCCGTGACGACCTGCAAGGGCCGCTGTGTTCACGTGTTGGTGTTGACGCTGGTGGTGCTATCCGCGTCGCGCGCGGCCTGCCGGCTCGTGCCCGTCATGCCGCAGACGCCGAAGCGTTCCAGCAGCGCGGGAATCGCGTCCACCGGCACCGGACGCGAGAACAGGAAGCCCTGCGCCTCGATATGTCCGAGCGCGGCAAGCCAGGCAATCTGCTCTTCGGTCTCGGTGCCTTCGACCACCACCGTGAGCCCGAGCGAACGCGCCAGATTGACGATCGCGGTGACCATCACGCAGACGCTGCGGTCGCCCGGAATTGCCTGGATGAACGAACGGTCCACTTTCAGCGTGTCCACCGAGAAACGGTTCAGGTAGGACAGCGACGAATAACCGGTGCCGAAATCGTCGAGCGCGATGCGCACGCCGAGGCGCTTCAACGCGAAAATTTTCTCCGAGACGAGTTCGGGATATTCCATCATCGCCGTTTCGGTGATTTCCAGTTCGAGGCGGCGTGCGGAAATGCCGCTTTCCTCGATGGCGTGCGAGATGGTTTCGTACAAGTCGCCGCGCCAGAACTGCACCGCCGAAATGTTCACCGCGAGCGACAGCGTGTCGTAGCCTTGCTGCTGCCACAGCGCGAGCTGACGGCAGGCGGTCTCGATCACGAAGTCGCCGATCGGCACGATCAGGCCGGTGGATTCGGCGACCGGAATGAATTCGTTCGCCGGAATCAAACCGTGCTGTGGATGATTCCAGCGCACCAGCGCTTCGAAGCCGGTAATGCAGCGGCGTGTCAGATCGATCTTCGGCGGATAGGCGAGAAACAGTTGCCCTTCGGCGAGCGCCACGCGCAATTGCTGTTCCCACTTCATCAAATGATCGGCGCGATGCGACAGTTGCGGTGAATAGAACTGGTAGCAGTTCTTGCCCGCGTCTTTCGCGCTGTACATGGCGAGGTCGGCTTTTTTCAGCAGGTCGATTTCGCTTTCGTTGGCGACCGAGTACAGCGCAATGCCGATGCTCGCGTGCAGCACGAACGAACTGCCGCGTACTTCGAACGGTTTGGCGAACGCTTCGGCCGCGGCTTCGGCCAGCGTGACGGCACGCTTCTCGACGTCGTCGCCCTTGATCACGACCACGAACTCGTCGCCGCCGATGCGGCTCAGCGCGCCGCCGTCGGCCACCGCGATGGCGAGCCGCGAGGCCGTCATTTGCAGCACGATGTCGCCGGCGTTGTGGCCGAGCGTGTCGTTGACGGTCTTGAAGTTGTCGAGGTCGATAAAGAGGATCGCGAGGCGGCCGAGGTTGGCCGGTTGCGCGACGTCGTGCCGCAGGCTTTGCAGCGTGGCATAGCGATTACGCAGGCCGGTGAGCAGATCGTATTCGACCAGATGTGTCATTTCGCGCTCGCGGCCGAGCAGCTTGCCGATCAGGCCGGTGGCCACGGCGAAGAAGCTCAGCATGGCGAGCGAGATGAACCCCGCCATTAGCAGATAGACATTGCGCGTGTGGTTGTAGTCGGCGAATTCTTCTGCTTGCGACAGACCCACCAGCACGCCGAGCGGATAACCGTCGATGTGCCGGTACGACACGATGCGCGTGACGTTGTCGATCGAATCGACATAGGTGCCCGACACGTGCTCCGAAGTCGGATACGAACCGCTCGCCGAGAAGGCGCCGCTCGCGGTGTCGGCGGTGCCGGTGCGCCTCGCCAGTACCGCGCCGCTGTCCGAAATCACCGCGATCACGCCTTCACGGCCGATGGCCGCGTTGTTGTAGAAGTCGGAGGTGAAATAGCTGGGGTCTTCGGACACCACCACCACGCCCGCGAACGAGCCGTCCGGATGATTCAGACGCCGCGTCATCTGCAAGGTCCAGTGACCGGACACGCGGCCGAGCACGGGTTTGCTGATATACAACTGGTCGTCGTTTTCGTGTTCGTGAACCTTGAAGTGTTCGCGGTCGGACAGATCGATGTGCCGGGGATTGAGTTCGGCCGTGTTGGCGATCAAGGTGCCGTGTTCGTCGATCAGCGACACCTGCACCAGCGTCTCGCTTTGCACGACGCCTTTTTCCACCGTGCTCGCGAGATCGAAATGATTCGGCGTCTTCTCGAACTCGAATTTGACGAAGCGGGTGATCTGGTCGACCTGGTGAATCGCCTTGACCGTGTGCTGCTCCAGCGCTGCGGAAAGAATCGCGGCAGAGGCCATGGCTTCACGATACGTGGCTTCTTTCTCGACCGAGAGACGCGCGAAGATCACCGTCCAAAGCAGGATCAGGACCAGAACGCCGAGCGCGGGAATAGCGAGAAACGCGCGACGGCGCGACACTGCGGGATCGCGGCGGGGTTTGGCTTCGCGCTGGTCTGAGAAGCGGGACTGGCTCATCGGGCGGCCCGTGCCTGGGTGCCGGCCGGTAACAGGCGCGCGAGAATTGACTGCGCTGATTTCATGGGTGGCTGCATGGTGACCGAGGTGCCGGAACTGCTGCGCAGAAGAAGGGAGCGTGGCGCCGTGCCTGACCATCCGCAGGTCATCGCGTACGTTTCGATATTACTGAATGCCACTGGATTAAGGAAGGGTCCGGGCATCGGGTATACGCGGGCGCGACAAGCTGTCCCGTACGGCGGGTCTGGCAGCCGGCGTGGCCGGTCTTCAGGGGGTTGCCTCGCGGTCGTATTCGGGCATTTCATCGGCAATTGGCGCTCCGGCGTGCTGGCATTCAGGTGTGCCAGGCCTTTCCCAATGCGCCGCGCATTGAATGAAGCAAGCGATGCGGCGTTTTGTGGTCGAGCGTGGCGAGGCGGGGCTAACCCTGTTCTGCCTACGGTGGCGGGCCTGGGCTCATGCTCGGGCGAGGCCGGGCGCGCGCCGGTCAGGGCAGGCGGAACGTGCCGTCGATGATCGTCACCGACGGACCGCCAATCCACGTCTTGCCGCGTGCCCGAAGCGGATCTCCTTCGGGACGTGCATCGTCGTAGTGCACGCGAACCTGGCCGGCGCGGCCCAGCGCGGTGCCTTGACGCACTGAATAGCGCGCGCCAGGGCGCAACTGCTGTGCGCTCAACAGGCCCGCGAGCGCCGCATTGGCGCTGCCGGTCACAGGATCTTCACCAATGCCGAAGCTGCCCCCGGCCATCAGGCAGCGCACCTCGAAGGTGGCTGGGCCACCCGCATCATGCGGGCCATAGACGGCAAGTCCGTGGGTATTCACCGAACTCACCATGTCGGCGAGGGCGGCAGCATCGGGTTCGAGCGCGAGGCACTCACGCGCCGAATCGACGCGCACCACGAGCCACGGCGCACCATTGTCGACCGCGCAGGGCGTCGCGCTGAAATCGATCGATTCGCTACGCAAAGCCGTAGACAGCGCCGCGTAGCGATCCTCGGCAAGCGGCGTGACGCGCGCGGGCGGCGCGGCGAAGGCCCACGCGCCGTCCGCTTCAGGCAGTGCCTCGAGCTTGACGAGCCCCACGCCGCACTGCTGCACGAGCTTGCCGGCCTGCTTCGGCTGATAGCCGCTTTCGAGCAGCGCATGCGCGGTGCCGAGCGTCGGATGACCGGCGAACGGCAATTCGCCACGCGTGGTGAAGATGCGCACGCGGTAGTCGGCGGCCGGATCGCTGGGCTTCAACAGGAAGGTGGTTTCCGACAGATTGGTCCAATGGGCGATGGCCCGCATCTGATCGGTATCGAGGGCATCGGCATCGAACACGACGGCAAGCGGATTGCCCTTGAACGGCACCGACGTGAATACGTCGACCTGTTTGAAACGGACAGTATGGGCGGGCATGGGGCGCGGTCCAGCGAATCAAACGGATGGATAGTGTTGGCGGATTCTATCCGTTGACGACGGAACGAGCTACCTCGCCACAAATGCAAAACGCGCCGCGGGTGGTCGACACCTCGCGACGCGTTCTGAGCGCACCACGCCTGACTAACTGGCAGCCGTTGCAGGCTGCCCCGGTGATACGGCGTGCAGACTTCGGTACATTAGCCGACTTCAGCGATCAGCTCGATCTCGACACACGCGCCGAGCGGAATCTGCGCGACGCCGAATGCCGAGCGCGCATGCTTGCCGCGTTCACCGAACACATCGGCAATCAATTCCGACGCGCCGTTGGTGACCAGATGCTGTTCGGTGAATTCGAGCGTCGAGTTGACGAGACTCATCAGCTTGACGATGCGCGTGACGCGGTTCAGATCGCCCACATGCGCATGCAGCGTGGCAAGCAGGTCGATGGCGATGGAGCGCGCGGCAGCTTTGCCTTCCTCGGTGGTGAGGGTGGCGCCGAGCTTGCCGGCCCATACCTTGCCGTCCTTCTTCGCGATGTGCCCGGACAGGTACACCGTGTTGCCGCTTTGCGCGCTCATGACATAAGCGGCGGCCGGCGCGCCTGCGCTCGGCAATTCGATGCCCAGTTCCTTCAGCTTGTCGTACACGTTCGATTGAGCCATGTTGATTCCTTGGTCAGTAGTGGAGTTCGGTAGACGCGGGGCGGGCGAAGATCATGCAGAAAACGCTCAGATTTTCGCGCGGATCAGCGCGGCGAGACGCGACACGCCTTCGTCGATCCTGGCCGGCGGCACTGTGACGAACGACAGACGCAGCGTGTTGTGTTGCGCTTCATTCGCGAAGAAGGGGCCGCCCGGCACGAACGCGACGTTCTGCGCGACCGCTTCTTCGAGCAGTTTCATGCTGTCGATCTGCGCGGGCAGATTCACCCACACGAACATGCCGCCTTCCGGACGGTTCCAGCTTACGCCTTCCGGCATGTAGCGTTCGAGCGCGGCGAGCATCGCCGCGCACTGGTTGCGATACAGCTCGCGAATGGTCGGCACGTGCGTGTCGAGAAAGCCGTCCTTGATCACTTCGTACACGATGCGCTGGGTGAAGCTCGGCGTGTGCAGATCGGTGGCCTGTTTGGCTTGCACGAGTTTGAAGATCAGCTCTTCGGGCGCGATGATGTAGCCGACCCGCAGACCCGGCGCCAGCACCTTCGAGAACGAACCGAGATGGACGATATGGTCCGGCGCCATCGATAGCATGGTGGGCAGCGGTTCGCCCGCGTAGTCCAGCGCGCCGTACGGATCGTCTTCGATCACCGGGAACGGCGCGGTTTTCGCGAACTGGGCGAGCGCGCGGCGGCGTTCGATCGGCAGGCGGCGGCCGGTCGGATTCTGGAAATTGGGCTGTGCGTACAGCAGGCGCGCGCCGGCCGTCAGTTCGGGCGTGAGCGCTTCGGGAATGAGGCCGTGTTCGTCGGTCGGCACTTGCACGTAGCGCGGCTCGTACATCGAAAACGATTGCAGCGCGCCGAGGTAGGTCGGCGTTTCGACTAGCACCGGGCTGTCCGGGCACACCAGCACTTTACCGAGGAGGTCGAGCGCCTGTTGCGAGCCGGTGGTGATCAGCACCTGGCTTGCGCGAATCTGCGCGCCGTTGACCGAGTAGCGCTTCGCGATCCATTCCCGCAGCGGCGCAAAGCCTTCGGTCGCACTGTATTGCAGGGCGGCGGCCGGTTCGTCGCGCAGAATGCGGTCGGCCGCCGCGCGCATGCGTTCGGCCGGGAAGGTGGCCGGCGAGGGCAGGCCGCCCGCGAACGAAATGACTTCGGGCCGCTCCGTGACCTTCAGAATCTCGCGGATCGCCGAGCTCGTGAGCTTGCGTGCGCGTTCGGACAATTGCCACATGGGGGCTTTCAAGTCGCTTTGGTCCATGGTCTCCTCTGCTGGTACTGGAACCGGTCAAAACTTCAATTATCGCGCGAGTCGGCGACCCGCGCGCGCTGCTTATTTAAGGGTCCGTAGACCGTCGGGCGTTTCAAACTCGGCGACGAGGGCCGGCGCGCCATCCGTGGCCTGCAACTCGATCAGATGCGCCGCGCCGAGCCAGCGCAGTTGCGCCGCCAACGTGTCTGCCTGCGGGTGCACGCCCTTCAGGGCCGTCAGCGAAATGCCCGTTTCCGGCAACACCGTCGACGGATGCCGCACCGTGTCCCATTGAATCAGCGACGGCAGCACACCGTCGCCGCCGCCCTGCCAGGCGGGGAACGCGCCGTCGTCGGGCACGGTCAGGCTCCAGGTGAAATCGCCGCGCGTCATTGGAACCGCCGGGGGAATGCGCTGCGGATACTGCGCCTGCCACGTGGGGAGATGTTTCGGCCGCTCGACCCGCGCGACCCAGTGCGACAGATACGGGCCGTTTTCGAGCCGCGCTTGCGTGGCCGGGTCGTCGAGCGCGAACAGGCGGGCGCGCGGCGCGTTGTCTGTCGACGCCGCCAGCGGATCGACCGCGATCACTTCCAGATACACGCCGCCCCACAGGTTCAGGAGGCGGTTGTGCGTGCGCATCAGCGGATGCGCGCCGCCGCCGGCCGGCGCGACGCCGAGCGTGTCGGCGACGTACTGCGTGCCCTCGTCGAGGGTGCGGGCGGAAATCACGAGGTGATCAAGGCGAAGCGGGTGAGCAGTCATGACGGATCGGGGAAACGGTTCTCTGCGGTAAACCGGTACGTGCCGGGTGTGGCGGCAACGTTGCCGGGGCCGTAAGCATAACCGTTTGCCGGATCGGCGGGCCATGCGGATGGCGTTTCGGCAGGGTTTTGCCGGATGACGCGAAAGTATCGGCATAGATGTCAGAAGACCTGCCGCACTGCGTCCCATCCTTTGCTTATCTCAAATGTAGCGGCGCCGACCTGCACAGTAACGATACAATCGGTTCGATACTATTCGGTACAGTTGGAGCCTCCGTTATGTCCGTCCCGCTTGCCCAGATTCCCGCCCCGCACGACACGGCGTCGCTGACGCTGGTGGAGCAGCTCGTCCAGTGGGCGCGCCGCCGTATCGAGGAGCGCGTGTTCCGCCCCGGCATGCGCATGCCGTCGATCCGCAAGCTCGCGCTCGACAAGGGCGTGTCGCGCTTTACGGTGGTCGAGGCGTACGAACGGCTGGTGGCGCAGGGTTTTCTGGAGTCGCGGCGCGGTTCCGGATTCTATGTGCGCGAACGGCTGGCCGCCGCGGCCACCGCCGAGATTCATCCGCCTACCCAGGCGGCGGCGCCCGCCACCATCGACGTGGTCTGGCTGCTGCGCAACATGCTGCACACCGGCGCGCGTCCGGAGCGCAGTCCCGGCCTCGGTTATCTGCCGGCACGCTGGCTCGACGGCGACCTGATCACCAACGCGCTGCGCACCCTCGGCCGGCAAAGCGGCGCGCAGATGCTCGGCATCGGCACGCCGCAGGGCTTTTTGCCGTTGCGCCAGCAGTTGCAGACGCGGCTCGAAGAACTGGAGATCGGCGCTTCGCCGGATCAGATCGTAATGGTGTCCGGCATCACGCAGGCGATCGACCTGATCTCGCGCATCTACGTGAAACCGGGCGATGCCGTGATCGTCGGCGATCCGGCGTGGTTTCAGATGTTCGGGCGGTTCGCCTCGCAGGGCGCGCGGCTGGTGGGCATGCCGTACACGCCGGACGGCCC
Organism: Paraburkholderia sp. USG1; assembly: GCF_031570135.1. Taxonomy (NCBI): domain Bacteria; kingdom Pseudomonadati; phylum Pseudomonadota; class Betaproteobacteria; order Burkholderiales; family Burkholderiaceae; genus Paraburkholderia; species Paraburkholderia sp. USG1. The sequence continues at coordinate 71,776 of NZ_JAMWXW010000007.1, read as the reverse complement.
GGATCTCGACGCACTGGAGTCGCTCGTGCAAACGTGGCGGCCGAAAATGCTGGTGATCAACTCGGTGCTGCAGAACCCCACGGGCACGTCGCTCACGGCGGCCCAGGCGTTCCGCATTCTGCGTCTGGCCGAAGCGTACGATTTCATCGTCGTCGAGGACGATATTTACGGCGATCTGTGCCCGCCGAGCTATCCGGGCACGCGGCTCGCGAGCCTCGACCAGTTGAAGCGCGTGATTTACCTGGGCAGTTTTTCGAAGACGCTCGCGCCGAATCTGCGGGTCGGTTTCATTGCCTGCGCGCCTGACGTGGCGACGGCGGTCAGCGACCAGAAGATGCTGGTCGGCATGACGAGCCCGGAATTGAACGAGCGCGTGCTGTACAAGATCCTGACCGAGGGCCACTACCGGCGGCACGTCGAACGGCTGCGCGTGAGGCTCGACGGCGTGCGCGAGAAATCCGTGCGGATGCTGGAGAAGACCGGCCTGAAGCTGTTCCTGACACCGATGGCCGGCATGTTCCTGTGGGCCGACACTGGCGTCGATGCCGACGCGCTGGCGGCCGCCGGCCACGAAGCCGGTTTTCTGCTCACGCCCGGCAGCCTGTTCTCGCCGCAGCAGTCGCCGACCACCTGGATGCGCTTCAATATCGCCAATTGCGGTGATCCGGAGCTGGCAACGTTTCTGTGCCGTTATCTCGACGGCGTGGCGCGGCGCGCCTCTTGAAACCGCGCCGGCTTGCCCCCAATTAGGCGGACGATCCGGCGGCTACGGCTACGGCTACGGCTACGGCTACGGCTACGGCTACGGCTGGCGGCGGCCGGCCCACCGCCAGCCGACACGCCAGCGCTCAGGCCGCAACGAACGGCGCCGCGCCTTGACTTGAACCCCATTCGCAACAGAGAGGAAGTCCGACCATGGCACAAGAAACCATGAGCTTTCAGGCAGAAGTGAAACAGCTTCTGCATCTGATGATCCATTCGCTGTACAGCAACAAGGAAATTTTCCTGCGCGAGCTGATTTCGAATGCGTCCGACGCGGCCGACAAGCTGCGCTTCGAAGCGATCGAAAACAGCGCGTTGTACGAGAACGATCCGAACCTGCGGATTCGCGTGTCGTACGACAAGGACGCGCGCACCATCACGATCGACGACAACGGCATCGGCATGAGCCGCGACGAAGCGATCGCCAACCTCGGCACGATCGCGCGTTCGGGCACCAAGGAATTCTTCGGCAAGCTCTCCGGCGACCAGCAGAAAGACGCGGCGCTGATCGGCCAGTTCGGCGTGGGCTTTTATTCGGGCTTCATCGTCGCGGACAGGATCACCGTGGAAACGCGCCGTGCCGGTCTGCCGGCCTCTGAAGGCGTGCGCTGGGAAAGCGCGGGCGAGGGCGATTTCGCGGTCGAGCAGATCGAGCGCGCCGCACGCGGCACGACCATCACACTGCATCTGCGTGCCGATGAGGACGAACTGCTGTCGTCGCATCGTCTGAAATCGATCATTCAGAAGTACTCGGACCACGTCGCGCTGCCCATCCTGATGCAGAAGGAAGAGTGGGACGCGGAAAAGAGCGCGATGGTCACGAAAGACGAAGACGAGACCGTCAACCAGGCCAGCGCGCTGTGGACGCGTTCGAAGAACGACATCACCGACGAGCAGTACAAGCAGTTCTATCAGCACCTTTCGCACGATCATCAGGATCCGCTCACATGGACGCATAACCGCGTCGAAGGCCGCAGCGAGTACACGCAATTGCTGTACGTGCCGACCCACGCGCCGTTCGACATGTTCAACCGCGATCATCGCGGCGGCCTGAAGCTGTACGTGAAACGCGTGTTCATCATGGACGACGCCGAGCAGCTGCTGCCCGCGTATCTGCGTTTCGTGAAGGGCGTGGTCGATTCGGCCGATCTGCCGCTGAACGTGTCGCGCGAAATCCTCCAGGAAAGCCGCGACGTGAAGGCGATCCGCGAAGGCGTGACCAAGCGCGTGTTGTCGATGCTCGAAGATCTGGCCAATTCGGATAACGAGGCGGACAAGGAAAAGTACGCCGGTTTCTGGAAGGAATTCGGCCAGGTGCTGAAGGAAGGCATCGGCGAAGACTTCGCCAACCGCGAGCGGATCGCCAAACTCGTGCGCTTTGCGTCGACGCATACGGACACGCCTGAGCAGACCGTATCGCTCGCCGATTACGTGGCGCGTATGAAGCCCGAGCAGACCAAGATCTACTACGTCACCGCCGACACCTGGCAGGCCGCGACCCACAGCCCGCACCTCGAAGTGTTCCGCAAGAAGGGCGTGGAAGTGCTGCTGCTGACCGACCGCGTGGACGAGTGGATCCTGTCGTTCCTGAACGAGTTCGAAGGCAAGCCGCTGCAAAGCGTGGCGCGCGGCGATCTCGATCTGGGCGCGCTGAACGACGAAGAAAAAGAAGCGCAGGAAAAGGTCGGCGAAGAGTTCAAGCCGCTCGTCGAGAAGATGAAGGAAGCGCTGAAGGACAAGGCCAAGGACGTGCGCCTCACGTTCCGCCTGACCGATTCGCCGTCCTGTCTCGTTGCCGACGACGGCGAAATGAGCGGCTATCTGCAACGCATGCTGAAGGCTGCGGGTCAGCAGGCGCCGTCGTTTCATCCGATTCTCGAGGTGAATCCGGAGCACGCGCTGGTGAAGGGGCTGCATGCGGACAGCGCGAACTTCGACGACTGGTGCCATTTGCTGTTCGACCAGGCCTTGCTCGCCGAAGGTGGCGCGCTGGAAGACCCGGCGAGCTTCGTGAAGCGCACCAATGCGCTGCTGCTGGCGCGCGCAAACGAGGCATGAATCGCACCTGATTCTGCTGCGTCGCGCTGACGCTTGTGGTTGGGAAATGCGCTGCTCCGGCAGCGCATTTTTTTGTCCGACGCGGCGGAGCCGAGGCCACTTGGGTGGTCTCAGGTGGCGCGCTCAACGCGCGGGCGCCGATCCCTCCACATGACGCACTTGCGAGAGCACACAACCGGCCAGTTCCTTTGCCTCGTGACACGAAACATGATCGGCCAGCACTTTCGCCGCGAGACTGCCGATCGCCTTGCTGGTCTGTTTCGACGTGTGATGTTGCGCCAGTGCCGATCCTGCCAGTTCCTTCTCCAGTTGCGCGATGCCCGTGCGCCGCAACACCACAGCGGCCAGATGAGCGATGCGGTCGGACGTTTCCTTCAATTTTTCAGTATTCAAGCGTTGCTCCATACGGTGACGGGTTGATCTGGTCGACCGGCAGGGCCGTGCCCTTCGTCGACTGAAATTAATTATGGTTAACTAACTAAATAGAATCAACGGCATTAAATTGAGATTGGTTTGTGAGATGCAAACGCGCGGCTTTATCTTATGATCGCGCGTTTTTTATTCGGAGGCTTGAAGGATTGTTTGCAATCTTTAAGCATCGTAAGCACAGGATCTTATTTTTACGATTACGCGTTCGCGCGTAACCACCACGCTCCCGACTCCCATGTCCGATTCCGCTCTCGCTGTAACTCCCGATTCCGTTCATCTCCTGTGGTCGATTCTGCGCGAGCAGGGTTTCGATGCCGCCGCGCGCCGCGCCGTCGAGTTCGCCGCGACAGGTGTGACGTCGCAGTTGCACGCCGACCTGTGCGCGAGCGCGGAGCGTTTCGAGGAGGCCTATCACAGCGCGTCCCAGGCACTAGCGTGCTCGAACGGAGCGCGCCATGCGCGGGTGGCGCTCTTCGCCGACGCGCTCGGCCGCGCCGACGCCGCGCAGCGCAACAGCGAACTGGCGGTGGCCGCTCAGCCGCTGGAGTCGACGATCGACTGGGTGATCTGGCTGATCGACGGCTGCGGTGCGCAGTCGGCGGCCGCGCATATGCTGCGCGCCTATGAGCGTCGGGCGCCGTGGGACGCGCGCGCGCCGTGGTGCTTGTCGATCGCGCTGGCGGCGCTCACCGGGATGAACGCGCGTGCGGAGCGTCGCGCGGCGCTGCTGCGGGCGTATGCGCTCGACCCCGCGATCGACCCGGCTTTGCCGTTGCAACTCGCGTTGGCGTTCCGCGAGATTCGCGACTGGCCGACGGTGGAGCGCATCTGTCGCGAGAGCCTTGCCCGCAATCCCGCCGACGCGGAAATGGCGTGGCAACTCAGTCACGCGCAGTGGCAGTGCGGCGACGCGGCCGCCGCGGAAGTCACCATGCGCGCCGTGGATGCCGCCGCGCCCGGCAATGCCGACGTGCTGGCGGCAATCGGCATGTATCTCGGCGAGCAGGCGCGCTATGAGGACAGCGAAGCGGCGCTGGTGGCGTCGCTCGCGATCGATCCGTCAGGCATACAGGCCGCGGTCGATCTCGCCGACCTCGGGCTTAGGTGCGGCGCCTGGTCGAGCGCATGGCCGCGTTTCGAGGCGCGTCTTGCGCGCGAAGACCGCGAACAGAACAACGTCGTCAGCCTGATGGCGCGCTTGTGCCCGCGCTGGCATGGCGAAGCGCTCGGCGGCAGGACGCTGGTGGTGCACAGTGAGCAGGGCAGCGGCGACGACATCCAGATGGTCCGCTTCGTTCCGCAACTGGCAGCGCGCGTGCGCGACGAGGGCGGCCGTCTGGTGCTCGCCGTGCGTCGCGCGTTGCAACCGCTGTTTGCGCGGTTCTACGCGGATTGCGTGTCGATCGAAGACGGCCCGCTCGGCTTGCCCGACTATGCTTTGCCGATCATGAGCCTGCCGCTCGTGCTCGGCCTCCAGCCGCAGCAGGTTCGCGGCACGCCTTACCTGCGGGCCGATGCAACGAAGGCGGCGGCGTGGCGCGAACGGGTCGACGCAAGCGTGCCCGAAGCGAAGTGGCGAATCGGCCTCGTGTGGTCCGGCAGCGCCACGCACCGGCGCGACGCCAAACGGTCGATACCGCTTGCCGCACTGGCGCCGCTGCTGGCGCTCCCGGATGTCGTATTCCATCCGCTCACGCCCGGCCGCCGCGCCGATGTGACCGCGCTCGCCGCGCAGGGTTATCGCGTGTGCGATCTGAGCGGCGAATACGAGCACGGTTTCGACGACGTAGCGGCCCATCTTGCCGCACTGGATGCGCTGGTGACGATCGACAGCGCACCGTTGCATCTCGGCGGCGCGCTGGGGCATCGCGTGCTGGCGGTGCTCGATCACGTCTCGCACTGGTCCTGGGGCACCGAAGAGACGCAGCCCTGGTATGACTCCGTCGATCTGTTCCGGCAGCCGCAGCCCGCGCAGTGGACGCCGGTCGTCGAGCGGGTGGCCGCCCGTCTCACGGCGATGCTGGTGTCGGACCGAACCGCCTGAGCGGCGCAGGCGATTGCAGATTGAGCAACCCACGTAACCGATTGATTGATGTTGATGCACGAAACAGATTCACCATTGCGCACTTCCTTGTCCAACGACGTCGTCACGATCACCGCGCACGCCGACGTCTGCTTCGCCGCAGGGCGCCATCATGAAGCGATTGCCGCTTACGAGCGAGTCCTCGCGGAACAATCGCAAAACGTACACGCGCTCCACCGTCTCGGCCTCGCGTCATTTCGCGTCGATCGGCCCGAACGGTCGCGCGAGTATCTGGATCGGGCCTTGAACATTGCGCCCGAGCGCGCGGATATCTGGGAGCATCGCGGCCTGATTGCCGCGCTGGGCGGCGAGCTGATCGCCGCCGAAGCGTTCTACCATCGCGCCATGAGCCTGGGTGGCGGCACTGCGAGCCTGCATCGCAATCTGGGCGACTGTCTGAAGCTGTCGATGCGCCTTGCCGAGGCATGCCGGCACTATCTCGATGCGCTCGAACTCGAGCCGGCATTGCATCATGCCGTGCGCGCGCTTGCGCGAATCAGTACGGAACTCGATCGCCGCGAGGACGCAGCGGACTGCTGGCTACGCGCGTGGACACTCGACTCGACGCATCTGCCGGACGCGCTCGAACTGATCGCGGCGCTGTCCGCGGCGCAGCGTGATGCGGAGATCGACGACCTGCTCGCCGGGCTGCGCAGCCGTTTCGCCGCCGACGCGTCCGCGTTGCAACAGGTGGCTTATGCCCTGAACGGCGTGGAGCGTTTCAAGGACGCGGTGAGTGTCGCTCTTGAGGGCCTCGGCGTCGATCCGCACAACGGCTGGCTGCATCACAACGCGTCGTTTGCGTTCAACATGCTGGGCGAGTTCCGCGCCATGCATGCCCATGCCGTGGAAGCCGCGCGGCTGATGCCCGATCATCCGCTGATGCAATTCAATCTGGCTGCCGCCCAACTGCGCGCGGGCGATTTCCGAAGCGGCTGGAAGCAATACCGGTGGCATGAGGCATTGCCGGAAAATCGCGATCTGGCTCGCCCCGCTTATCCGGAGTGGCGGGGCGAGCCGGTGGCGGGGCGCCGCTTTCTGCTCGTCGGCGAGCAGGGGCTTGGCGATCAATTGCAGTTTCTGGGCATGGCCGACTGGCTGCATCGGCATGGCGCGCGGGTCGACGTCTGGGTCGAGGTGCCGCTGGGCGACGTGGCGCGTCTCGCGGCCGGTGTGCATGCCGCGTGGACCACCGCGCCGCCCGGACCGTACGACTACTGGTGCCGGATGCTCAGAATGCCGGAGCCCATGAAGCTGGATCTGCCGATGTTGCCGCTCGCCACGTCCTATCTGCGTGCGGCCCCGGCCCAGATGCAGCGTTGGCGCCGCCGTCTCGCCGCAATCGGTCCGGTAGATGCGCGCGGTCCGTTCAGAAAGCGCGTCGGCATTGTCTGGGCCGGCAATCCGGCTTACGGGCTCGATCGCTACCGGTCCATTCCGTTGCCCCAATGGCTGCCGGTTCTGGAGCAGACCGGCGTGAGATGGTTTTCGCTGCAAAAGGGCGACGCGCAGAACGAGGCGGCGGCGTGGCGCGCGGATATCGACATGCACAGGTTTGGGCCGGAGATCGGCACGTTCGCCGATACGCTGGCGATCGTGCAGTCGCTCGATCTGGTCATTACGGTGGATACCGCGATTGCCCATCTGGCTGGCGCGTGCGGCACGCCGGTCTGGGTGCTGGTACCCACGTTTACGGACTGGCGCTGGATGACGGAGCGTGACGATAGTCCGTGGTATCCGTCGGCGCGTCTGTTCAGGCAGCGCGAGCTGGGGCGGTGGGATCCGGTGCTCGAAGAAGTCGCACAAGCGTTGCGCGAGTTTGTCGCCGGCTGAAAATGAAGGCGCGCTCAGGCGCGAGCTGAGCGGCGGAGAAGCGGAACTAACCGGGAGCGGCAGTCCAGTCGAGGTGCTTCGCGACCCGCGGCGTAGTGGACGGATTTTGCTGAAGGATAGAGCGTGCCCGGTGCGGAATGGTCCGACGTCCGCGCCGTTATAATCCGACACCATGTCTATCCGTTTCGTTGCCGCCGACGCCCACTGGCGCGTCGCTCCCTTGCCCGGCCTGAGCGCCGCGCAGAAAGACTGGCTGACCCGTGGTGGTTCACTGACCGCGCATCTGCGCGCGCTCGGCGCGGTCGCGGTTCGCGTGACGCGCGAAGGCGTCGCGCTGCCGTGGGCCGACGAGCACGCCGCGCTCGGCCTCGCGCCGCGTGTGCCGGTCTGGGTGCGCGAAGTCGTGCTCGCGGTCGACGGCGTGCCGTTCGTGGCGGCGCATAGCGTCGCGCCGCTCGCCGCGAGTGCCGGCGTGTGGCAGGCCATGCGGCGCTTGCGCACGCGGCCGCTGGCTGAACTGCTGTATAGCGACAGCAGCGTGGCGCGTTCGTCGCTGGTGAGCCGCAGGCTGACCGCGCGGCATCCGCTCTATCGCCTCGCGGCGTGCGCGATCGAGAGCCTGCCGCCGCACGCGCTGGTCGCGCGCCGCTCGGTGTTCGAGCGCCACGGCGCGCCCTTGATGGTGACCGAATGCATGCTGCCGGCGCTGTGGGCGCATCTGGCCACTGTGTCCGGGGCTGGCATATCAGGCGACTGGTCTGCGCATCCGCGCGTGCGCGAACACGGCCGTCCGCTCGAACACACCGCCTCGCGCGCGCATCCCGCCACGCGCGCGTCCGACGAGCAGCGCCGCTGATGCTGCGCGGCTTTCCTCCCGTCGTCGCCGCGGATACGCATACGCTGATTCTCGGCAGCTTTCCCGGCGAGGCGTCGCTGGCCGCGACGCAGTATTACGCGCATCCGCGCAACCAGTTCTGGCGGCTTCTCGGCACCGTGCTCGACGAGCCGCTCGCCGAACTCGGCTACACAGAGCGTCTGCGGCGCGTGCTGGCTCACGGCATCGGTGTGTGGGACGTGCTCGCCGCCTGCACGCGCGAAGGCAGTCTCGACGCGGCGATCCGCAATGCCAGCCCCAACGATTTCGCTTCATTGCGCGAGCACGCGCCGAAGCTCGCGAAAGTCTGCTTCAACGGCAAGACGGCGGGCCGCTTCGCGCCGGTGATCGGTGCGGCGGGCTACGTCACCCTGGTATTGCCTTCGTCGAGTCCGGCGAATGCTATGCTCTCCTTCGACCAAAAATTGCGTCTTTGGCGCGACATCCTTACATGACGAAATTGATCAAGCGCGCTTCGGCTGAAGCGCGCGCCTTCCGCAACCGTGACGCTGATGCCGCCGGCGGAAAACAGAAAACACAGAAAGAGCACCACGCCATGCGCAATAAAAAGCGCGCCTCGCTCGGCGACGATCTGCACGACGCGCCGCAAATCGAAGCGCCGCGCAAGCCTCGTTTCGCGCCGGTGACATTCTCGGAAGAGGGCGGCGTGCGCTTTCTGCATTTCGGCACGGAGTGGGTGCAAGGCGCCATGCGTCTGCGCAAGCCGGATCACATCGAACTGGAATACGCGGAGCAGATGATGGCCTGGCTGCTGTTCATCGAAACACCGAAGCGTATCGTCCAGCTCGGTCTGGGCGCCGCGGCGCTGACCAAGTTCGCGTACCGCTTCCTCAAGCGCGCGAAGGTCGAGGCGGTGGAAGTGAACCCGGCGGTCGTAGTGGCCGCGCGCACGATGTTCGAACTGCCGCACGACGACGCGCGGCTGACCGTGCATGAAGCCGATGCATGGGACTTCGTCAACGACCGCGCCAACCACGGCACGATCGGCGCGCTGCAGATCGACGTCTATGACGCGACCGCGCGCGGCCCGGTGCTCGACAGCGTGGGCTTTTATCGCGCGGTGCGCGCGTGTCTGACCGACGCGGGCGTGGTGACGGTGAACCTGTTCGGCGATCATCCGAGCTTCGTGCGCAACATGAAGCGCTTGAACGAAGCCTTCAACGGCCGCGTGGTCGCGCTGCCGGAAGTGCATGACGGCAACCGCATCGCGATCGCGTTTTCGGGGCCGCCGCTCGAGGTGCCGTTCACGGCGCTGCAAACGCGCGCGAAGCTGATCGAAACCGAACTCGGTCTGCCCGCGCGCAAGTGGATCAAGGGTTTGCAGGAATCGACCGGACAGACCGGCGCCTCGTTCTCGATCTGATTCCGGCGCCGAAGGTGGTTGGGCTCGCGTACGCCGGTGCGGCCCAAGGCAGCGCGCAGGCTCGATAGCCCCGCCTCGGCGCCGGGCGTCGTTGCGCCCGCGCGACGCTTGCGCGCGCCGCCATTCATCGCGCATCGAGCAGCCGGTCCGCGTCCATGCGACACAGGCCGGCCTCTCAACCAGGCCGCGCGGCCTCTCACGTGCGCCGTCCCATTGCTTCGAACACGCCCGTTCGGACACCATCCCGCCGACCCCGAAAGCACGCTCGTGCTCGGGTCGTCCCTGCTTGACCGCGCGTTCGCGGCTCCTATACTCTTTCGGAGCTTTCGGGGCGCCCGTGGCCATCCGCCGTGGGTCCACCACCCGTCAAACACGGGCCAACATTTCAATAATAGGGAAGAGGAGACGTCATGGCTCACGACGCCGACGCGAACAAAGCCAGCAAGCACTGGCTCTGGTTGCTGCTGTTGCCCTGGATCGCGATGATCTGGGTGCCGTCATATAACAAGGTCGAACCGGTGCTGTTCGACTTTCCGTTCTTCTACTGGTATCAGCTCCTGTGGGTGCTGATCAGCGCGGTCATCACGGCGCTCGTGTACTTCAAGACCAAGACGCGCTCCAATGGCCGTCCGCAGGGGGGCGCACGATAATGAACGCCACAGCTACCTTCGTCTTCGTGCTGTTTTTCGTCGGCGTCACGATTCTCGGCTTTATCGCGGCCCACTGGCGGCGCGGCGATCTCGCGCATCTGGAAGAGTGGGGTCTCGGCGGCCGGCGCTTCGGCACCATCGTCACCTGGTTCCTGCTGGGCGGCGACCTGTACACCGCGTACACCTTCATCGCCGTGCCGGCGTTGGTATTCGGTGCGGGCGCAACCGGTTTCTTCGCGCTGCCGTACACGATCCTGATCTATCCGTTTGCGTTCGTCGTGTTCCCGAAACTGTGGAGCATCGCCAAACGTCAGGGCTACGTGACATCGGCGGACTTCGTGTCGGCGCGCTATGGCAGCCGCATGCTCGCTCTGGCGATCGCCGTGACCGGCATCGTCGCGACCATGCCGTACATCGCGTTGCAACTGGTCGGTATCGAAGTGGTGATCGGCGCGCTTGGTTTCGACACCAAGGGCTTTGTCGGCGACCTGCCGCTGATCATCGCGTTCGCGATTCTCGCGGCGTACACGTACACCTCGGGTTTGCGCGCGCCGGCCATGATCGCGGTGGTCAAAGACATCCTGATCTACATCACGATCTTCGCCGCGATCATTGTGATTCCGCCGCAGTTGGGCGGCTTCGGGCATATCTTCAGCGTGGTGCCGCCGGCCAAGCTGTTGCTGAAGGCGCCGGACGTGTCGAGCCTGAACGGCTACAGCGCGTACGCAACGCTCGCGGTGGGCTCGGCGCTCGCGCTGTTCCTGTATCCGCACTCGATCACGGCGGTGCTCTCGTCGAAGTCGGGTAACACGATTCGCCGCAATATGGCGATGCTGCCGGCTTACTCGCTGGTGCTCGGCCTGCTTGCGCTGCTCGGCTTCATGGCGCTTGCCTCGGGCGTGAAGGACATGCCGGAGTTCGCACCGTACTTCAAGGCGTTCGGCCCGAACTTCGCGGTGCCGGCGCTGTTCCTGCATTACTTCCCGTCGTGGTTCGTCGGCGTGGCGTTCGCGGCAATCGGCATCGGCGCGCTGGTGCCGGCGGCGATCATGTCGATCGCGGCCGCGAACCTGTACACGCGCAACATCCACAAGGAGTTCGTCAACCGCAACATGACGCATGAGCAGGAGACCAATGTCGCGAAGCTGGTCTCGCTGATCGTCAAGGTCGGCGCGGTGGCGTTCATTCTCGGCCTGCCGCTCACGTACGCGATTCAGTTGCAACTGCTCGGCGGTATCTGGATCATCCAGACGCTGCCGGCCATCGTGCTGGGTCTGTACACGCGCGTGCTCGACTATCGCGGCCTGCTGATCGGCTGGGCGGTCGGCATCGCAACCGGCACGTGGATGGCGATTTCGCTGAAGCTGGCCGGCTCGATCTTTACGATCCACCTGTTCGGCATGGCGATTCCGGGCTATGCGGCGGTATGGTCGCTGATCGTGAATCTGGTGGTGGCGGTGGTGGTGAGCCTGCTGGTGCGCGCGGCCGGCATGCAGCGCGCCGAAGACCGCACCCGCCCGGAAGACTATCTGGACGTGGTGGAAAGCTAGGTGCGCGCGACTTGCGTCGTCCCGCCTCAACGGGTTCGGGAGCCTGAAAACTACAGCGCCCGCAGACGAAGGTCTGCGGGCGTTTGTCTTGATAGCGTACTCCAGGGCAGGATAGCGAAACCGTCCTTTACAGCTTCGAGCGCGTCCGTATGGCTTCTGCCGATTCCCACACCTTGATTCCACGCCGCTCGGCGCTCAGCCGGATGGTTCGCGCGATTACCTCGCCTTACTACCGCTATCGCCACGCCAAGGTGCTGCACAGTCTGCGTGTCGGCCTGGCCATGCTGGTTTCGATTCTGGCGACCACGGGTATCGATATTCCGCATGGCATCTGGTCTTCGGTCACCTTGCTGGTGGTGATCGGCGGCTTGCAGCATCACGGCAACATCCGCAAGAAGGCGGCCGAACGGGCGGCGGGCACGCTGCTTGGGGCATCGATCGGGCTTGCGCTGATTCTCCTGCAAAACCTGACCGGTTCGCTGCCGCTCACCTATCTGCTAATGTCGATCGTCGCCGCCATCTGCGCGTGGTTTGCGATCGGCTCGTCGGGTTATATCGGGCTGTTGACGGCCATTACCATGTGTATCGTCGCGGGCCACGGCGACAACCTGATCGACGTCGGCCTGTGGCGCACGCTGAACGTGCTGATCGGCATTGTGATCGCGTTGGCGTTTTCGTTCGCGCTGCCGCTGCATGCCACCTATTCGTGGCGCTATGGCATCGCGGCCAATCTGCGCGAATGCGCACGCATCTACACGCGCCTGCTGGAGGGCGAGACGATCAGCGAGGAAGAGCAGGTCAAGCGTTTTCTCGCAATCAACAAGGGGCTCGTGCAATTGCGTTCGCTGATGCCATCGGTGGCGAAGGAAATCGATGTGCCGCAAGCGAAGCTCGAAGAGATTCAGCGGCTGCACCGCTCGGTGCTCAGTTCGCTGGAGTTGCTGGCCACCGGTCCGCTGATGCACGCCGACGCGGTGGCGCGGGCGGCGTATGCCGGGCAATGCGGCGCGGAGGTGAGCACCGTGCGCGCGATTTTGCTGGCGATGGCGCGCGCCCTGCGTTTTGGCCGGGCGACGCACTTCAGCATTCCGGCCGCGTTGCCGCTCGCGCAGAGGCACGCCGACGCGGCGCTCAAGCTGCCGGCCGAGTTTCAGGGACCGTATTGGCTCGGGCAGCGGCTTGCCGAACAGGTTGACCGGTTGCGCGAGTTGTTGCTGGAAACGGAGCCGAACTGGAACATCGAACGGCATTCGCGGGTTTTGGCGAAGGTTTAGGCTGACCGGCGCTGGCGAGGTGGCTGGACCAGGCGCGATAGTGGGAGCCGGACCGGGCGCGATTGGCCAACCTCGCCCAGACCGCACCGATTGCGATGAACTGCACCAGTCGCACCAACTGATCAACCACGACAAGCCTCGGCCCTCGCGGCGCGAGAGCGCCCGCCGCCGCGCGCTCAACCTTCCGGCAGCGTCACCATCCACATGAGATTGAAGCGGTCCACCACCATCCCGAAGCCCTTGCTCCAGAAGGTCGGCTGAAACGGCATCATCACCTGGCCGCCGTCGGCGAGGGCATTGAAGTACTTTTCGGCGCAGGCCGTGTCGTCGGCTGTCAGCGACAGGCTGAAACCGCTCATCGGGCCGACGGCGGGATCGCAATGGCCGTCGGAGGCCATCCAGTCGGTCGAGCCCATCCGCACGTTGGCGTGCATGATTTTTTCTTCGAGGCCGGGGCGCGGCTGGTTCTGCGGATCGGGCGGCGCCTCCTTGTAGCGCATCTTGAACGTTACCTGGGCGCCGAGCTTCGCGCAGTAGTAATCGAGCGCTTCTTCGCAACGCCCGTTGAAAAATACGTAAGGTTGGACCTGCATGATCGTCTCCCGGAATAAAGGTCAGCGGCGGCGCTATCCCCGGAACAGGGCGGCGGGAGAGCGCTCGTGCAAACGATTGTAGGCGCCCGTCGGGAGGCAATTGTGACTATGTGTCATGGAGGCGGGCGACGGTTCTCACCGCCGGACGCGGCTCTCCAAACCCTCCAGAACACCGCGAGTAAACGGCGCGCGGCCCTGAACCGTGCGATCCAGGGCCGCGAGTTTCGAGCGCGGGCGTTGAGCGCCGCGAGGCGGGCTTAGCGCAGCGCGTCGATCAGCTTTTCCAGCTTGATTGCGTCCGCTGCGAAGGCGCGGATACCTTCGGCGAGCTTTTCGGTTGCCATCGCTTCGTCGTTGACGAGGAAACGGAACGACGACTCGTCGACCGGCACACGCTCGATATCCGATTCTTTGGCGATATCCGGCGACAGCTTGCGCTCCACCTTCTCGGTGCTGTCATGCAGCTTTTGCAGCAGATCCGGGCTGATGGTCAGCAGATCGCAGCCGGCCAGTTCCAGAATCTGGCCCGGCGTGCGGAAGCTCGCGCCCATCACCTCGGTTTTGTAGCCGAACTTCTTGTAGTACGCGTAGATGCGGCGCACGGATTTGACGCCCGGATCGTTGGCGCCGCCGTCTTTCGCTTCGTCCCACGCGCTGCCGGCGTTTTTCTTGTACCAGTCGTAAATCCGGCCGACGAACGGCGAGATCAACTGCGCACCCGCTTCGGCGCAGGCGGCGGCCTGGGCGAGCGAGAACAGCAGCGTCATGTTGCAGTGAATGCCTTCCTTCTGCAGCACTTCCGCCGCGCGAATGCCTTCCCACGTGGAGGCGAGCTTGATCAGCACGCGCTCCCGGCCGATGCCGTGTTCTTTGTACAGCGCGATCAGTTCGCGGCCCTTGGCGATCGAGCCTTCTGTGTCGAACGACAGGCGCGCATCGACTTCGGTCGAGACACGGCCTGGAATGATCTTGAGAATTTCGGTGCCGAATGCGATCAGCAACTGGTCGATGATTGCGCCGACCGGCTTCGACGCGTGCGCCTTGACGGTCTTTTCCAGCAACGGCTTGTAGTCGTCTTTCTGCACCGCTTTAAGGATCAGCGACGGATTGGTGGTGGCGTCTTGCGGCTTGTACTGGGCCAGCTGCTGGAAGTCGCCGGTATCGGCCACGACAGTGGTGTATTGCTTGAGTTGGTCGAGTGCGGTTGTCATGTTCGGGCCTTCAGGGCGCGCGTGCGCCGTGGTTCAGGAGAAATGAGATTGCCGCCGGCCTGCAAGGCAAACCAGGCCCGGCGGCCGCGGGTCACGCTGCAGCACTGCCCGCCATGTTGCCGGGAAACGCTGCCGAATGCTTCTATTCTATGGCGATCGCCTGATGCAGTGTTGACACTTGCCCGTGGCGATCCGTTCACACGGATTTCGAGCGGCAATTTTTCCGCCGACGATATCCGGGCATCGGCAGACATTGCCGGAACTTACAGCCGCAGCGCCGCGGTCCTTCAGGCGCGCCGCGCGGTCAAGACCACTTGCGTCAGCACGCCCGCCACCAGCCCCCAGAATGCCGAGCCGATGGAGAGCAGCGTCAGCCCTGAAGCGGTCACCATGAACGTGACCAGCGCCGCCTCGCGCTGCTTCACGTCCTGCATGGCGTTGGTGAGGCCGCCCATGATCGAGCCGAACAGCGCCAGCGCCGCGACGGAAACCACCAGCGCCTGGGGCAAGGCCGCGAACAGCGCGGCGATGGTCGCGCCGAAAATGCCGGCGATCAGATAGAAGATGCCGCACCAGACTGCGGCGGTATAACGCTTGTCGCGGTTTTCGTGCGCTTCGGGACCGGTGCAGATCGCCGCGGTGATCGCCGCAAGATTGATGCCGTGCGAGCCGAACGGCGCGAGCAGCAGCGAAGCGATGCCGGTGGTCGAAATCAGCGGCGCGGAGGGCGTGGTGTAGCCGTCCGCGCGCAGCACGGCCATACCCGGCACGTTCTGCGAGGCCATCGCGACGACAAAGAGCGGAATCCCGATGCTGACGCTGGCCGCCACCGAAAACGCCGGCATCGTGAATACCGGATGCGCTAGCGCGACGTGAAAGTGGCTGAAGTCGAGCAGCCCGAGCGCGCCGGCGGCGGCCGTGCCGACGATCAGCGTCGTCACGATCGCATAGCGCGGCGCGAGCCGTTTGACGATCAGATAGGTGAAGAACATGGTCAGCACGAGCGCGGTCTGGAACTGCGCGGCGCGGAAAATCTCGATGCCGATCTCGAACAGGATGCCCGCCAGCAAGGCCGAGGCGATGCCGGCCGGAATCCTCTTCATCAGCGCATCGAACCAGCCGGTCAGGCCGACCACGGTGAGCAGCAGCGCGCAGACGATAAACGCGCCGATCGCCACCGCATACGGCACCTGCGGCAGCGAGGCCACCAGCAGCGCCGCGCCGGGCGTAGACCATGCGATCACGATCGGCGCGCGGAATCGCAGCGAGAGGCCGATCGTGCACACGGCCATGCCGATCGAGAGCGCCCAGATCCACGACGAAATCTGCGCATCGGTCAGATGCGCGGCCTGACCCGCCTGGAACATCAGCACGAGCGAGCTGGTGTAGCCGGTCATCATCGCGACGAAACCGGCGACGATGGCGGACAGCGAAGTGTCGGCGAAGGGATTCAGGCGTCCGGGCGGCGTTGCGGCAGGGGACAATTCGGGCGATGACGACGGACTCATGCAGAAGCTTTCTTATGGTTGAAGGTAAAGCGTGAACGTGATCGGACTATTTGCTCAGCATGCGCATGGCGGTTTCGAGGCCGGCGAGCGTGAGCGGATACATGCGGTGACCGAGCACTTCGCGGATCGCGCTGACCGACTGCCGGTACGCCCACAAGCCTTCCGGCTCGGGATTGAGCCACGCGTGATGCGGGAAATGATCGGCGAGGCGGCGCAGCCATACCGCGCCGGCTTCGGCGTTGTTGTACTCCACCGAGCCGCCCGGCTGCAGCACTTCATACGGGCTCATGGTCGCGTCGCCGACGAAGATCAGCTTGTAGTCGGGCGTGAATTTGTGCAGCACGTCCCACGTCGGCATGCGCTCGGCGTGACGGCGGCGATTGTTCTTCCACAGGAAGTCGTACACGCAGTTGTGGAAGTAGTAGAACTCGAGATGCTTGAACTCGGCTTTCGCGGCGGAGAACAGCTCTTCGGTGCGCTTGATGTGGTCGTCCATCGAGCCGCCCACGTCGAGCAGCATCAGCACTTTCACCTTGTTGTGCCGCTCGGGCACCATCTTCAGGTCGAGCCAGCCGGCATTCGCGGCGGTGCTGCGGATCGTGTCGGGCAGGTCGAGCTCTTCGGCGGCGCCTTCGCGGGCGAAACGGCGCAAGCGGCGCAGCGCGACCTTGATGTTGCGCGTGCCGATTTCCACCTGGTCGTCGTAATCGCGATAGGCGCGGGCGTCCCAGACCTTCACCGCCGTGCGGTTGCCCGCCGCGTCGCCGCCGATGCGCACGCCTTCGGGGTTATAGCCGCCATTGCCGAACGGCGACGTGCCGCCCGTGCCGATCCATTTGTTGCCGCCTTCGTGGCGCTCTTTCTGTTCGTCGAACAGTTCCTTCAGGCGCTCCATGAGCTTGTCGAGGCCGCCCATTGCTTCGATCTGCGCTTTTTCTTCCGGCGAGAGATCGCGTTGCAGCTTCTTCTTCAGCCAGTCGAGCGGGACGTCGAAAGCGAGCTCCGAGGCTTGCGCGACGCCGTTGAAATACGCGCCGAACGCCTGGTCGAACTTGTCGAAATATTGCTCATCCTTGACCAGCGTCATGCGCGCGAGATAGTAAAACTCGTCGAGCGACGGCGCGATCACGTTGGCTTTGAGCGCATCGAGCAGCGTCAGGTATTCCTTCACCGACACCGGCAGCTTGGCGGCGCGCAGCGAGTAGAAGAAGTCGATCAGCATGCTGGGTCCTGTGCGGCGGCGGGTGGTCGGTGTGGCGCGCTGTTCGATGGCGGCCTCGCGGCGGCGACCCGGCGCTCAGTCAATGATCGGTCGACGCCCGGTCAACCGATCAACCATCAATCAACGGTTATTGCGGTTCATGAAGATCAGCCGCTCGAACAGGCTCACGTCCTGCTCGTTCTTCAGCAGCGCGCCGTGCAGCGGCGGAATGATCTGCTTCTGGTCGGACGAGCGCAGCGCTTCGGGCGGAATGTCTTCGGCAAGCAGCAGCTTGAGCCAGTCGAGCAGTTCCGAGGTGGACGGCTTCTTCTTCAATCCGGCGACGTTGCGCAGTTCGAAAAAGCTCTGCATGGCGGCCGCGAGCAGTTCCTTCTTGATGCCGGGATAATGCACCTCGACGATCTGCTGCATAGTGACCGGATCGGGGAACTTGATGTAGTGAAAGAAGCAGCGGCGCAAAAACGCGTCGGGCAGTTCCTTCTCGTTGTTCGACGTGATGATCACGAGCGGGCGCTGTTTCGCGCGGATCAGCTCGTGCGTCTCGTACACGTAGAACTCCATGCGGTCGAGTTCGCGCAGCAGGTCGTTCGGGAATTCGATATCGGCCTTGTCGATCTCGTCGATCAGCAGCACGGTTTGCTCCTCCGACTCGAACGACTGCCACAGCACACCCTTGACGATGTAGTTGCGGATGTCCTTGACGCGCTCGTCGCCGAGTTGCGAATCGCGCAGGCGCGACACCGCGTCGTACTCGTAAAGACCCTGCTGCGCCTTGGTGGTGGACTTGATGTGCCACTGCAGGAGCGGCATGCCGAGCGCGGCGGCGACCTCTTCGGCGAGCATGGTTTTGCCCGTGCCGGGTTCGCCCTTGATCAGCAACGGGCGCTTGAGCGTCATCGCGGCGTTGACCGCGAGCTTGAGGTCGTCGGTGGCGACGTACTGCGATGAGCCTTCGAAACGCATGGCGAGATGCTCTTTTTCGGGGAAAAAACCCAGTATAAGTCAGAAGACCTGTTGGCCTGAAACCGGCTCGCGTAAGGTGTCACCCGCGCCGTTGCAGGGCGCGGCAGGCGCGTACACGGCGCTGGCGGGCGGCCCGGATGCTCGGCCGGCAGACCCGGCGGGCGGTCACGCCGGGTGATCAGGCTGTCGCAGCGTTGAATGCGGTGTTGAACCGCCGCGCCGGACCGGCACGCGACGGCAGCCGCCCCGCCTTGCGGAGCAGGCGCGGCGGAGCAAAACGGCGCTAGGCGTGGTTTTGCGACGGGCGGATGGGCCGCCGGCCCCGCGCGGTGGACGTTTGGCGCGGCGTCGCGGTACAATTAGCCCGATTTTTTTGGCCTGCGTGGCTACCCTATAAGAATAACGGCGCGGGCCGTTGCCTTTTTGGTCGCCCGTTTCCCCTCAAGCCAGGTTACATGCTATGAATAAATTCGTTGGCAAACACGTCGTGATCGCAGCGCTGTCGGTGCTCGCGGGCTATGCGGCCAGTGCGCAGGCAGCGGATGTCGTCGGCAACGCTAAGGCGGGCCAGGGCAAGGTCGCGATGTGTATCGGCTGCCACGGCATTCCTGAATACCGCACGGCTTACCCTGAGGTCTACCGCGTGCCGATGCTCGGCGGCCAGAACCAGGCGTACCTCGAAAACGCCCTGCACGGCTACAAGAAGGGCGACCGTCATTTCGAAACAATGCGCGCCATCACCGCGTCGCTGTCGGATCAGGATATCGCCGACATCGCCGCCTACTACGCCGCACAAAATTCCTCTTCGAAAAGCAATCCCGACAAGTGATCGGCTGCGGTCATCCATCCAGTCACTCGGCTATTAAATTCGCGGGATAGGAGAATTCATGAATAAGCCCCAACAGGCACTCCACACGGTGTTCAAGGCTGCATGCGCGTCGGCGGCAATGATCGGTCTGATTGCAGCGAACCTCGCGCACGCCGCAGACGCCGGCAACGGCAAGGTGCTGGCGGACAGCCACAACTGCGCGGCTTGCCACGGCGTGAACCTGAACAAGCCGGTGAGCCCGGAGTATCCGAAGCTTGCCGGTCAGCATTCCGATTACGTCTACTGGTCGTTGCGTCAATACCAGATGGGCAACGGCAACCCGCACTTCGGTCGCAACAACGCGATCATGCAGGCGCAGGTGCAAAGCCTGTCGCAAAGCGACATGAAAGACATCGCCGCTTATGTCGAATCGCTGAACGGCGATCTGGTGCAGAAGAAGTAAGCGAGTCGCTCGGTTCTCGTGCTGCTTTCGGATTGAACAACACCCCGCTTCGGCGGGGTGTTGTGCTTTTGGGGTTGTGCTTTTGGGGTGGTGCTTTTGCGATGTGATTCGCCGGTTCGGTGCCGGTTTCAGTCACGTGTGGCGCGCCGTTCGATGCGCTGCAGATACGCGTCCGTGTCCGGCGGCGTGCCGGTGCGCTGCGCTTCCCAGATGGTTTCGCCCAGGCAATCCATGATGGCGTGCTGCGCCTCGTGGGTCGAGCCGAGGCGTGCGGCGAGCCGTTCATGTGCCGCGCGAATGCCGGGCGGCTGGTCGATCGACAACTGTTCGGTAATGGCCAGATGCATGGACAGATGCAGGAACGGGTTGGTCTGGCCGCGTTCGGGCGAGTAGTCCTGCGCCTGCGCTGCTTCGCCATCGGTCAGGTCGGCGTGGTATTCGGGATGCTCGACGATCCAGTCGGCGGCGATTGCCTCCAGCGGCGTGAGAATTTCGCCTTGACGCTGCTTGCGCCAGGTGTCGATGAAGAAGAGACGGACTTCGTCGCGGCTGGGATTGAACATCGTGGGACCGGTGCGTTGAGTGGGGGCGTGCGGCGTAAGCCTGTAAAGCGTCAGCCCGTGAAGTGGGCGAGGCAGGCCGCCATTTTACGCCGGGGTGGCGCGGGCTGCTGGCGGCGTGGCGGCATTGATTGACGCACCGGTCTCGCTTACAGATCCGGCGCTGGCGTTTTCGGCCGGAACTCGCACAGCGGCTCGATCACGCAATGCCAGCATTCGGGCCGGCGCGCCTTGCACACATAACGGCCGTGCAGGATCAGCCAGTGGTGCGCATCCTGCTTGAACTCGGCGGGGGTGAATTTCTCCAGTGCCGCTTCGACCGCGCGAACGTCTTTACCGGGCGCGAGACCGGTTCGATTCGCAACCCGAAAGATGTGCGTGTCGACCGCGATAGTCGGATGACCGAACGCCGTATTCAAAATCACATTGGCCGTTTTGCGGCCGACGCCGGGCAGACTTTCGAGCGCTTCGCGATCCTCGGGCACTTCGCCGCCGTACTGGTCGAGCAGAATGCGGCAGGTCGCAATGACGTTCTTCGCCTTGGTGCGATAAAGGCCGATCGTCTTGATGTAGCCGGCCACGCCTTCGTCGCCGAGATCGAAAACCTTCTGCGGCGTGTTCGCAACCGGGAACATCTTGCGCATGGCTTTGTTGACCGACACGTCGGTGGCCTGCGCGGAGAGCAGCACGGCGATCAGCAGTTCGAACGGAGTGGTGTACTCGAGCTCGGTGGTTGGATGCGGATTGAGACTCTTGAGCGTCTCGTAGATGGCGCGGCGTTTGTTCGCGTTCATGCTCGGCGTGAAGGTGGGGTTAGCGCTTGTCGGACGGCGTGCCCGTGTCGTCCGCGGCAAGTCCGAGACGGCGGCGGCGTGCTTCGGCGGCGTCGATCTGGGCTTGCACGTCGGCGCTCACATGCTCGGTGTTCAGCGGGGCCTGGCCTTTGGCGGCCAGTTCTTCCTTCTTCTTGCGGGCGCGTTCGAGCGCGGCCTGGATGATCGCGCGTTTCTTTGCTTCGGCGTCCTCCACGGCGGGCGCGGCCGATGGCGCCGCGGCGCCGGCTTGCGTTGTTTCGGTAACCTGAGCAGCAGGACTGCTGCCTGCCCGCCGCGCCGCAACACGTGCCTCGGCGGCCTCGCGTTCGCGTGCGAGACGCGCTTCGCGCCGGTCATGGCGTTCGCGCGCGGCGTCGGCCTGGGGCTGGCTCCACGCGTCCCAGCCGGTCGCCTGGCCGGTGACGGGCGGCAACGCAATACAGTCGACCGGGCAGGGCGGCACGCACAGGTCGCAGCCGGTGCAGAGTTCGGCGATGACCGTATGCATCTGTTTCGGTGCGCCAACGATTGCATCGACGGGACAGGCCTGCATGCACAACGTGCAGCCGATGCAAACCTGTTCGTCGATAACCGCCAACGGACGCGGCCGTTCGACGCCGTTGGCGGAATTGAGCGGAATCACCGGCTTGCCGAGCAGGGCGGCGAGCCGGGCGATGCCTTCGGCGCCGCCCGGCGGGCATTGATTGTAGTTGGCCGCGCCGCTTGCAACGGCTTCGGCATAGGGGCGGCATGCGGGGTAGCCGCACTTGGTGCATTGCGTCTGGGGGAGCAGATCTTCGACGCGGTCTGCGAGTGTTTTGGTATCTGTCACGGTCACGACGTGGGGCTTTGGCTTGCGGCCGCACAGCTTGAACTAAATAGCACATTATCGCCGATTTCCCCAATTGCCATCCGCAATCCATGTGCCATAATCGAAGCGCTTTTTCGAAAGACCGCAGAAGGGTATTCCCCCAACCAGCCCGTTCAGTGCTGTCGGTGCAAGGCCCGAGGAGAGGCCGGCGGCACGATCCGGATAACGCGGCTCACGAAGACGATGCCACCATGAATCAGCCGAAAATCAAAAGAGATCCTGAAGGCACCCGGCGCCGCATTCTGCTTGCGGCGGCCGAAGAGTTTGCAAATGGTGGGCTATTCGGCGCGCGCGTCGATCAGATCGCCCGCCGCGCGGAAACGAATGAGCGCATGCTCTATTACTACTTCGGTAGCAAGGAGCAGCTTTTTACCGCCGTACTCGAGCACGCGTTCAGCGCGCTCAATGAAGCGGAGCGCACGCTCGAACTCAATGGCATTGCCCCGGTCGAGGCGATTACGCGTCTCGCGCATTTTGTTTGGGATTACTACCGCGATCATCCAGAGTTACTGCGTCTCATCAACAATGAGAATCTGCATGAAGCACGCTACATGCAGAAATCCACGCGCATTCGCGAAATGATCTCGCCGATCGTCGCCACGCTCGGCGGTATTCTTGAGCGAGGTCAACGCGCGGGGCTGTTTCGTACCAACGTCGATCCGCTGCGTTTCTATGTCACGCTGTCCGGCATGGGCTACTACATCGTGTCGAACCGCTTCACGCTCGAAGCCACACTCGGTCGCGATTTCAGCAGCGCGAGCGAGCGCAGCGAAGTGGTTCAGATGAACACGGAGTTGCTGCTCGCGTACCTGCTGCGGAAATAGGTCGCATCGCCCGTTGCACGTCGAGGCTTCGGGATCCTCATAAACGACAACGGCCTCCGAAGAGGCCGTTGTTGTCGACTGGCTGTGCGCGGCGCTCAGGCTTCGACTTTTTCCTTCACAACCTTCGGCGCCTTGTTGTGCTCGAGGATGAAGTCGCGCAACTGCGGATAGATGATGGTGCGCCAGCGGCGTCCCGAGAAAATGCCGTAGTGCCCGCACTTTTCCGCCGTGAAGTGACGCTTGTCTTTCTCCGGAATGCCTGTGCACAGTTCGTGCGCGGCATAGGTCTGGCCGTCGCCGGAGATGTCGTCCAGCTCGCCTTCGATCGTGAAGAGCGCGGTCTTCGAGATGTCCTGCGGCTTCACCCGTTCGCCGGCGACGTCCCACGTGCCGTCGGCCAGGCGGAATTCCTGGAACACGACGCGGATCGTGTCGAGATAGTAGTCCGCGTCCATGTCGAGCACCGCGTTGTATTCGTCGTAGAAGCGGCGGTGCGCTTCCGCGTCGTCTTCGTCGCCGCGCAGCAGGCTCTGGTAGAAATCCCAGTGCGACGCCGCGTGACGTTCCGGATTCATTGCCACAAAACCGGTGTGTTGCAGAAAGCCCGGGTAAACCTTGCGGCCTACACCCGGATAGTTCGGCGGCACCGTGAAGATCACGTTGTTCTCGAACCACTCGTACGAATGCTGCGTGGCGAGCGAGTTGACCGAAGTCGGGCTCTTGCGCGCGTCGATCGGGCCGCCCATCATCGTCATGGTGCGCGGCGTGTCTTCGCCGCGGCTCGCCAGCAGCGAAATGGCGGCGAGCACGGGCACGGTGGGCTGGCACACCGAGATCACGTGCAGATTCTTCGCGCCGATGTGGCGGATGAATTCCTGAATGTAGGCGACGTAATCGTCCAGATGAAACTCGCCGGCTTCGAGCGGCACCATGCGTGCGTCGATCCAGTCGGTCAGGTAGACCTTGTGGTCTTGCAGCAACGTGCGCACTGTGTCGCGCAGCAGCGTGGCGTGGTGTCCCGACAACGGTGCGCACACCAGCACGATCGGCTCATCTTTCAATTGGGTAACAGCGTCGCTGTCGTCTGCGAAACGCTTGAAGCGCATCAGGCGGCAAAACGGCTTCTCGATGATCGTCTGTTCGATGATCGGGATGTTGTGACCGTCTTTGACAATCTGATGAAGATTGAACTCAGGCTTTTCGTAATCTTTACCCAGCCGGTAGAGCAGTTCGTAACCGGCTGAAAGGCGCGTGGCGCCCGGCACATAGGCCAGGGGGCTAGCGGGATTCGCGAAAGATTTGGAGGCGGCCTGGGCCCAGGCGGTGAGGGGGCTCAACATAGCCCGCTGGAATTCGTGCAGTTGGTAGAGCATAGGTGCTCCGTTTAAGCGGTTCGCATGGGGCTTCGCAAACACGCGCATGGCGTTGCGGCAGGCCAAATTGGTTGTGGGCACATTGTTTTTCGGCCGACAGTCTGATCGATCATATCGAACTAAGCGTACTTGTGCAATGCAGCAATTTGCGCGCGGCTCGCACGCAAACTGTCATTAAATCATGCTACTGGCGATGTTGCCGCGCCGCTATCCGGGGTTGCCGCAGCATCAAGTTTGGTGGATCCGGTGCCGTTATGGGGCGGTTGCCCGGCCACCTGCGCCATCGCCTGTTCGTGTTTCATCAGGTTCAGGCCGGTGTGCACGAGGGCCACGTGCGAAAACGCCTGCGGAAAATTGCCGACCAGGCGCTTCGCACCCGGATCGTATTCTTCCGCGAGCAAACCGACGTCGTTGCATAGCGCGAGCAGCCGTTCGTACATCGCGATTGCTTCGTCGAGGCGGCCTTGCAGCGCCAGGTTGTCCACCATCCAGAACGAACACGCGAGAAACGTGCCTTCCCCCGGCGGCAGGCCGTCGTCGTATTCGGTGGTGCGGTAGCGCATCACGAACCCGTCGCGCATCAGATCCCTCTCGATTGCCGCCACCGTGCCTTTCACGCGCGGATCGCGCGGCGGCAGGAATCCCACCAGCGGCATCAACAGCACGCTCGCGTCGAGCTGGTCGGTGCCGTAGCACTGCGAGAACGCGTTGAGCTCGGGATTCCACGCTTTTTCGCAGACTTCCGCGTGGATTTGCGCGCGGGTGGCGCGCCATTCGTCGAGCGGGCCGTCGAGCTTGAACATTTCCGCCGACCTGATCGCGCGGTCGTAGGCGACCCACGCCATTACCTTCGAGAAGGTGAAGTGCTGACGGCCGCCGCGCGTTTCCCAGATGCCTTCGTCGGGTTCCCGCCAGATCGTGTCGAGATGGGAGAGGAGCGCGCGCTGGACGTTCCACGCGGTGTCGTCCGCCTGCAGGCCGCCTACCCGCGCGAGATGCAGCGCATTCATCACTTCGCCGTAGACGTCGAGCTGGCGTTGGCCGACCGCGTTATTGCCGACGCGCACCGGTTTCGCGTCCTGATACCCCGGCAGCCAGTCGAGTTCGAATTCGGGCAAGCGCCGCTCGCCCGCGATGCCGTACATGATCTGCAACTGATCGGGCGCGCCGGCCATCACGCGGCCGAGCCAGGAGCGCCACGCGCGCGCTTCGTCGTAGTAGCCGCCGCGCATCATCGCGAGCAGGGTGATCGTGGCGTCGCGCAGCCAGCAGTAGCGGTAATCCCAGTTGCGGGTGCCGCCGAGCTGTTCCGGCAGCGAGGTCGTGGGCGCGGCGACGATGCCGCCGGTCGGCTCGTAGGCAAGTGCCTTGAGCGTGATCAGCGAACGGCGGATCGGCTCCGCCCAGCGTCCTTCCACCGTGCCGCGCGCCGACCATTCGAGCCAGTAATTCTCGGTGCGCGCCAGCGACGTGTGCGGGTCGCGCGCCGGCGGAATGCGCAGATGCGAGGGCGAATAGGCCAGCGAAAACGGCACCCGCTCGCCCTCGCTGACGGTGAACTCCGCGATCGTCTTCATGTCCTCGCCACGCAACTGGACCGGTGTGCGCAATACGGCAGTGTCCGGTCCGACGATCGCCTTGATGCCGCTGTCGTGCGTGAGGCGGTCAACCCAGGGAATCGAGAAGCCATAATCGAAGCGCAGCACCAGTTCCATCTTCATGCGCACCGTGCCGCGTTTGCCGACCACAACCCGCACCAGTTCCGACCAGCCGTTGCCCGGCGGCATGAAGTCGATCAGCGTGACGGCGCCCTCGGGCGTTTCGAAATGGGTTTCGAGGATCAGCGTTTCGCCCCGGTAATTGCGGGTGACGGTCGGCGGCGTGTCCGAGACGGGCGAGATCAGCCAGCGGCCGTTGTCGGGCGTGCCGAGCAGGGCGGCGAAGCAGGCGCCGGAGTCGAAGCGCGGCCAGCAGAGCCAGTCGATGGAGCCCTCGCGGGAGATGAGCGCGGCCGTGTGGCCGTCGCCGACGAGCGCATAGTCTTCGATGTGTGCGGGCATGGGGAGCGAGTCAGAGTGGCGCGCGGCGAGGTGCGCCGCGCGTGGTTTCGTTGTTTCTACCGGACTCGCGCAATGCGCTTTGGTTCACCACGCAATGCCGCGAAACGCGAGTTGGTAATCTGTCAAACCAATGCCTACAATCAGATTTCAAGCCGACGCCCGGAGCTTTCCGGATGATGGACCGGCCCCGCCCATGGCGTGTACCCACGCCGTTTCCGAGGACCAAAGCTATGCTGAACCCGTCGAAATCCGATTGCATCACGATTCTCTCGGCCGCCAGCGAACTTGCCGACGATTCGATGTTGCCGCTCGATCACGGCCGTCTGGGCCTGAGCCGCAACGGCATGCTGGCCGCCGCCGCCTTTCTGGTCGAACGGGCTTGCTTCCGGCGTTATCAGGAAGGCGAGGGCAATTATGCCGTGGGCGCACTGTCGTTGCAGGGGCGGCTGCGGCTCGACCAGCTTTCGAACGGCTGACCAGCGGCGCTTCGCGCTCGCAGCGTGGTTGTCCAATGGTTGCCGGACGATTGCCGCAGCGCACCGACCGCCAACCGACTTCTTGCCTGCGGCGAGGGTGCACCGCTTCGCCGCGCCACCACGTTTTATCGCCTGCTTCGACTTCACGGCCAACGGCGTGCGTGACGCTTCGTCACGCCTCGTGTCCGGCCGCGGTTCAGGATGGCGCCGGGCCGCTACCGCGCCCGGCCGTGTGTCCCATGCTGCCTGAACCAAGCGCCGCCGGCCCTCAGAAGTGCGACGACCCCACGCCGAAGATCCCGATGATGCCGATGATGATCAGATAGAGCGCGACGATGTAGTTCAACAGGCGCGGCATGACGAGAATCAGAATACCGGCGATCAACGAAACCAGCGGGCCCAGACTGAGTGTGACGTTCATGAAGACTCCGTGAGTGAGACGCGATTGAAAAAATGCCCTGTCAGGCGGGACGATTGCTACCGCATGCTGCGCAGTGCCTGCTCGCCGGATACCTGCAGACGGGATTCGCGGCATGATCCGACACAACGCTTTTATACTTCTTTCGATAACAACAACGCTCGACCGATTGCGCGGCAGACCAGCGACACCCTTATAACCGGTTCAACCAGATAACGAATGAGGAGGAGGTCATATGCTTCGTCGTCACCGGGCCGCGATGCGTGCCGTTGCGAGTTCTCAACTGCTTTCTGCTGATTGCACTTCAATGCGCGCGGGGCAGGCTGCTCCAATACGCTCCGCCCGCTCGATAATAAAAGGTTTCGTGCTCATGGTCTCGATTGTTGCTTCGCATGCGTTTGCGCAAGATTCCGGCCCGGTCCCCGCCGACGGCGTCTATGACATGCTGGTCGGCACTTATACCGGAGGCAAGAGCGAAGGCTTGTACGTCTATCGCTTCGACACGAAGACCGGCGAAGCGACGCGGGTATCGGTCGCGCAGACGGTCAACCCGTCGTATCTCGTGGTGAGCCGCGACCGGCGCTTCGTCTATGCCGTCAACGAATTGCCCGGCGACAACGGGCCGGCCTCGCAGCGCGGCGGCATCAGCGCGTTTCGTTTCGACGCCGCGAGCGGCCAGTTGAGCTTCCTCAACAAGGTGTCGGCGGATGGCAATGATCCTTGCTATCTGAGCCTGTCGCCGGACGGCAAATATCTGCTGAGCGCAAACTACTCGGTGGCGGCCGACCCGGGCGGCAGCTTTGCGGTGTTCCCGTTGCAGGCCGACGGCCAGGTCGGCGCGTCGGTACTCACGGTGCATCACGAGGGCGGTGGTCCGGTGAAGGGCCGCCAGGACAATTCGCATGTTCACTCCACGGTGTTCTCGCCGGACGGCCGCTACCTGTTCGCGCAGGATCTCGGCGCGGACAAACTGTACTCGTACCGCTACACGCCCGATGGCAGCAGCGGCCTGTTCGGCCCGACCGACTGGCGCTACACCCAGGAGAAAGCCGGCACGGGTCCGCGCCACCTGGTGTTCGGCGCGGACGGCAAGCACGCCTATCTGACGAGCGAACTGGCCGGCACCGTCAGCACGTTCAATTACAACGACGGCAAGCTCACGCAGGTGCAGACGCTTTCGCTGACCGAACCCGGTTTCAAGGGCGCGGTGGGCGGCTCGGCGATCCACCTGTCGCCGGATGGGCGCTTTCTGTACGCCTCCAATCGCGGCGACGCGAACGACATCGTGATCTTTTCGGTCGACCCTGCCAACGGACATCTCAAGAAGATCGGGCATCAATCGAGCCTCGGCAAATCGCCGCGCGAATTCGCGATCGACCCGACCGGCAACTGGCTGATCGTCGGCAACCAGAACAGCGACACCGTGTATGTGTTCAGGCGCGACCAGCAGAGCGGTCTGCTCGAAGCGAATCCGAAGCGGATCGAGATCGGCTCGCCGGTGGATTTCAAGCTGGTCTCGCCGTCGTAAGCGACGACGAAACGTGCGATGTGACCGCGCGCGCGGGATGAAAAAACGGGTCGCTTGAACAACAGGCGGCCCATTTTTCTGCGGCGGGTTTTACGCGGGCGATGGCTCTCGATAGCCGCTTATTCCGCCGGCCCGGGCGCCAGCACTTCGCGGCTGCCGTTGATGCCCATCGCGGATACGAGACCCGCGGTTTCCATCTGCTCGACGAGACGCGCCGCGCGGTTGTAACCGATGCGCAACTGCCGCTGCACCGACGAGATCGACGCGCGCCGCGTGCGCACCACGAAGGCGACGGCTTCGTCGTAGAGCGGATCGGCTTCCGCGTCCGGCGCTTCGCCGAACAGATCCTGCGCCGCGCCGCCTTCGGTGGCCGGGCCGTCCAGAATGCCTTCCTCGTACTGCGGCTCGCCGAACTGCTTCAGATACTCGACGATCCGATGCACTTCCTCGTCGGCGACGAACGCGCCGTGCACCCGTTGCGGATAGCCCGTGCCGGGCGGCAGGAACAGCATGTCGCCCTGGCCGAGCAGCGACTCGGCGCCCATCTGATCGAGAATCGTGCGCGAGTCGATCTTCGACGACACCTGGAACGCCACGCGCGTCGGAATGTTCGCCTTGATGAGGCCGGTGATCACGTCCACCGAAGGACGCTGCGTCGCCAGAATCAGGTGGATGCCGGCAGCGCGCGCCTTCTGCGCAAGCCGTGCGATCAGCTCTTCGATCTTCTTGCCGGCCACCATCATCAGGTCGGCCAGTTCGTCGATCACGACCACGATCAGCGGCAGCGGCGCGAGCGGCTCGGGCGCTTCAGGCGTCAGCGAGAACGGATTGCCGAGCTTCTTGCCCTTGGCTTCGGTGTCGCGGATTTTCTGGTTGAAGCCGGCCAGATTGCGCACGCCGACCGCCGACATCAGGCGGTAGCGTTTTTCCATTTCGCCGACACACCAGTTCAGCGCGTTGGCGGCCAGCTTCATGTCGGTGACGACCGGCGCGAGCAGATGCGGAATGCCCTCGTAGACCGAGAGCTCCAGCATCTTCGGATCGATCATGATGAGGCGCACTTCTTCGGGCGTCGCCTTGTAGAGCAGCGAGCAGATCATCGCGTTGATCGCCACCGACTTGCCCGAACCGGTCGTGCCGGCGACCAGCATGTGCGGCGCCTTGGCCAGATCGGCGACCACCGGATGGCCGGTAATGTCCTTGCCCATGGCGAGCGTCAGTTGCGAATGCGAATTCTGATAGACGCTCGCTTCGAGAATTTCGGATAGGCGGATCGTCTGACGCTTGGCGTTCGGCAACTCGAGGCCCATGCAGGTCTTGCCGGGAATCGTCTCGACCACGCGGATGGATGTCAGGCCGAGGCCGCGCGACAGATCCTTCATCAGACCGACGATCTGGCTGCCGCGCACGCCGAGCGCCGGCTCGACTTCGAAGCGCGTGATGACCGGGCCGGCCGACGCGCCGACGACCGTGACCGGCACCTTGAATTCCTGCAGACGTTGTTCGATCAGCAGGCCGGTTTCGATCAGCTTTTCTTCGGAGACCGGTTGGACGTCGATGTCCGCGGGCGCGAGCAGATCGAGCGTGGGCAGTTCGACCATCGACGCCGCGGGCGCGCGGAATTCGAAGCCGTTGGCGGGGCTGTGGCCGCGCAGCGGCGGACGTTGGACGGCGGGTTCGACGGGTTCCGTGGATGCGGTTGCGGGACCGTTCGGTGCGGCCGGGGGGTGTTGCGGCGAGCGGGACTGCGGTGAGCGGTGCCGATGCTGCCGGTGAGATCGCGGTTTCGTTGGGAAGGTCTTCTACGGCGACCGGTTCGTCGGCGACGACATCGGACGCGAGGGGCGCGGCGTGAAACGCAAAGCCCGGAAAGCGAACCACGTTCGATGCGTGCTGCGCGATGTCGGGCGGTGCAGCGGTGGTTGTGTTTGCCGCGGGCGGAGTGGTGGACGAGTCCGACGCGTGCGGCACGATGTCTCGCGGCGGCACTGCGGTCGCCGCGGTCGCTGTGTTTGCAGCTTGCGCACCGGTTAGCAAGCCCGATGCTTCGGATGCGTCCGGCAGGGCAGGGGAGTCCACCGTTTCCGTTTCGACCTGTACTGCGGATTCGTCCGGTTGCGCGACGCCCGGCGACGGCGTGACGTCGTGCGTGTGGACAACTGCACTCGACGCAGCGACGCTGCCGACAGCCGGCCCGCTCAACGACGAAGGCGCATGTTGCGGCAAGACGGCATCAAGCTCGGCTTCCCAAGGCACAAGTGTTTTATCGATCACGACTTCCGCGACCGGCGCAGGCGCAGCGGCTTGCGGCTCGATAACCGATGCGGTTTCTTTCACCTGTTCGGCGATCGCAGAAGCAGTCGGCGCCTCGGTAGTCTTCGGCGCGATGACTTCCAATTGATCCGCCGGCTGGCTGAGCGTCGGCGCGACTTCGGCGCCCAGGCTTGCGTGGCTGTCGGCGAGAGGTGTCGACTGCACGGAATCGTCTTCGAACGGCGATGCATCCGGGTCTGCTTCGCTTGCGTGCAACTGCGCCGCGAAGATCTGGAACGGCGTAGGCGTCGCGACCGGTGGCACATACTGCGATGCAGGTGCAGGCTCCACTACCGGTGCCGCCGTCAACGGCGGCCGAATGATCGGCGGCTCGATCGGCCATTGCACGGCGGGCTCGTGGCCAGCCTCCAGCGGTGCATCCAACGAGGCTTCCATCCGCGGCGAATCGACCGGCGTCTTTACCGGGCTTCCGGCCCACCCACTTTCGACAACTTTCCCCGAAGACACCGGCGCATCCAGCGTCAAAGGCGTTTCAACCGCGTCCGTTCGCGGCACATCCACCCTCGATTGCAGTCCCTCGAAAGATGGCACGTCGTCGGGTGCGCTCGCGACCTTCGCGGTCTCCGCGCCGCTGCTGCGCGCGAGACTGACCCCGGCAAGGTCGGTCCAGCGGGCGGCGTTTTCCGCGATGCTGCGCAGCGTCTCCTGCACACTGGCGGGTGGCGCTTCTTTCTGTGTCGTGGGCATCGGCCGCGTGTAACTGGGCGGCTGACGTGTTGCCTGCGTCGGCGTGACGTCGCTCGAATGCGAGGCGGGCGAGAAAGCTTGCAGAGGCGCCGCCGTGCGATTGACGGAAGACACCGGGGCGGTCGTGCCTTTGGCGGTCGTCGACGGACGGCCCGCGCCGGTCGTGTTCCCCGTAGCACCCGTAGCCGTGTGCGAGGCCGCGCCCGGCACGGCACGCGCCGTTGCCGTGGTGTGATTAGCTGGTGCTGCACGAGCTACTTGCGCTGTCTTAACCGCCGTAGCTGCTCCCGCAGCACCCGCGGCGCTCGCAGTACTCGCCGCGCCCGCAGCACGCGCAACACCCGCAACAGCGAAGCCCGCGCCTGAAGCCAGTCCCGCAGCGCCCCCCGACGATCCCACCGGCCGCTGCTCGCCTGCCGAACGACGTCCAACCTGCAATGCGCTGTCGCGAGCCGCGGCGCCGGATACACCCGATCCCGCCATCGAACCCGCTGCCGGCGCAGCCGCGCGCGGCCCGGCGTCGCGCAGCCAGCCAGCCGGCGCGACCGGCTCGGCCGGCATCCACGCAGCTTTGTCCGCGTTAAGTGGTTGCGTTTGCATCGGTACATGCCGCGGCGGTGTCGTCGCGGCGCCAGTGCGCAGCACCGGCTCGGCCTGCGTCGCCTGGCTGCGCGGCGTTGCCGCCCCAGTGCGCCAGCTCGCGCCTGCACCACGCGCCGCCGCGTCCTTGCCCGCGGCTGCCGCCGCAGCGCCCGACGCCGCGTCGCGTCCGCGTGCCGGCGGCCGCCAGACCGTGGGCCGCGCATAACGTCCGTTGGTTTTGGGTGCCATCGTAT
This sequence comes from Paraburkholderia sp. USG1, assembly GCF_031570135.1. NCBI lineage: Bacteria > Pseudomonadati > Pseudomonadota > Betaproteobacteria > Burkholderiales > Burkholderiaceae > Paraburkholderia > Paraburkholderia sp. USG1. The sequence continues at coordinate 39,329 of NZ_JAMWXW010000007.1, read as the reverse complement.
TGGTGGACGGTGAAACGTGCGACGGCAAACCGTCGTCGGCGCTGCGATGACGGCGCGCTTCCTCGTCGCGTTTGGCGAGGCTGCGCGATAGGCCGAGGCCGAACGCGCCGTCGGCCCATGCAGCAAAATCGCGCCAGCGGAAATCGAGCAGCCAGGGCAGGCTGACGAGCAGCAGCGCGAGCGCCGCCAGCGGCGTGCCGATATGCCCGAGCAGACGGCCGAAACCCGCGGCCAGCGCATGGCCGAAGCCATTCACGCCGGCCACATCGATCAGCGACGCCTCGAGCGTGCAGCTCGCCACCAGCACGCAGACGAAGCCGAGCCAGAGCCGGATCGTGCCGGGCCCGCGCAGACCCGCGCCGCCCGGCAGCGCCGACTTCACGAGACGCCACAAAAGAGGAATGAACCAGACGGCCGACCCGCCGAACCAGCCGAAAACTACCGTGTGCATACTAGACATCAACGAATGACGGACGCGCGCAAACGCGGTCTGTCGGGTTTAAACCGGCGAAGCCCGATGCTTCGAAGGCAGACGCAAGTATGCTTGCGTCCAGCTGGAAAGCAGACCGGCGTGCGGTCCGCCGTCGGTGAAATACAACGGCTGTCGGGACCGCCTTCACCTGTCATGCGGACCGTCCCGAGCGCGGCGCGCGCCGCAGGCAGGTTCGCCCATCAGCGCGCTTTGCCACCGGGCGGGCGATCCGCGTGCTGCTCATTTCGTCCTCATTGGGTGCTGCGGTCGAAGGTCAGCGTGTCGCCGTTGTCGAGCACCAGTTGCATCTGCTGCGGCGCGCGCATCTGCACGCCGGTGCGATCGATGTGCGTGAGCGCGTTCAGATACGCGCCTTCGATCTGCCCGCCCGGCGTCATGCACGCCATGCGCGTGCCGCCCAGCGTGCCGAAGCTCAGCTGGCCGTCTTTTAGCGCATACGAGCCCATGTAGCGGTTGCAGCCGGAAAAGCCGCTGGCGTGCCGTTGACCGGTCGAGGTGGAAAGCGTGAGCGTGATCGGCGCGCCCTGGTCGGCGGACGGGATCGCGCGCGCCGTGCCGTCCGCCTGTTTCCACGCGCTCAGCACCCAGCTGGTGTCGTCGAGCAGTTGGGTGGCGGCGGGATTGAATGGATCGGGCGCGACGGCTTCCGAGTCGGGGTGTTTCGGGATCGCGCAGGCGCTCAACAGCGCGGCGACGCTCAACGCGGCGAGGGCAGTGCGCAGATACGGGGTGAAGCGCGCAACACGTCGCGCGGAGGAGCTTTGGAGCATGGCGTCGTTCCTCTTCAAACTGGCGAAGGCGTAAGGGTAACGCACTAAGCTCGCCGCACGCGAGAGCATTGGCGTGCCACGCGCTTATTCAGGCCGCGGCGCGTTGTGCGTCGCAGTTGTGTGCAATCGTGCGCCGCCGTCGCCCTGCACGCGCGGATCGGGACGCGTCCTCGCGCAAGGTGCGGCGAGGGGTCCGCATGTTAACATCGTGTTCTACCCAATCCCACCCTCATCCGACTTTTATCTGGAGACCCCATGCAGATCGGCCAACGGATCGGCACGCCCCTTTCTGAATCCGCCACGCGTGTCATGCTGCTCGGCGCCGGCGAGCTCGGCAAGGAGGTGATCATCGCGCTGCAGCGGCTGGGCGTCGAAGTGATCGCCGTCGACCGTTACCCGAATGCGCCGGGCCACCAGGTGGCGCACCGCGCGCATGTGATCGACATGACCAATCGCGCCGCGTTGCGCGCGCTGGTCGAACAGGAGCGCCCGCATCTGATCGTCCCCGAGATCGAGGCGATCGCGACGGACGAACTCGCCGCCATAGAAAGCGCCGGTCTCGCCGAAGTGATCCCGACCGCGCGCGCCACGCAGCTCACCATGAACCGCGAAGGCATCCGCCGTCTCGCCGCTGAGGAACTCGGCCTGCCGACCTCGCCGTACGCGTTCGCCGATTCGCTCGACGAACTGCGCGCGGGCATCGCCAAAGTCGGCTATCCGTGCGTGGTGAAGCCGGTCATGTCGTCATCGGGCAAGGGCCAGTCGGTGCCGCGCAGCGACGCCGACGTCGAACCCGCATGGCAATACGCGATGGCCGGAGGCCGCGTGAATCACGGCCGTGTGATCGTCGAAGGCTTTATCGACTTCGAATACGAAATCACCCAGTTGACCGTGCGCGCCATCAACCCGGCGAGCGGCGAAGTCAGCACGTATTTCTGCGACCCGATCGGCCACGTGCAGGTAGCGGGCGACTATGTCGAATCGTGGCAGCCGCAGCCCATGAGCCCGCTCGCGCTGGAACGTTCGCGTGAAGTGGCGCACAAGGTGACGGCCGCGCTCGGCGGGCGCGGCCTGTTCGGCGTGGAACTTTTCGTGCGCGGCGATGACGTATGGTTTTCGGAAGTGAGTCCGCGCCCGCACGACACGGGTCTCGTCACGCTGTGCTCGCAGCGCTTTTCGGAATTCGAACTGCATGCGCGCGCGATCCTCGGTTTGCCGGTGGATACGTCGCTGCGGGCGCCGGGTGCGTCAGCGGTGATTTACGGCGGGCTCGACGAGGCCGGCATTGCGTTCGAAGGCGTCGCTGCGGCGTTGGCAGTGCCGAACGCGGACCTGCGCCTGTTCGGCAAGCCGGAGAGCTTCGTCAAGCGCCGCATGGGCGTGGCGCTCGCCACCGGCGAGACCACCGACGAAGCCCGCTCGCGCGCGAAGCAGGCCGCGGCGGCGGTGCGGCCGGTGTCGGCGAAATAAGCCGGCGAAATAGGCCGGCGAAATAGGCCGGCGAGACGCACCGGGAAGCGCAGTGACGAACGGCCACGCGTTGCCCGTCCCGCGCGCCCGGCATAATCGCCGCGCGCAATCCGGCTGATTGGACTCGTCGGGCTCATCGAAGCTCATTGAAGTAGAGGTGCGTATGGCGCTGGAAATCCGCAACAACACGCGGCGCGGTTTGGGCGGCCGTCTCGGCGCACTCGGCGTGCTGTTCGCGCTGTGTGCCGGGTTGACGGGATGCGGCCTCGCAGCCGCGCCGTGTCGGGTCGCTTCGGCCGGCCTGAAAATCGTGCCGCTGGTCGGGCACGTGGCCGCCGCGCCGACCGATGCCTGCGCCGACGTGATCGATCCATGATCGATCCGTCGTCCGTCCTGGGCTGCGGCCCGAGGCGCGACATGCCGCGCGCCGTCCGTGTTTGACCGGCAGCAACGATCGAGGCATCTCATGAAGAAATGGCTGGTTGCGGTAATCACGGCGGCGGGTTTTGCGGCGCTATACGGCAGTGCGTGGGCCGCGCCGTTGCAGTTCTCGGAGATTCAGGCCAAAAACCGGCAGACGCACAAATACACCTGTGCGACCGGCAAGATCCTGCAGGTCACTTACTGGAACACGGCGAACGGCCAGAGCTTCGCGCTCGTGCCGGTGAAGGGCAAGCAGATGCTGTTCGTCAACACCCTGTCGGCCTCCGGCGCGAAATATCAGGCCGGCAGCTACACATGGTGGACCAAGGGGCCGCGCGCCGACCTGTATGACGCAATGGACGGCGAAAACGCACCGCCCATGCTGTCGGACTGCGTGACCATCAATCGCTGAGCGCGATGCGGCGGCTCTTTCCACCTGTGCCGCCGCCTGTCTCGTCACGCTTCTGCCGCGCGGCATCGGTCGCCCGCGCACATCATTTCCGTTCGAGTAGTAAGCTGTCGCGCATGGCATTCGCCGCGCGCTCGCGTGATGCCATGCAGCCATGCCGGGCGGCGTCCGCGTGGCTGTCGTCGTCTTCGATCGTCCGTTTCCGGACCCCGGCGCCGGGGTTGCGGCCCGCGTCCGTATCATCAAGCGAGACCCTCAATGAAAGCATCGGACCTGTTCGTCAAATCGCTGGAAGCCGAAGGTGTCGAGTATGTGTTCGGCATTCCCGGTGAAGAAAACCTCGATCTGCTCGAATCGCTGCGCCGCTCGAAAATCCGTCTGATCCTCACGCGCCACGAACAGGCGGCCGGTTTCATGGCCGCCACGTACGGGCGTCTCACCGGCCGCATCGGCGTATGTCTGGCCACCCTCGGCCCGGGCGCGACCAACCTCGTGACCGCCGCGGCGTACGCGCAACTGGGCGGCATGCCGATGCTGATGGTCACCGGGCAAAAGCCGATCAAGTCGAGCAAGCAAGGGCATTTCCAGATCGTCGACGTGGTGCGCATGATGGAGCCGCTCACCAAATACACGCGGCAGATCGTGTCGGTCAGCAATATTCCGGCGGCGGTACGCGAGGCGGCCCGTCAGGCGGAAGAAGAACGGCCCGGCGCCACGCACCTCGAATTGCCTGAAGACGTCGCGCACGAAGAGGGCGATGGCAAGCCGATTCCGAAGAGCTACAGCCGCCGTCCCGTGGCCGAGGAAAAAGCCGTGGCGCGCGCGGTCGAGGCGATCACCAGCGCGAAGCATCCGTTACTGATGATCGGCGCGGGCGGCAATCGCAAGACCACCACGAAGATGCTGCGCGAGTTCGTCGACCAGATCGGCATTCCGTTTTTCACCACGCAGATGGGCAAAGGCGTGATCGACGAATCGCATCCCATGTGGCTGGGCAATGCGACGCTGTCCGACGGCGACTTCGTGCACCGCGCGATCGACCACGCGGACTGCATCATCAACGTCGGTCACGACGTGATCGAGAAGCCGCCGTTTTTCATGCGCAGCGGCGACGCGGGCGAGAAAACGGTGATTCACGTCAACTTCCTCGGTGCGGAAGTCGATACGGTCTACTTCCCGCAGATCGAAGTGGTGGGCGATATCGCCAACGCAGTGTGGCAGCTCAAGGAAAGTCTCAAGCAGCGGCAGGAGCATTGGGACTTCACGCGCTTCAAGGAAATCAAGGAGCACTTCGAGGCGCATCTGGTCAAAGGCCAGCACGACGACCGCTTTCCCATGTACCCGGTGCGGATCGTCAACGACGTGTACGAGACCACGCCGGTGGACGGCATCGTGTGTCTGGACAACGGCATGTACAAGATCTGGTTCGCCCGCTACTACCGCGCGCATGAGCCGAATTCGCTGCTGCTCGACAACGCGCTGGCGTCGATGGGCGCGGGTCTGCCGTCCGCGATCGCGACCAAGATCGTGCACCCGGACCGCAAGGTCATGGCCGTATGCGGCGACGGCGGTTTCATGATGAATTCGCAGGAACTCGAAACGGCGGTGCGGCTGAGGCTGGATCTGGTGATCCTGATCTTGCGCGACGACGCATTCGGCATGATCCGCTGGAAGCAGGAAAACATGAATTTCCCCGACTACGGCATGACGCTGAGCAATCCGGATTTCGTCGCGTATGCGCAGAGTTACGGGGCGAAAGGTCACCGTATCGAAACGGCGGCGGAGTTCGCGCCGTTGCTGCGCGAATGTTTCGCGACACCCGGCGTGCATGTGATCGACCTGCCAATCGACTATTCGGACAACGAGCGCGTGCTGAATCGCGAGATCAAGCGGCTTTCGGCGCAATTGTGAACGGCAGATGAACGGCAGATGAGTGGCAAATGAACGGCCGCGGGGCATGGCCCTTGCTGGCAGTCCTGCTTCTGCAGGCATCGGATCAAGGAGACGTGTCATGTTGCAAAAGACTTACCCGTACTACCTCGCTAACGTTGCGGTGGCCGCCAACACCGATCTCGAAGTCACCGATAAATTCAGCGGCGAAGTCGCCACGCGCGTCGCGATGGCCGACGCCGCCGCGATCGATCAGGCGATCGGCCATGCCGTCGACGCCATGCCGGCCTTGCGCGCTTTCCCGCCGTTCAAGCGCCAGGCGGTGCTCGAACATTGCGTGAAGCGCTTTCGCGAACGCTACGACGAGCTGGCGCTCGCGCTGTGCATTGAAGCCGGCAAGCCGATCAACGACTCGAAAGGCGAGGTCACGCGCCTGATCGATACGTTCAAGGTGGCTGCGGAGGAAGCGGTGCGTATCGACGGGGAGATCGTCAACCTGGAGATTTCGCCGCGCGCCAAGGGTTATCACGGCTACGTGAAGCGGGTGCCGATCGGCCCGTGTTCGTTTATTTCACCGTTCAATTTTCCGCTGAACCTGACTGCGCACAAGGTGGCGCCGGCCATTGCGGCAGGCGTGCCGTTCGTGTTGAAGCCGGCGAGCCGCACGCCGGTCGGCGCGCTCATCATGGGCGAGATTCTTGCGGAAACCGACCTTCCGAAGGGCGCATTCTCGATTCTGCCCGCGCATCGCGACGGCGCCGATCTGTTTACCACCGACGAGCGCTTCAAATTGCTGTCCTTCACCGGCTCGCCCGCGGTGGGCTGGGAATTGAAGAAGAAGGCGGGCAAGAAAAAGGTGATTCTGGAGTTGGGCGGCAACGCGGCTGCGATCGTCGACGGCGATCAGGGCGAGAAGCTCGACTATGTGGTCGACCGGCTCGCGTTCGGCGCGTTCTACCAGTCGGGACAGAGCTGCATCGGCGTGCAGCGGATCCTGGTCCACGCGAAGGTCTATGATGCGTTGCGCGAGAAGCTGATCGCCAGAACGAAGTCGCTGGTGATGGGCGATCCTAAAGACGAAAAGACCTTTGTCGGGCCGATGATCTCGGAATCGGAGTCCAAACGCCTCGCCGGCTGGATGGAAAGCGCGGTGCAGGCGGGCGCGAAAATCGTCGCGGGCGGCAAGGTGGAGGGCGCGATGTTCGAGGCCACGCTGCTCGAAGGCGTGAAGCGCGACACGGATCTGTACCGCAAGGAAGCCTTCGGGCCGGTAGCGATTCTGGAGCGTTTCGACGATTTCGGCGCCGCGCTCGCGACCGTCAACGACAGCGACTTCGGCCTGCAAGCGGGCGTGTTCACGGATTCGCTCGCGCATGCGCACCGCGCGTGGGACGAGCTCGAAGTGGGCGGCGTGGTGATCAACGACGTGCCGTCGTTCCGGGTCGACAACATGCCGTATGGCGGCGTGAAGGATTCCGGGCTGGGGCGTGAAGGCGTGCGCTACGCGATCGAAGACATGACCGAGATGCGCCTGATGGTGATGCGCGAGACGTGGTGAAAGCCGCGGGCAGGCACCGTGTTGTCACGCCACTGTCGTGTCCGCGAACTACGCTGCGAGCGAAGCGCGCCAGTGCCTGCCGGCGGTGTGCGGCGGGTGCGGCGAGGGTCGGCGCCGGGCTTTCGTCGGCGTAAGCAGAAAGCCGGCACAAGCGCCATGAGTGTTTTTGCTGAAGTGCTACAATACCGGCCTTTCCGGCGGGTGTTTCCGCCGGCCGGAGCCGGCCGCATTTTTTCCCCGCAATACTATCGGGTCCGTGCGGAACGCCGTGGCTCCGCCTTCATCACAATGCCCTCTGCGGTTTCGACCGCTGCCGCGCGCACGCGCCAAGCGCATTTTTAGCGAAAGCCACCATGTCCGACACACCCGTCACGCCCAGCACTTCGACTTTTGATCAATTCGGCCTCGCGCCCGACATCCTGAAAGCCGTGAAAGAGTCGGGCTATACCATCCCTACGCCGATCCAGGAGCAGGCAATTCCCGTCGTGCTGGCCGGCCGTGACATGATGGGCGCCGCGCAAACCGGCACCGGCAAGACCGCGAGCTTCTCGCTGCCGATCATCCAGCGCCTGCTGCCGCAGGCGAGCACGAGCGCTTCGCCCGCCCGCCATCCGGTGCGCGCGCTGATCCTCACGCCGACCCGCGAACTGGCCGACCAGGTCGCCGCGAACGTGCAGGCGTATGCGAAGCACACGGCGCTGCGCAGCGCCGTGGTGTTCGGCGGGGTGGATATGAATCCGCAATCCGAGCAACTGCGCCGCGGCGTCGAGATTCTGATCGCCACGCCGGGCCGCCTGCTCGATCATGTGCAGCAGAAAACCGCCAACCTGGGCCAGGTGCAGATTCTCGTGCTCGACGAAGCCGACCGCATGCTCGACATGGGCTTCCTGCCGGATCTGCAGCGCATTCTGAACCTGCTGCCGAAAGAACGTCAGACGCTGCTGTTTTCGGCCACCTTCTCGGGCGAAATCAAGAAGCTCGCCGCCACCTATCTGCGCGACCCGCAGACTATCGAAGTCGCGCGCAGCAACTCGACCGCGACCAACGTAAGGCAGATCGTCTACGAAGTCGCCGAGGGCGACAAGACCGGCGCGGTCGTGCAACTGATTCGCGAACGCGGTCTCAAGCAGGTGATCGTGTTCTGCAACAGCAAGATCGGCGCGAGCCGTCTTGCGCGCAGCCTGGAGCGCGACGGCGTGATCGCGACCGCGATTCACGGCGACCGCTCGCAGAATGAACGGATGCAGGCGCTCGACGCGTTCAAGCGCGGCGAGATCGAAGCGCTGGTGGCGACGGACGTCGCCGCGCGCGGCCTGGATATCGCCGAACTGCCGGCGGTGATCAACTTCGATCTGCCGTTCAACGCGGAAGACTACGTGCACCGGATCGGCCGTACCGGCCGCGCGGGCGCCTCGGGCGATGCGTTGTCGCTATGCAGCCCGAACGAGCGCAAGCAGCTTGCCGATATCGAAAAGCTGATCAAGCGCCCGCTGGAGGTGCAGCGCCTGACGGTGGAAGCGCCGGTGCGGCATCACCATGAAGAGCGCGCGCCGCGGCGCGAGCGTAGCAGCGAGGGGCGCGAAGATCGGGGCGGCCGCCGTCGCACGGGCGCGTCGTCGTCGGGTTCGTTCGACCGGCCGCATCATCATCGCGCGCAGCCTGTGGATGATTTCTTCCTGAAGCCTTATGAGCCGTCGCCTGCCTCGGTTCGCAAGGTCGAGGAGGCCGACGCTGCTTCGGCCGCGCCGCAGAAGCCGGCTTCCAAGCAGCCGTTGGCAGCGCTGTTGGGCGGCTTCGGCATGCCGAGAAAGTCGCCTTCGTCTTCCTGATGGGTGGTGTGTCGGCGCAGCCAGTCTGCGCGACGCACGCCGCGCACGGCGAGATCGCTTTCAGACGCGAATCGCGTTTATTCCGCTGGTAATCCCATTCGGTTTGCCCATGCCACCGTGGCGGCAGCATAAAAGCTGTCCAGCGTCGTATGGGCCGCGGCGCTCTGCAAGTCGAGCCCAAGATGCCGTGCCGCCGCGCTCAGCGCCTCTAGCGGCTTATCCTTATCCAGCGCCGTGGCGCCGTTCTGCTTGCTGAGTTTTTCTCCGTGTTCGTTCATGACCACGGGCACATGCAGATACTCGGGCGTCGGCACGCCCAGGCAGCGCTGCAGATAGATCTGCCGTGCCGTTGAATCCATCAGATCCGCGCCGCGCACGATGTGCGTGATACCCGCGTCCGCGTCGTCGACGACCACCGCCAGTTGATACGCCCATTGGTCGTCCGCGCGCTTCAGCACGAAATCGCCGACTTCCGTGGCCAGGTTTTGCGTCTGCCTGCCTTGCCAGCGGTCCTCGAACGTGATGACCGCGGCGTCGCCGTCGGGCACGCGCAAGCGCCATGCGCGCGCCGGTTTGCCGTGCAGGCCGTCGCGGCAGGTGCCGGGATAGGCGAGGGTGGTGTTGCGCGCATGCGCGTGCAGCAGCGAGTCGGCAATCTCCTTGCGTGTGCAGCCGCACGGATAGATCATGCCGGCGGCCTTCAATTGCTCCAGCGCCTGCTCGTAACGCGCGAGGCGCGTGCTTTGCCAGACAGGCGGTTCATCCGCATGCATGCCGAAGCGTTCGAGGGTGGCGAGAATGTCTCCGGCGGCGCCCGGCACGGTGCGTGGGCGGTCGATGTCTTCGATGCGAACGAGCCATGCTCCCCGATGCGCACGCGCGTCCAGCCAGCTTGCGAGCGCGCTGACCAGCGAGCCGAAATGCAGCGGGCCGGTGGGCGATGGAGCGAAGCGTCCGCGGTAGGTCATGGCGGCCTCTACCGGCAAGCCACGCTCTGATTGCGCCCGCTGCGCCGCCATCACGCGGCGCGCGCCGCCTTGCTGTCCGGATGACACTCTGGACACGTCTTGCCCGCCACGTACAGCGGCGATTGTTGCGCTTCCGGCGTGACCACGGCCCGGCAGCCGAAGCATTGCGTGGTCTTGCTAGGCTCCAGTTGCGGATTGAGCGCGGTGCGGTAGTCGAACACGAAGCAGTCGCCGTGATAGTGCGCGCCGCCCACTTCCTCGAAATACTTCAGAATGCCGCCCTCGAGCTGGTACACGTTTTCAATGCCGACGTCCTTCATGTGGATCGCGGCCTTCTCGCAGCGAATGCCGCCCGTGCAGAACGACACGATCGTCTTGCCTTCCAGATCGGTGCGATTCTGCTCGATCACTTCGGGAAATTCGCTGAATTTGGTAATGCGGTAGTCGAGCGCGTTGTCGAACGTGCCGACGTCGACTTCGAACGCGTTGCGCGTGTCGAGCATCACCACGGGCCGGCCCTCGTCGTCGTGACCGCGGTCCAGCCAGTTTTTCAGCGTGGGCGCGTCGACGAACGGCGCGCGGCCGAGTTCCGGCCGGATGGCCGGCTTTTTCATCGTGATGATTTCGCGCTTGAGCTTGACCAGCATGCGGGTGAACGGCTGCTTGTCCGACAGGCTTTCCTTGAACTGCAGATCGGCGAACTTACCCTCGAACAGCGCGTCGTGACGGATGTAGTCGATGAACGCGCTGGTGTTCTCGCGCGTGCCGGCGACGAACAGGTTGATGCCTTCCGGCGCGAGCAGAATGGTGCCCTTCAGGCCCAGCGCATTGCAGCGTTCCGTGACGAACGGGCGCCATGCGGCCGTGTCTTCGATAGTCGCGAATTGATACGAAGAGAGGTTGACGATGCTCATAGATGTCCAGCGGTAAGAGGTGACCGGCGTTGCGGAAAACGGGGCGCATTGGGCTCCCGCCTTCAGCCGCCATGCGGCACGGCCACGTCGAATAGGGCGAAACCCGTATTATCCCTCAACCTGGCGCTTTCCCCGACTCGGCCGAATGGCCAGCGGGTTGCGGTAGCGCAAATCGTCGGCGAACTTGCCGCTTATCCGTGCCGTCCGAACGGCCGTCCCATGGTCCGCCGCTCGGGAAGCGCCGGTGCGCGCGGCTCGCGCGTTGCTGTCCTGAGCCGATCGGCTAACGCGCGGTTTTGGCCTGAAAACTCCGGAAGGGTGGAGTTACAATGTCGCCCATGTCAGATCCTCGCTTCGTTCATCTCCGCGTTCACTCCGAATTCTCGATTGCCGATGGCATCGTGCGCCTTGACGACGTCGTCAAGGCCGCTGCCAAAGACGGCCAGGGCGCGCTCGCCCTCACCGATCTCGGCAACGCATTCGGCCTAGTCCGTTTCTACAAGGAAGCCCGCGGCAAAGGGGTCAAGCCCATTGCCGGCTGCGACGTCTGGATCACCAATCCGGACGACCGCGAAAAGCCTTCCCGTTTGCTGCTGCTCGTCAAAGACCGGCGCGGCTACCTGAATCTGTGCGAACTGCTCAGCAAGGCGTCGCTCACGAATCAGTATCGCGGTCGCGCGGAAATCGAGGCCGGCTGGCTCGAATCCGGTCTGGGCGAAGGGCTGCTCGCATTGTCCGGCGCGCAGCAGGGCGACGTGGGTCTCGCGCTCGCGGCGGGTAACGAAGAAGCGGCAAAACGCAATGCGTTGCACTGGGCGAAGGTGTTCCCGGGCGGCTTTTATATCGAGGTGCAGCGCTGCGGGCAGCCGGGCGGCGAGCACTACGTGCAGCAGGCGGTCGCGCTTGCGGCGTCGCTGAAATTACCGGTGGTCGCCACGCATCCCATGCAGTTCATGACGCCGGACGACTTCACCGCGCACGAAGCGCGCGTGTGTATTTCCGAAGGCGACATTCTGGCCAATCCGCGCCGCTCGAAGCGCTTTACGCCCGAGCAGTACTTCCGCACGCAGGAAGAAATGGCCGCGCTGTTCGCGGACATTCCGTCGGCGCTCGCCAACTCGGTCGAAATCGCCAAGCGCTGCAACCTCACGTTGGAACTCGGCAAGCCCAAGCTGCCGCTGTTCCCGACACCCGACGGCATGTCGCTCGACGACTACCTTGTCCATCTGTCGAAAGAAGGCCTCGAAAAGCGTCTCGAACAGTTGTATCCGGACGCGGCCGAGCGCGAAGCGCAGCGCGAAACGTATTACCAGCGCCTCGAATTCGAGTGCGGCACGATCATCAAGATGGGCTTTCCCGGCTACTTCCTGATCGTGGCGGACTTCATCAACTGGGCGAAGAACAACGGCGTGCCGGTCGGTCCGGGCCGCGGCTCGGGCGCGGGTTCGCTGGTCGCGTACGCGCTCGGCGTGACCGACCTCGATCCGCTGCGCTACAACCTGCTGTTCGAACGTTTCCTGAATCCGGAGCGGGTGTCCATGCCCGACTTCGACATCGACTTCTGCCAGCACGGCCGTGATCGCGTGATCCAGTACGTGAAGGAAAAGTACGGCGCGGACGCGGTGTCGCAGATCGCCACGTTCGGCACGATGGCGGCGAAGGCGGCGGTGCGCGACATCGGCCGGGTGCTCGATCTCGGCTACATGTTCACGGACGGCATCGCCAAGCTGATTCCGTTCAAGCCGGGCAAGCACGTCACCATTGCGGACGCGATGAAGGAAGAGCCGCTGCTGCAGGAGCGCTTCGACAACGAAGACGAAGTGCATCAGTTGCTCGAACTCGCGCAGCGCGTGGAAGGGCTGACGCGGAACGTCGGCATGCACGCGGGCGGTGTGCTGATCGCGCCGGGCAAGCTGACCGATTTCTGCCCGCTGTACACGCAGGGCGACGAAAGCGGCGTCGTGAGTCAGTACGACAAGGACGACGTCGAAGCCGTCGGCCTCGTGAAGTTCGACTTTTTGGGTCTGACCACGCTCACGATTCTCGACTGGGCCGAGCGCTATATCCGGCGCCTGGATCCGTCGAAGCAGGACTGGTCGCTCGCGCAGGTGCCGCTCGACGACCCGGCGTCGTTCTCGATCCTGAAGAAAGCGAATACGGTCGCCGTGTTCCAGCTGGAAAGCCGCGGCATGCAAGGCATGCTGAAAGACGCGCAGCCTGACCGCTTCGAGGACATCATCGCGCTGGTCGCGTTGTACCGTCCGGGCCCAATGGACCTGATTCCGAGCTTCTGCGCGCGTAAGCACGGCCGCGAAGTGGTCGAGTATCCGGATCCGCGTGTCGAATCTGTTCTGAAAGAGACCTACGGCATCATGGTCTACCAGGAGCAGGTCATGCAGATGGCGCAGATCATCGGCGGCTATTCGCTGGGCGGCGCCGACTTGCTGCGTCGCGCGATGGGTAAGAAGAAGGCCGAGGAAATGGCCGAGCATCGCGAGCTGTTCCGTCAGGGCGCCGCGAAGAACGGGCTGGCTGGCGAAAAGGCCGACGAAATCTTCGACTTGATGGAGAAGTTCGCGGGCTACGGCTTCAACAAGTCGCACGCGGCCGCGTATGCGCTACTCGCGTACTACACGGCATGGCTGAAGGCGCACCATCCGGCGGAATTCATGGCGGCGAATATGTCGCTCGCCATGGACGACACGGACAAGGTCAAGATCCTGTTCGAAGACTGCCTCGTGAACAAGATGGCGGTGCTGCCGCCGGACGTCAATCTGTCCGCGTACCGCTTCGAGCCGGTTGCGGAAGCCGACGGCAAGCGTTCGCGAACGATCCGCTATGGCCTCGGTGCAATCAAGGGCAGCGGCCAGAACGCGATCGAAGAAATCCTGCGCGCGCGTGAGGAAGGCCCGTTTATCGACATCTTCGATTTCTGTAACCGGGTCGATCGCCGTATCGTCAATCGCCGTACGGTCGAAGCCTTGATCCGCGCCGGCGCTTTCGACACGTTGCATGCGAATCGCGCGCAACTGATCGCTTCGGTCTCACTTGCGATGGAAGCCGCCGAACAGGCGAGCGCCAACGCGCTGCAAGCGGGCCTGTTCGACATGGGCGACTCACCCTCGCAAGGTCACGAACTGGTCGACGAGCCGGAATGGCCGGAAAAGAAAAAGCTGCAGGAAGAGAAGGCCGCACTCGGCTTTTACCTGTCGGGCCATCTGTTCGACGCCTATAAGGACGAAGTGCGCCGCTTCGTGCGCCAGAAGATCGGCGAGTTGAAGGAAGGGCGCGACAAGCTGGTGGCGGGCGTGATCGCCTCGCTGCGCACGCAGATGACCCAGCGCGGCAAGATGCTGATCGCGCTGCTCGACGACGGCACCGGCCAGTGCGAAGTCACGGTTTTCAACGAGACGTTCGAAGCGCACAAGCAACTGTTCAAGGAAGACGAACTGCTGGTCGTGCAGGGCCAGGCGCGTAACGACGCGTTCACGGGCGGCATCCGCTTTACTGTCGACACGGTCATGGATCTCGGCCGCGCGCGCTGCCGTTATGCGGAGGCCGTGAAGGTGCAGATGAACGGCAATGCGGACGCGCTGGCCTTGCGTCGTGTGCTCGAAGCGCATAGCGCGGGCAAGGACGAACCGCAAGCGGCAGCGGCGCCGGCGGCCTCATCGCGTGGCGGGAACGGCGGTGGCAACGGTGGTGGCCGTAATGGTGGCGGCTATGGCGGCGGTGGGCAGCGTCAGGCGGTGCAGATCCCGAACGGGCTGGCCGTGCAGGTGGTTTATCGCAGCCAGAATGCCGAAGGTGAAATGCGTCTGGGCGACGCGTGGCGCGTGAAGCCGACCGACGAACTACTCGCGGCGTTGCGCGGCGAGTTTGCCGGAAGCTCGATCGAGATCGTTTATTGACGTTGCGGGTTGTCCGCGCCGTTGGCGCGGACAACCGAGCGCCCGCCTGCCTGTCATCCAGGCATTCAGCGCCGCGCCTTCTCCCCCAGCCGCGCCAGCTTCAAAAACCGGTAATACACCGTCTCCGCATTGAACACCGCGATCATGAAACCGGCGCGGCCGTCCAGAAAACCACGACGCAGCACATAGGTCCGCACGAACGCCCACGCACCGCGTCCGAGCGCCTTGCCGAAGCTGCCTCGCTGACCCGCCGCGTGACGTTGCTGGGCGCCCGCTGTCGAATAGGCGTCGAGTTTGCGCAACACGCCTTCGAAGTCCTCGTACGAGTAATGCATCAGCTTGCCGGCGAGGCGTTGCGCCGGCGTGTCGAACACCAGTCGCTCATGAACCAGGTCGTCGGAGAAACGCGCGGCGCCGCGTTTGAAGAGGCGCGGAATCCAGTCCGGATACCAGCCGCTGTGATGAATCCAGTGCCCGCAAAAACTCGACAGCCGATCCACCGCATAAACGTCGGCGGTGGGGGCGGCCAGCGCCGCGCGGATCGCTGACGCGAGTTCCGGCGAGACGATCTCGTCGGCGTCGAGCGAAAGAATCCAACTGGTGCCGAGCGCGTCCACCGCGCGATTCTTTTGCGGGCCGAAGCCCGGCCAGTCGGTCTGTTCGATCACGCGAGCGCCGTGCGAGCGGGCAATGTCCGTGGTGCCGTCGGTGCTGCCGCCGTCGATCACGACGATCTGATCGGCGAAGGCCACGGCTTGCAGGCATTCAGCCAGCCGCGCCGCCGCGTTTTTAGTGATGATGGCGACGCCGAGGGTGGTTTCTTGCATACCTGAGTAGCGTGGAGGGCAAAATGACGGAACGCTTCGCGCAAGCGGCCGGCGCCGGGCGCATTGCGCGAAGCGGGCTGCATGGGCGAGTTTGCAGGAGCGAGTATACACAGCCGATCCCCAACCGCCGACGCCCATCCCCAACCGTTTACAATGGCTCTTTTTTGATATTCCGCACGGCAAGCATTCCGTCAGCCGCGCGATTGCCGTCCCGCATTCTCAGAGGATTCCTTGAGCGCGAAGCCAACGTTAAGCAAACCCATCGGTTCAGGTGAGGCGTCGTCGCCCGCCGTCGTCTTTCGACGTTTGTGGCCGTATATCAAGCCGCTGATCTGGGTTCTCATTGGTGCGATCGTCGCGATGGCCGTCAGCGCCGCGACCGACGCCGCGATCCCCGCCTTGCTCAAGCCTTTGCTGGACAAGGGTTTCGGCGCGCATGCCAACGACAGGGCCAAGTGGTTCGTGCCGGCCGCGGTGATCGGCCTCGCACTGATTCGCAGCCTGTCGCAATACGCGTCCGGGTATCTGCTCGCTTACGTGACGAACAAGATCCTGCTCGACCTGCGCCTGAAGATGTTCGACCGCATGATTCACACGAGCGTCGCGTTCTTCCAGCGCGAAACCGCGAGTACCGTGATCAACGCGATCGTGTTCGAGGTGAACCAGATTCTCAACGTGCTGCTGAGCGTGCTGGTCACGCTGGTGCGCGATTCGCTCACTGTGGTCTTCCTGCTCGGCTATCTGTTCTATCTGAACTGGCGTTTGACGCTGATCGTCGCGGTGCTGCTGCCGGCGATCGGCTGGCTGGTCGGCAAGATCAACCGCCGGCTGCGCCGCCTGAACCGCGAGCATCAACTGCTGACCAATGAGCTGTCGTACATCGTCGAAGAGTCGGTGGGCGGCTACAAGGTCGTCAAGGTGCACAACGGCGAGCAGTACGAGATGGAACGCTTCGAGTCGATGAGCAAGCGTCTGCGCGGCTACGCCATGCGCATGACGGTGTCCGGTGGCCTCGCGCAGCCGTTGACGCAGTTCCTCGCGTCGATTGCGCTCGCTGTCGTGATCACGATCGCGGTGGTGCAGTCGTCGTCGGATCAGACCACGGTGGGCGGGTTCGTCGCTTTCGTCACATCGATGCTGCTCATCATTTCGCCGCTCAAGCACCTGATGGACGTGAACCAGCCGCTGCAGCGCGGCATGACGGCGTGCGAAATGATCTTCGGCCTGATCGACGAGCCGTCCGAGCCGGAAGGCGGCGGCAAGCCGCTCGAACGCGCGCACGGCGAGGTGGAATTCCGCGACGTCTCGTTCGTGTACAGCGGCAACGCCACGCACAACCGCCACACGCTCGACAAGGTGTCGTTCCGGGTGGCGCCGGGCGAAATGGTCGCGCTCGCGGGCCCGTCGGGCAGCGGCAAGACCACGCTGGTGAATCTGCTGCCGCGCTTTTTCGATCCGACCGGCGGTCAGATTCTGGTCGATGGCGTGGCGATCCCCGAATACGATTTGCATGCGCTGCGCAGCCAGATCGCGATGGTGAGCCAGGACGTGGTGCTGTTCAACGACACGGTCGCCAATAACGTCGCGTAC
The DNA here is from genome assembly GCF_031570135.1 of Paraburkholderia sp. USG1. NCBI lineage: Bacteria > Pseudomonadati > Pseudomonadota > Betaproteobacteria > Burkholderiales > Burkholderiaceae > Paraburkholderia > Paraburkholderia sp. USG1. Next base: position 22,277 of record NZ_JAMWXW010000007.1, on the reverse strand, counting down.
GGGCAGGTCGCCGACTCCGACAGGGTCAAGGCGGCGCTACGCGCGGCCAATTTGTGGGACACCGTCGAGGCCATGCCGAAGGGCATCGAGACGCTGGTCGGCGACAACGGCATGATGCTCTCGGGCGGCCAGCGGCAGCGTCTCGCGATCGCGCGCGCGATCTACAAGGACGCGCCGATCCTGATCCTCGACGAAGCGACGTCGGCGCTGGACTCGGAATCGGAACGCCATGTGCAGGCCGCGCTGGAAACCTTGATGAAGGGCCGCACGACGCTGGTCATCGCGCACCGCCTGTCGACCATCGAGCGCGCCAACCGGATCCTGGTGATGGAAGCGGGGCAGATCGTCGAGAGCGGCAGTCATCGCGAACTGCTGGCGCAAGACGGGCTGTACGCGCATCTGCACCGTATCCAGTTCCAGCAGAGCGCGGCGTAAAGCGCACGACACGTCAATCGGGCCATTCATTCGGGGCTCCCTGCACGCGGTCCGCCAAACCGGACCGCGCATGACTCATCCCTTAACATTTGACGAGGCGCTGGCGCGCGCTGTCTGAATGAAGAAACTTGGACTCTCCAGCAACGCTCTGCAACACAGCGGCGGCCTCGAGCGCTACGCAATGGATCTGGTGCGCGGCCTCGCCGCGCGCGGCGTCGAGCCGGCTTTCTTTGCGCGTCGTTTCGATGCGTCGCTGCCCGAATACGGGATGGTCGAGCCGCACCGTATAAACGTCGCGTTTCTGCCGGGCAAGCTGCGCGACCGCTGGTTTTCATGGCGGCTGCGCGCGGCACGGCGCGCGGCGCACGTCGATGTGCTGATCGGCTGCAACCGCGTCGACTCGTCCGACATGGCGATCTGCGGCGGCACGCATCTCGGCTTTTTGCGGGCGACGGGGCGCGCGCAGAAGCGTTCGGACCGCTGGCAGATTGCGCTCGAGCGCCGCCAGTACGAGCGCTCGAAAATCGTGGTCGCGCACTCGCAACTGATGCATGACGAATTGCGCGAACTGTACGGCGTGGACGAAGCGAAGATCCGCGTGTTGTATCCCCCCGTGGACGGCACGCGTTTCGCGCCCACGGATGCCGCGACGCGCGCCGCCTTGCGCCACAAATACGGTTTCGCCGACGACGAGATCGTCCTCCTGTTTCCGTCGAGCAGCCATGAGCGCAAGGGTTTGCCGCTCATCGAAGCCGCGCTGCGCGACACCGCGCTGCCGGTGGTCGTGGCCGTAGCCGGCCGCCCGCCCGCGCGCCCGTCCGCGCGGCTGCGCTATATCGGCTATGTGAAAGAGCTCGCGGAGTGCTACCGGGCCGCGGACTTCACGATCCTCGCGTCGACGTATGAGCCGTTCGGGCTGGTCGGCATCGAATCGGTGATGTGCGGCACGCCGGTCATTTTCCCGTCGACCATTGGCTGCTGCGATGCGATCGCCCCGCATGCGAAATTCGTTTTCGCGCCGGGCGAGGTGGCCGATCTGCGTGCGACAGTCGAGAGGGCGGTGCGGGAACACGGCGCCGGTACGCGTCGCACGCCACTCGAACTGGCTCGCGACGCGGTGCTTTACGACCCCGGCGTGGCTGCTCACGTGGACGCGCTGCTGACGCTGGCCGAGGGCATCGACAGCGCGCGTTAGGGATCCGCCGCACCCTTGTCGCAGAAGGGGCAAGCGGGTTTCCTGGCGTGGTTTCGCGTCGTTCCGTAGCAGGGTCACATGCTATAATTTTCAACTATCAACGCTCGAACTCAATTCGAGCCGAACACCCACTTACTTCATCGAACTTTCCATGCCGGCCTGGACAGGCGGCGGGCCAGAGGCGCCGCATCCCGAACCGCGCCAGTCCGTCGTGACGGGGCTGTAGCCGCTGCACTGGAGGCCTTCGGGAAGAATACCGCTGGAGATTGTGCATGGCGAACGCGACCTCGCGCCGGGTAACGGCGTACAGCAAGATCGCGGCGGGGACAAACGCGCCGATGAGCCCATGAGTCGGCTTGCCGGGCGTCTTCGTATTTTTGCGCGGGCCATCCCGCGACTGCTGATCAAGCCATTGCGCCGCGAGCCACGGCACCCGCGCCGGATCCTGATTGCGCACCACCTGTTGCTTGGCGACACGCTGCTGCTCACACCGCTGCTCGCCAAGCTGCGCGTGCAATATCCGCAGGCGCAGATCGTTCTCGCCTGTCCGAAGGCGATCGTGCCGCTGTATGCCGGCCGGCCTTTCGGTGTCGCGGTGTTGCCGTTCGATCCGCGTGATCCGCGGTCGGTGCGCGACGTTCTGCTTTCCGGACCTTACGACCTCGGCATGGTGCTCGGCGACAATCGTCATAGCTGGCTCGCGTTGGGTGCGGGCTGCCGCTGGATCGTCGGACACGCGGGCGACAAGCCGGCCTGGAAGAACTGGCCGCTCAACCGGAGCGTGCCGTATCCCGCTGCGCCGGCGGCCTGGGCCGACCTCGCCGCGGAACTGATCGACGGACCGCCGCCGCGCGCTTACCGGCCCGCCGATTGGCCCGCGCCGCCGCATGCGGCGCTACCCGAGCCGTCGCAGTTCGCGAAACCTTACGTCGTGCTTCATCCGGGCGCGAGCACCCGTGTCAAACGCTGGCCCAACGCGCGCTGGCGCGAGCTTGCGCAACGCGTGGAAGCGCTCGGCTATCTGCCGGTATGGACCGGCGGTCCGGGCGAAGCAGAGCTGATTCGCGAGATCGACCCCGACCCTCGTCATCCGAACCTGGCGGCGCGGCTCGGCCTCGGCGAGTTGTGGCATCTGTTTGCCGGCGCGCAAGCCGTGGTTTGTCCCGATACCGGCGTCGCGCATCTGGGGCGTCTGATCGGGGTGCCCACCCTCGCGCTGTTCGGCCCCGGCAATGCCTTGATCCACGGCGCGGGGCGCTACTGGCGCGAGGTGCCGTTCGTGCCCATTACCGTCGCGGAGATGCCATGCCGCGATCAGCCTTTTATTTTCCGCCGCAAGGTAGCATGGGTGCGGCGCTGCGATCGCAACGAGACGACCTGCGTCGCATGGCGCGGCGACCATGCCGACTGCATGGGCCGGCTGTCGGTGGAGTCGGTGTACAACGCATTGCAAAATGTTCTGGTGAAGGTGTAATGACTCACACGGCTGCGCGAGTGGAGCGCGTGTTATGGGTTGCGTGTCCCGTCATTCTGTTCGTGGTGATGTTCGGCCACATGACGGCGCTCGTCTTCAATGCGCTTGCCCTGATGGCGCTCGGCGTGGCGGCCGCCGCCTGCTCGGCCAGCCGGCCATCGCTATGGCACTGGCCGCTAATGCTGCCCATCGCGGGCTGGGCCGGCTGGAGCCTCGCCTCGGTCGCGTGGTCCATGTATCCGATGGTCAGTCTGCACGCGTGGTGCGACGAGGTGCTCTATCCGCTGGTGGCGTTCTGGGGCTTCTGGCTGTTCGGTACGCAACTGCGGCGGCCGGCGCCCGTCGTGCTCATCAACTGGTTCGCCTGCCTCGCGCTCGCCGCGATCAGCGCGCTCTACTGGGGGCATCTGCAGCCGCCCACCGCCAATACCTTTCCGTTGCATTTCTATAACCGCGTCGGTCACACCAGCACGCTTGCCGTGTTCGCCATGCCGCTCTTCGCCGGCTTCATGCTGCGGCCGCGGTGGCGCATGATCGGCGCAAGCGGCATCGCGCTGTGCCTGTTCATCGGACTGGCCACGCTCAACCGGTTCTTCTGGCCGGCGGCCGCCGTCACGCTTCTGATCGCACTGTTTCCGCTCTACCGGCGGCGCCTGCTGCTGGCGGTGCTGGTCGTTGCCGTGGTCGGCGCGGCCGGCGTCGGCACACTCGAGTTCAGTTCCCGCTTGCGCACGGCCGGCACCGTGCCCGCTGCTACGCAGCCGCGCGACGTCGCGATCGACGGTCATCAGGTCTACGTGCCAGGCTCGCTGTCCGCAATCGGCGACACGGTATCGGCCGACACGCGTCCGAAGCTGTGGGCGTTTTATGTCGGCGAGGCCGAGCGCCACGCGTGGGTTGGGGTGGGCTTCGGCAAGCCGTTGCCGGGTATCGTCTATCGCAGCGAAATGCCGGCCAGTTTGCTGGCGGTCGAGCCGCAAGCGCTGACGCACGCGCACAACCTGTTCATCAATACGTGGCTGCAGACGGGATTCATCGGCGTCGTGCTACAGACGGCGCTTCTGCTGTGCCTCGTGGGGCGCTTCTGGCGGCTGCGGCGGGTCGACCCCTGGCTGTGCGCTGCGGGCGTGGCACTGGTGGCCGGCATGATCGCGAAAAATACAACCGACGATTTCATGTGGCAAACCACCATGCTCGCGTTCTGGGCTTTTGCGGGCCTGCTGCTGGGCTGCGCGGAGCACGCCGGTGCAGCAGGCGAGGCGTCGCTGGAAACGGTGCGAAGCAGAACCACGGTACTGCGCAGCGAACAGCGGCGCGAAGCGCCGACAGCAGAGTTGGGCGAATAACCAGGATGACGAACGTGAACCCCCACTCTATCGAAGCCGACCGCACCCCGCTGCGCATCCTGTTTCATATCAACGATTTCGGTAAAGGCGGCACTGAGACCGCGTTGCTGTCCTGGCTAAAGACGCTCGACCGGCGCCTGTTCGCGCCGAGCCTGTCGGTGGCGTATCCGACCGACGACCTGGCGTTCTGGCGTGCGCAGTCGATTCCCGAAGACGTTCCCGTCCACGTACTCGCCTCGTCGAAATGGATGTACGCGCTGCATCAGGCGGCGCGCCGGCGCAAGCTGGGCACCGGCGAGAAGTTATTGCACAAGCTGTTGACCTACGGCGTGATCCGGCCGCTGCTGGCGCTGCGTATGCGGCATCTCGTCAGGCAACACGATCTGGTCTGCGATTTCGATTTTTCGCTGCGCCATATGGCGGGCAGTTGCAACGTGCCCTGGTTCGGCGTGAACCATTTCAGCCTCGCGGCCCGGCTCGGCGGCAAGAGCGCGCGCTACATCGCCCGGCGCGTGCGGCATTACGCGCGTTACTCGGCAATCACCGTGCTGATTCCCGCCATGCTGAACGAGGCGCGGGAACTCTTTTCGACAACGGGCGTGGACATGGACATTGTCGAGTTGCCGAATGTGATCGACGTCGACGCGCTGCGCTCCGCGGCGCGCGCGGAGATCAAACGTCCGGCGGAGTCATTCATCGTTTCCGTGGCGCGTCTGGATGAAGGTCAGAAGGACCACAAGACCTTGTTACGAGCCTACGCGCAGTTGCGCGAGCGCGGCCGCTGCGAGGCGGCGCTCGTCCTGATTGGCGACGGGCGCGACCGGGGCGAGCTCGAGCAACTCGCCGACCAACTGGGGATCGGTGCATCGGTGCAGTTTCTTGGCTTCTGTGCCAATCCGCTGCCCTATATCCGGCAGGCGGAAATGCTCGTCCTGAGCAGCCGCTACGAAGGTTGCGCGGTGGTGCTCGGTGAGGCGATGGCGCTCGGCACGCCGGTGCTGTCGGCGGATTGCCCGACCGGTCCGCGAGACATGCTGGAAGGTGGCAAGGCTGGCCTGCTGGTGCCGGTCGGCGACGTGGACGCTATGGCGTTCGGCATCGAACGCCTGCTGACGGACACCGAGCTGCGCCGCAGCGTCGCGCAAGCCGCGCTGCAAAAAGTCGAGACGTTCACGCCGCCACGCGCCAATCAGCGGATGCTGGAACTGGCGTTGCGCCTGCTGGCGAAGCAGGACTCGCCGTCGGGCGTGCTGGAGCCTCGCTGAAGCGCAAGCCCGAGATTCACACGCCGCCAGTCACCAGCGGCAACACCGTCAGGTCTGGATGCGTGCCTTCCACGATGCTGCGGCCCATGTGCACGGCTTCATAGACGGCTTCGTCCTCGCCGGCGAAGCTCTCTTCGCCATCGGGGTGAAACGGCACCGCATGGCCGGGAATGGCCGGGTCCGCGCCTGGATGGCAAACGTAGCCGATATACGTGTAGCGCTGATTCGCCGCGGTCGGCGTGTGCCCTTCGCTCGGCGGGTTCTTCAGAAACGGCGCTACGTGAATCTCGAATCCCTCGTATTCCACCATCTGCCAGGCTGCGGTGTGATCGGTCATGGCCGCCTCCGTCCAGTCACGCGCTTGTCAAAAGTCTAGGTGATCTCAACGTAAAGCGCGCTCAAAACGTCTACGGCTAAACCATTACGGCTTGATGGCGCCGAGCTGCCTGAGTAACGTCAGATTGTCTTCGAGGTGCCAGTTTTCGACGATGCGGCCGTTCTTCACGCGATACAGGTCGAAGGCCTGGAAGTCGATCGTCTGACCGTTGCCTTTGAGATTCTGGAACTGTCCTGTGAAGTGCCCGTAGAAATGCAGATGGACCGAGGCACGGTCGCCGGCCACCACGAGGTCGTCGATTTCGGCGTGCAGGTCGGGCACCGCCGCACGAAATCCCTTCGACGCCTGCAGCGGACCGTCACGACCTTGCGGGCGCCCGTCCGGCAAGGTGCGGTCCACAAAAGCCGGCGACAGCGCGCGTGTCGCGTAGGCCTCGCCGCCGGTGTTCCAGAATGCTGCGTAGCGGCGCGCGGTTTGCACGATCGCGGCACTTTGCGCCGAGTTCGATGCAACGGCGAGATGGTGCGGCACGGGCAGGTCGGCGTCGCTCGCGGCATGGGCGCTCACGGCGCCCGCGAAACTCGCGGCGATCAGCATATGGCGGGCGATTCGGGACATCGATGAGGTGGACATGGCGCGTTCCAGAGAGATGTTGAGGTCGATGGAGCGCATTCTCTGGCTAATTGCCGTGTTTGATAATTGGTCTAACTCTTAAAGGATTGTCGGGTTATTTTTGAAAACGATGCGCGCGGCGCGAAGGTTCGGCGTGAGGTCAGAGAGTCAGTCTCCCGCCGGTCGCGCGATGTCGATCGTCAGATAGAATGGTGCGCTTTGCCCGTACACGACTCTGCCCATGTGGTTCAAAAACCTTCAGCTTCACCGTCTTCCCGCACCGTGGTCCGTCACCCCCGAACAGATGCAGAAATGGCTCGCGCCGCATGCGTTCGCGCCCGGCAACAGCGTCGAGATGCAAAGCCACGGCTGGGCATCGCCGCGTGATAACGATTCCAGCGACTCGCTGGTGTATTCGCTCAATGGCCAGATGCTGCTGGTGTTTCGCGCCGAAAAGAAACTGCTGCCCGCTTCGGTCGTCACGCAAGTGACCAAGGCGCGCGCGTTCGAACTCGAGGAACAGCAAGGCTTCAAACCCGGCCGAAAACAGATGCGCGAACTCAAGGAGCAGGTCACGGACGAACTGTTGCCGCGCGCCTTCAGCATTCGCCGCGATACGCGCGTGTGGATCGACTGCAGGAACGGCTGGCTCGTGATCGACGCGGCTTCGCAAGCGGTCGCCGATGAAGTGCGCGGCCTGCTGGTGAAGTCGATCGATCAATTGCCGCTCGGCACGGTACGCGTCACGCACTCGCCGGTCGCGGCCATGACCGGATGGCTGCTCGCAGGCGAGGGTCCGGCGGGCTTCACGCTGGATCAGGACACCGAGTTGCGTTCGCCCGCGGAAGGCAACGCCACCGTGCGCTACGTGGGACATACACTGGACGCCGAAGACATGCGCCGTCATATCGAAGCCGGCAAGCAATGCATGCGGCTCGCGATGACATGGAACAATCGCGTGTCGTTCGTGCTGACGCCGTCGCTCACGATCAAGCGCATCGCGCCGCTCGACGTGTTGAAGGAAGCGGGCGATCCCACCGCGCAGAACGACGACGAACGTTTCGACTCTGACGTCACGCTGATGACCGCCGAACTCGACCGCATGCTGTGCGATCTGCTCGACGCGCTGGGCGGCGAGCAGGGCGAAGCGATTCCGCAAGCCGCGGCGGCGTAAGACGTTTCGATTCGTGGCAGGCCGGCGCGTCTGAACGGGGCGCGCCGCATGCGCATGGACGGCTCCGTCGTGCCGAAGCGTTGCGCGCCCGAGCCATGAACGTGTATAAGATGGCGATCGGCAGGGCGCGTCAATCACGGAGGGCTTGCGATGGTTCGTCTGGTCATGATTCTGCTTGGAGTCGATTACCTGCGCACGCGCTGGCGATCGTTGCGGCTCGTCGGCTGCATCAGTTTGCTGCTCGGCGTCGTCGTGTTCATCGATGCGCTCGATAGCGCGCTCTACTTTCCGATCACCCCATTCGCATTGTTCCTGTTGCTGGAAGGCCTCGCCACGCTGGCCGTCGCCTGGACCGGCATGGGCGGGCAACGTACGCTGCGCTATGTAAAAGGCATTGCGTTCTCCACTGCGGCGGCGCTGATTCTCGTCGGCCATGAGCACGGCAACTTCATTCTGTCGATGATCTTCGGCACGCTCTTTCTCGCCGATGGGCTGTTGCAGATCGTCTCCGCCAAAGTGGTCCGCTATCGCACGTGGCGGCTCGCGATGATCGGCGGCGGTGTCGAAATCGCGCTGGCGATTTTTTTCTATCAACCTTATCCGACGCACTACGTCGGCACGGTGCCGTACTGTCTCGGACTCGGCCTGATCTTCGGCGGCTGGAACATGTTCTTGCTGAGCACGCGGGTGCGGCGGCTCGACTCGAATCCCGCGGTCGCCGCGAACCCCGGACTCGCCGCGAACGGCGCTGCGGCGGATGCCGGCATCGCCGCCGCGAGCGAACTGGCCGCGAGCCGCGTGATCGCCCACGAATGGGATGGGCCCCCCGCCGCCGATGAAGCCGCCTTGACCGTACACGTGTGGACGCCCGTCGGCTCAGCGAAAAGCGAGGCGCGGCGGCAGCCGATCGTCGATCGTTATATCGCGGCGGTGGATCGCAACGGCGTGATATCGACTGGACATGCCGCGCTCGAATCGCCCGAGGGCATCTACATCAGCCTGTATCCGGGCGTCGAGATCGACCGCTCGCCCGACGACTTCGCGCGGCTTCTACGCGCCACGCGTGAGAACGACGTGCCGGGCCTGTTCCAGCCCGACTACGCGACCGAGTCGAAAGCGTGGTGTCCTTCCACCGTGCAGGTGCGGATCCGCAATTACGATCCGGTCCGGTTGCGGCGTTTCTGGGACGCGTATCGGCAGGACGCGACGTATAACCTCACGCACCGCAACTGTTCGAGCAGTGTCTCGCGCGCACTGGAAGCGGCTATCGAAGGGGCATCGGCGCGCGTGTGGGGCGGCCTCGGCGGGTGGCGGCCGTTTCTGCGCGTGATCTCCACACCCGAACTGTGGGTCGCCGCGCAAGTGCGCAAGCGAGCCGCAACGATGGCATGGACGCCCGGCCTCACACTCGACTATGCGCGCGCCCTTAGCATGCTGGCCGACCCGCGACCTTCGGGCTGGGTCAAGATGGCGCGCCTCGCGGTGCAGAGAATGGTTCGCTCGCGCCAGCAATGGCGCGAAGAGGCGCGCCACGCGAGCGTCGCCGAGGACACGGCGCGCGACGCGGTGCGCGAATGAGGCGCGCTCGCGGCGAGCGCTGCACAACTTCGACGTCGCGGTAAAAATAGCATCTGCATCAATGGCTTGCAGTTTTTGCCGGATAGTTATGCACAGATTTGAGCACAGATTCTGTTGATAACTCCGCGCACGCGACGCAGCACCCAAATGAGTGTTTTCAACCAATATGGCGGGTGTATGCTGACCCCGTCGGTCAACTTGTCTGAGACCACTCGACCACACCGGAACCCGGCCGTGGCTCATTGAAGATCAAAACCGCGCGGCGCGCTCTTCGCCTGCTGCGGCTGTGGCTTTTTTACAAGCGTGAACACGATGGACAGGACGAACCCGGCGGCATTCATCAGGCGGTCAGATGAATGAGCCGCAGCGATTCACGGTGCGTCACGTCAGTGTCTACCGTTACTCTGAACCCGTGCGCTTCGGCGAGCATCGCATGATGTTTCGCCCGCGCGCCAGCCACGATTTGCGCCTCGTTACCAACCAGTTGGTGATCACGCCTACACCGTCGCGGCTTCATTGGCTGCACGATGTATTCGACAACTCGGTGGCGGTCGCGAGTTTCGCGGACAAGGCGAGCGAACTCCGCTTTGACAGCGAAGTGACGCTCGAGCACTTCGAAGCGCCAATGCCCGACTATGCACTCGAACCGTATGCGGTGAACTGGCCGTTCGCGTACACCAACGAGGAAGCGTCCGATCTCGTGAACGCGCGCAGCCGTCCGTATCCGGACAGCGACGTGGACGAGTGGGCGCGCCGTTTCGTGCCGACGGCCGGCGGCGCTGCAAAGAGCGGCAAGCGCGGCGCTGGTGCCGGCGGCGGCACGATGGCGCTTTTGCGCGCCATGACGCTCGAAATCAAGAGCACGTTTTTCTATGTGCGCCGCACGGAAAAAGGCGTGAACCGTCCCGGCGACACCTTGCGCAGCCGCAGCGGCAGTTGTCGCGATTTCGCCGTGCTGATGATGGACGCGGTGCGCTCGCTCGGTCTCGCGGCGCGCTTCGTGAGCGGCTATCTGTTCGTGCCCGAGCACGACGCGGCGCAAGGCGGCGGCGCGACGCACGCATGGTTGCAGATCTATTTGCCGGGTGCCGGCTGGGTCGATTTCGATCCGACCAACAGTATCGTCGGCAACCGCCATCTGATTCGCGTGGCGGTGGCGTGGAACGCATACCAGGCGCTGCCGTTGTGGGGTACGTGGCATGGCGCGCCGCATTCGTTCCGCGGTTTGCAGGTGGATGTGAGCGTGACTGAAGGTGAATGAGTGCGAATGAGGACAAGCACGGGCGAATAAGAGTGCACCGAACGTCCCGGATGGATAAATGGAACGTGTTCGCACGTCAACTGAATGTTTCAACTGGAAAAGGGCGCTGCGATGAAATTGCGCGTTGGCTATGAACTGGTCTATGAGTGTGTGCAACCGACGCCGATGCTGCTGATGTTGAACACCCACTATTCGCATGCGAAAGAGGTGCTGAATCCCGATTTGCTGGTGGTCGATCCGCCGGTGCCGATCCGTCAGTATCGTGACTCGTTCGGCAATCTGTGCAGCCGGATCGTGGCGCCGCCGGGAAAAGTTTCCTTTTCGACGAGTGCGGTGCTGGAGGTGTCCTCCGAGCCGGAAACGCGGCCGCCGTACACCGAACAGCATCCGGTGGAAATGCTGCCTGACGATACGCTGGTGTTTCTGCTGGGCAGCCGCTATTGCGAAACCGATCTGCTGTCCGAATTCGCATGGCAGACCTTCGGCACGCTGCCGCTCGGGCGTGTGCGCGTGGATACGATCTGCAACTACGTGCACAACCATATCGTGTTCGGCTACGACTTTGCGCGTCCGACCAAGACTGCGTGGCAGGCCTGGCAGGAGCGCAAAGGCGTATGCCGGGATTTCGCGCATCTGGCCGTGGCGCTATGCCGGGCCATGAATATCCCGGCGCGTTATTGCACCGGCTATATCAGCGACGTCGGCTTGCCGCCGCCCTATGCGCAGATGGATTTCGCCGCATGGTTCGAGGCGTATATCGGCGGATGCTGGCAGATCTTCGACCCGCGCAACAATGCGCCGCGCACGGGGCGCGTGCTGATGGCGCGCGGGCGCGACGCGGCTGATGTGGCGATCAGCAATGCCTTTGGGCCCACGCAACTATTGAAGTTCGACGTGGTGTGCGAACCGCTGTAGGTGCGTGGCCTTGAAATACGCACGGCGGCCTGACGTGGCATCGTGGCGAGGGCGCGCACATGAGCCGTCGCGGCATCATTCCCAGAGCGCTAACGCGCGCTTGCGTCGCGCCAGCGCCGCGCCGATCGAGACGACGGCGCCGATGCCGCCCATCGTCAGCGACAGGATCACGATGAGCGGACCGGTTTGCGTGCGCGTCGAGAAGACGCTGACCAGCAGGCCGGCGAGCGGTTGCGTCAGGTTGTTCAGCATGATCACCACGCCGGTCGTCTTGCCGTAATCCTGCGGCGGAATGATCTGTTGCCGCGCGCTGCGGATATACACGTTGAACATTTTGTCGAAGCCGACGATCAGCAGGAAGCCGAGCGCATAGCCCCACGGCGCCGCGCTTGCGCCGGCGATCACGCCGCCCGCGCAGATCGAAACGAAGCCGACGAGGCCCAGGGTCCGGGCCGTCCATGCGGCCCGGGCGATCGTCAATAGAATCAGCACCGTGGCCACGGCGCCGGCCGTTTGCAGCGCGGCATAGTAGTGGTTCGACTGCGCATGAAAGCCGGTCACCATCGCAGCGGATGTGGCGAGCGTCACGCCGATCACCAGATTTTCGGCAGCGGCGAGCAGCACGACTTTCTTCAGGCCGGGCAACATCAGCACATGGCGCAGCGCGATGCGCACGGGCAGCGTCCAGTGGCCGGCAGCCGCGGGCGGCGGATCGGCGGCGCGAAAACCGCTCGTGCGCTGCCAGAGCAGCAGCGCGCCATCGGCGCACAGAAACAGCACACCGGTCGCACTGACGACCCATTCCCAACGCCATAGGCCGAGCAGCAGCGCGGCGAGCATCGGACCGAGCACGAAACCTAGTTGATCCGCCAACTGCGACCAGGCGAGCACACGCTGAAACTGCCGCGTGCTGAAGATCTGAGGCAGCATGACTTCACGCGCGACGAGGCCCTGGCTCGTCAACACGCCGCATACGGCCGAGAGCGCGATCAGCCAGCCGATACCGCCGAATAGCGCATAAGCGACTACGCCGCCGAAACACGCCAGCGCGCGCACGGCCTGGCTCACGCGCATCAATCTGAGCGGCGAGACGCGGTCGCACAACGCGCCGAAGAAAGGAAACACGAGATAGCGGGGCAGCGTTTCGATAAAGAACGCGAGCCCCGACCACGAAACCTGATGCGTGGTCTGGAATACGACGAGTGGCACGAGAAACAGCAGAACCTGATCGGCAAGACGCGCGACAAACAGCGAGCAGAAAAAAGCCTGATGGTTGACGCGCACCGTTCATGTCCCGCCGTTTAGAGGTCGAGACCGATCCTATCAAAGATGGCGGTCTCGCGCCGCACGGCCACTCCACGCGAGCGCATGGCATGTCGCGACGCTGCTAGCCGCGATAAGCCGCTTCGAGCTGCGCGATATCCAGCTTGACCATTTTCATCATGACCGCCATCACACGGCTCGCTTTGGCGGCGTCCGGGTCGCGCAGCATTTCGCCGAGCACGTCCGGCGCGATCTGCCACGAGACGCCGAACCGGTCCTGCAGCCAGCCGCATTGCCACGGTGTACCGCCATCGGTGAGTTTCGCCCAGTAGCGGTCGATCTCCTCCTGCGAGCCGCAGTGCACGAACAGCGAAATCGCCGGCGTGAAAGTGAATTGCGGGCCGCCGTTCAGCGCCATGAACTCCTGGCCTTCAATCTCGAACGTGACGGCCAGCACGTCGCCTTTCGGTCCGGGTCCGGCGTCCGTGTAATGCATCGTCGTGGCGATGCGGGAATCGGAAAACACGGATGTATAGAAGCGGGCCGCTTCTTCCGCCTTACCGTCGAACCACAGGCAAGGTGCAATCTTTTGCATGACGCTTCTCCTTCTCACCGGACGGACCGTGCGTTACTTCATGGCGGCCATGGCCTGCTGGATTTCTTCCGCGCTCAGGTCGCGCTTGTGCGTGGCCAACGACCAGCTATGGCCGAACGGGTCTTTCAGCTGGCCGTAACGGTCGCCCCAGAACATGTCGGTGACGGGCATCACGACGGTCGCGCCGGCGTCGACCGCCTGCTTGAAGCTGGCGTCGACATCTTCCACATAGTGGTGAATCGTGACCGGCGTGCCTTTCAGCGAATTCGGGCCGAACGCCTGGTGCTCAGGCCATTCGTCGGTCAGCATCAGCATGGAATCGCCGATCTTCAGGCTGGCGTGCATGATCTTGCCGCCTGGGCCGGGCAGGCGCACCTGTTCGACGGCGTTGAAGGCCCTGGCGTAGAACGCGATGGCGTCCGCGGCGTTGGCGCAGATCAGATAGGGCGTGAGCGAGTGCATCCCGTCGGGGATCGGTTTGACAGCATTGCTGGACATGACGGCGACTCCTTGAAGTAACAGGTTCGTGTTGAAAGACCGACTGTACGAGCCAGGTCTCCAACGTTACGACGAGTACATGACCGTTGAATCGACACTCCGGAAAAAATATTTTTGCGCCGGGCGTGCGGCGAACGCCCGGGCGCAGGTTTTAACCGGCGGGATTGTCCTCGTCCGGCGGCGCGGCGGACGGCGCCGGGACGCCGCCATGCGGCGCGCCGAGGATGCTGATCTGGAACGTCGGCGTGGCGGCGAGCGATTGCAGCGTGGCGTCTTCGGGAATGTGTTCGAAGAGCGGCAAGATCACCGAGCCGCCGATCACCGCGCGCCGGCTATTGTCGGCGGGCCGCAGGCCCCATACGTCCTGATAGACGACCGGCACCGCGCTGCCGTTGCGGGTGGTGTTGCCGATATACAGCATCACATGGCCACCGATGTAGATCAGCGTGCGCAGCGGCTCGCCGTGCTGCGCCAGATAGTCGAGCCGTTGCGCGGGCGTGGACGACGACAGGTCGATCATCCGCCCTGCGCTCATCTGCGTGGACGAATGGCGCGGCAGCCAGACGCCGAACGCCGCGAAGATGCTTTGCAGTTCCGACGAGCAATCGTTGTACAGGCCGCTGTTGCCCCAGCCGTAGGGCCGCCCGATCAATGCTTTCATCAGCATGGCCAGATGGCGCGGCGTGGCGGTGAGCGGCGTCGGCGCGATTTGCGCGCCGCTCAGCGCGGCGGTGCGGATCAGTGCTTCGCCGTCGGCGTTGCGGGCCGGGACGAGTACCTGGCGCGCGGCGGGGGCATCGGCCGTGCCAGTCATCCCGCTTGTCTGGCTCGCGTTGCCCGGATCGCTTGCGACGGGATTTGCCGCCGCCGGGCGTGCCGCATCCGCCTGGACGAGCGGCAGCAGCGTGCCGGCCGGTGCGGCGAAGCGGAACACGCCGCGGCTGTCGCGCACCGGCGCCGACGCGACGATCACCGCACCGAGCGATTTGCCTGCCGCGGCGCGCCATGTGTCGACAAAGCGGTCGTCGGTCGTGCCGACGCCGTCGCTGCGCACCCAGCCCTGCACATCGGGCGTTTGTACGTAGAACCATGCACCGTCGACGCTGTTTCCAAGCACGTACAGCGGCGTTCCCGGCCGCACGGCCGAAATCTGCAGATTGTCGAACGGATAGCCTTCGCCGGCCAGACGGTGATCGTAGAACGACGGGTCGGTGGTCGGCAGTTCGCGCACCATCAGGTTGCCGGTGGCGATCGCGCGCCGCTCGGGCCGATAGACGGGCGTCTGCGTGAACTGCCCGACGTTCATGTTTTGCGCGATCGCGTCGATCCACGCCTTGTCGTGCGGCCGGAAGTTTTCGCCATAGCCGATACCCGCGCCGCTCCTGCCGGTGTTGTCGAACTTGTCGATACGCCGCTGTTGCAACGCGGCAATGTCCGCGCCTTGCTGACGATAGACGCGCATCGTCACAAAGCTGGCATTCCACGGCGAGGGCGCGCTGGTGCCGGTGCCGAAGTAGCGCGCGTAGAGGGCTCTGAAATGCGCCTGCTGATCCGCTGCGCTCAGGAACGGCTGGTCGTAGCCCGGGCTGTCCGGTTCGAGCCAGTGATCGACGTCCTGGTCGTAGCCGGCGATCGGGAACAGGGTGATTGTGTCGAGCGGCGCGTGTGCGTCGTGCGGCGGCGACGGATTGCTGCAGGCGGTGAGCGCCACGAGCGCGGCGCACAGCGCGGCGGCGCGGCGAGCGTTCGGCCATGCGGCGGCGAAGCAGGATAGAACGGCAACGGGCATGGGATTCCGTGAAGAAGGTCCAGAGCACGATAATACGGTGTCGGCGCATTGTGCCGCATGTCTTGCGGGCGCTTCGTCGTGTACGCCCGCTGTGCGCACTCATGTGTGCGCCCATTGTGTACGCCCATACGCAACACTTATGTGGTTTCATTGAGGTTCGCGTCGTCAATAGCGGCGGTGCGATACCTTGCTTCACACGCAGGCTGCCGTAACCGGCGAGCGTTTCACCACACTCGCTGCCTACCCGAACGCATCGCCTCGAAACGCTCGCGCGAGGCTGCAAAACAGGAGAACAACATGCAAACCAGTGCACGCAATCAATTCGCCGGCGAAGTCACCGAACTCAAACACGGCGCGGTGAACGACGAAGTCACGCTGCGTACGCAGAACGGTCTGGAGATCGTCTCGATCATCACGCACGGCAGCGCGACCTCGCTCGGCCTCGCGGTGGGCAAGAAGGCGTTCGCGCTGGTCAAGGCGTCGTCGGTGATCGTGATGGTCGATGTGACGAAGAACCAGGTCTCGGCGCGCAATTGCATCACCGGTACGGTGTCGGCGGTCACGAAGGGCGCGGTGAATTCGGAGGTGTCGATCAGCGCCGGCGGCGCGCAGATCGAGGCCATCATCACCAACGAAAGCGTCGATCGCCTCGGTCTCGCGAACGGCAAAGCGGCGACGGCGATTTTCAAGGCATCGAGCGTGATTATCGGCGTGGAGTGACGAGCGATCGTCGACTGATTCATTCCCGTCGGTTTCAGCGCTGAATGACAGCCCGCGGGGCTTGATGGAACGGCAAGGAAAGAGGCTGTGTGCGTGGCGCGGCGCTCCGCTTTGCGCGCCGTGAAGGAAACGGCGGCTTGCTTTAAACTGCGCGGTTTACAGTTTCTTTTTCCGCTTTCATCACGGACGCCGTCATGTTCGAAGTTTCCACCGCCTCGCATCTGCCCAAAGCCGCGCACTACGAAGAACTGGTCGCCCAGGCGCGCTCGCTGTTAGCCGGCGAAACCGACTGGATCGCGAACGCCGCGAATTTTTCCGCTTTCGTGTTTCACTCCCTCAGTGATCTGAACTGGGCGGGATTCTATTTCCACGACGGTCAGGAACTGGTGGTCGGACCGTTCCAGGGCAAGCCCGCGTGCGTACGCATCGCGCTGGGCAAGGGCGTATGCGGCACGGCGGCGCAAACCCGTCAGACCCAGGTCGTGCGCGACGTGCATGAGTTTCCCGGGCATATTGCCTGCGATTCGGCCTCGCAATCGGAAATCGTCGTGCCGCTGGTCGCGCCGGACGGCACGCTGATCGGCGTGTGGGATGTCGACAGCCCGGTTGTCGCACGCTTCGACGAAGAAGACGCGAAGGGCATGGAAGCGCTGTGCTCGGTGTTCATCCAGGCAGCGTTGCCGCGCGCCGCGTAGGCTTCCTGAGATTTGCGCAGTAGCGGCGCGGCGGAATCTGGTGTTTTTCCGCAGAGTCGCAGCCGCTACTAGCAGCCGAAGACGTTCGCCGCCGACGTCACCGGCAAGGCCATCAGTATGACGCGGCTCGACGAACCGCTTGCGGTGTTCCGCTCGAACGGTTCGACCCGCTAGACTGGCGAGTGGACCAGATCGATTGAAATCGCCACCTTTGCCGCAAAGAGTCGGGGATTACACCAAGGGAAACGATTGGCGCGAAGAACGCGGGCTCTACGAGGTCGGCGGGGGCGCGAAAGCCGTTATCATACGCACGGTTGCCCAAAACATCGGACCGGAGTTTCGCCGCTTTACTCGGGGCTTCACTGTTTGCGCGCGCGTCAAAAACACGTTCGATCGCTCTTCCACTACTCAGGAATATCAAAAGGCCGGCGCGATGCAAGACCCCCTCTACGCCGCAGCGCGTCCGTGCGACGCCGCGCTGGCCTCGGCGCCTTGCGGCATGTTTATCTGCTGCGCGGACGGCACGTTCGATTCCATCAACGCCGCTTTCGAAAAGCTGACTGGATTTGCGGCAGAGGAACTGATCGGGCGGCGCACCTTCGAGTCCTTGTTCGACCCGGCCGAATTGGTGAGGCGGCGCGCCGAGCTGCCGCCGCTTGAAATGGTGACGTCCCGCTATGAAGGCGAATGGAGTTTCCTCAGGCGCAATGGCACGCCGATTCGCGTGGTGCTGGCGTTGGCGCCGCTCGTCACGGGGCCGGCGTATGCCGGCGGTGCTGCCGCCGGACCGGCGTGTTACGTGGGCATGGCATTCGACATGACACGTTACGCGCAGTCGGAAGCGCGTCTCTGGTACGTCGCGCATCACGACGGCGTGACCCGTCTGCCAAATCAAACGCTTTTTACTGAACGGCTGGAGTTGACGATCGCGCGTTGTCAGCGCAATGGCAGCGGTTTCACCGTGCTGATCGCCGAACTCGATCACTTGCGCAAACTGCGCGACGCGCTCGGCTTGCATGCCGCTGAGCTCGTGCTGCAGATCGTCGGTGAACGCTTGCGCGGTCTCTTTCCAAACGACGGCACCATCGCCTCGATCGGCGGGACGCAGTTCGCGCTGCTGGTCAACGAAACCGGCGCGGCCGCCGATGCCTTCGCCGCCGAAGCGCTGGGCCGCATCGCCGAAGCGATCGACTACGCCGGCACCGCGTTGAACATCACCGCGAGCATCGGCATCGTGGCTTATCCGGCCGACGGTGGCGATGCGCCTACGCTGATGCGTCGCGCGGGCGTGGCGTTGTCGGCGGCATCGGCTGTGAACGGCAATGCGGTGCGGCGCTTTTCCGCCGCGCTGGAAGGTCAGGCCGCGCGCCGCTTCGAACTGGAGACCATGCTGCGTGAAGCGATCGAGCGCCAGCAACTGCATCTCGTGTATCAACCGCAGGTCACGCTCTCCAACGGCCGTATCGCGCAAGTCGAAACGCTGCTGCGCTGGAACCATCCGCAGCGCGGCCTGATCAGCCCCGTCGAATTCGTGCCGGTCGCGGAGGAGGCGGGCCTGATCGAGCAGATCGGCGAGTGGGTGATCCGGACCGCGTGCCGCGACGCCGGAAAATTGCTGCGGCTGACCGGCACGTTGCCGCGTTTCGCGGTGAATGTATCGCCGCAGCAGTTCCAGCGGCAGAACCTGTTCGAGACGATTCGCGAAGCGCTGGACGAGGCCGCGCTCGACCCTTCATATCTCGAAGTGGAAATCACCGAGGGTGTCCTGCTCGGCGACACCGAACAGGCTTTGCAAACGCTTTTTGCGCTGCGCGATCTGGGGGTGGAAGTCGCGGTGGACGACTTCGGCACCGGCTATTCGAGCCTCGCGTATCTGACGCGCTTTCCGCTGAATCGCCTGAAGATCGACCGCTCGTTTGTGATGCGCATGAGCTCGGATCCGCAGTGTGAGGCGCTGGTGGGCGCCATCATCGCGATGGCGCATGCGCTCAAATTGCGCGTGACGGCCGAAGGCGTCGAAACGGCGGAGCAGGCGGCGCAACTGGAAGCGCTCGGTTGCGATGAAGCACAAGGCTTCTGGTTTTCGCGCCCGATTACTGTTGGCGCGCTGCGGAATTTGTTGAGGCCGTTGGGTACACTCTAAGGCGCGGATTTGCCGACGGCCGGATGACGCGCCGGCATGCAGTATTGGCGCCATACCGGCAGAGATGATTAGCCATCCATATCAATTATTGATCCGATGCAGGGCGTCGTCGCGATGAACGGCATGCTTGCCGCTCTTCTCGCTTTGCACTTCGTAATGCGGATCGGATGGGGACGCATCGACGGTTCTTCCCTCAACGGTCGTATGGGCGGAGATGACGCGCACCACCTTGCCCTGCGTGACGCCTTGCGGCGTGTTCCAGCCAACGCGATCTCCAGGCTTCAGAAGTTGGGACATGGGGCACTCACTCCTGTACACGATTCAGGGCCACCGCTCTTCCGAGCATGTTTCAGCAAGCCTTGTGCCTCGCCACGTGAGCGTAAAGAGCAGGAACGTATCCTGCTTCGTTGCGTCTGGACACCCAACCGTAACGGAACGAAGACTCAAGATGAACGATCTCCTCGCCCGACTCTTTCACTTCCAGCCGTCGCTGCTCGTCACGCTGACGCACGACGTCCTTCATATCGTGCTGGCCGTGCTGATCCTCGTGGTCGGCTGGTGGCTGTCGAATCGCGTCGGCACGATGTTCGCCCGAGCGCTCGCGCGCACGCATGCGGACCCGACGCTCGCGCCAATGCTGGCCGGCATGAGCACATGGGCCGTGCGCGTGCTGGTTTTCATCGCGGCGCTAAGCGAAGTCGGCATCGCGACCGCCAGCGTGCTGGCGGTGCTCGGTGCGGCCGGTCTTGCGATTGGACTCGCGTTGCAAGGCACGCTGCAGAACATCGCCGCCGGCATGATGCTGCTAATGCTGCGGCCGTTTCGCGTCGGCGACGTGATCGAAGGCAGCGGCGCGGCCGCGGGTATCGTGCGTGAAGTGGGGCTCTTCACCACGCGCATCGAGCGCGGCGACGGCAACGCGGTATTCGTGCCCAACAGCCAGATCTGGAGCAATCCGGTGATCAATTACAGCAGCGGCGGCACGCAGCGTATCGAGGTCGAAGTGGGCCTCGCGCAGCGCAAGGACGTCGACGCAGCGATCGGCGAGTTGAAGAAACTCGTCGCCGACGAACCGCGCGTGCTGAGCGGAGCCACGCTCGCGCCGGTCGTCACGGTGGCGGACTATCCGGACGATGGCGGCGCGACGCTGCGCATCGCGGCGTGGGTGCGCACGCCGGACGCCTCGCTTGCCAGCGGCGATCTGCACGAGCACGCGCAGGCCGCGCTCGAACAAGCCGGTTGTCCGGTCGCGGCCTAGCTCGTCGCGCATGGGCCGACTCAATGCGCTCGCGGATGGGCGAGGAAGAACCTCACCATTTCCGCGGCCGCGTCGGGGCCGGACGGGTCCGTGTACGAGCCTTGCTGGCTGCCGCCCGACCATGCATGACCCGCGCCGTGAATCGACCAGTACTCCGCTTCCACGCCGTTCGCCGCGACATGCCGTTGCTGCGTATAGGCATGCCGGCCGCTTGCAGCCCCGGCTTGCGCGCTGATTGTGGTCGTGCCGGCGTCGAAGGACGCGACGATCTCGGCCGCATTCGACGGATGGACCGTCGTGTCCGCATCGCCATGAAACACGATAAGCGGACGTTGCGGCACGGCGCGCGTGCGATGACGTTGCGCCTTGCCGCCCCTCATCGCGCCGAGCGCCGAGGGCAGATCCTTCGCGCAGCCGTAGGCGAGGCCTGAATGCACGCCCGCTGCCGCGTAGAGATCGGGCGAAGTCTTCAGCATGATGTCCGCCATCGCGCCGCCCGCCGACAGACCCGCCACATACACGCGCGCCGGATCCACGCGATAGCGTCCCATCACCTCCCGCGTAATGCCGGCGATCAACGACGGCTCGCCCTGGTCGCGCATCTGATCGGCAGGCTTGAACCAGTTCCAGCATTTCGAATGATTGGCCGCCTGCATCTGATTCGGATACACGACGATGAAGCCGTGACGCTCAGCCATTTCGTTCATGCGCGTGCCGGCGGCGAAGTCGTCGGCGTTCTGGGTGCAGCCGTGCAGCATTACGATCAGCGGCAACGGTTCGCCTGTGTAAGCAGCAGGCACGTAGAGCTTGTACTGACGTTGTCCGGCCGAGTTGCCGAACGTGTGTGTGCTGAAGGTGCCCGGCGTGTCGGCGTCGAAGGTCGGCGCGGCGGGGGCGTGGGGCGCGGGGCTCACTTGCGTTTGCGCCTGCGTCCATGCTTGCGCCCATTCGCCGGCGTTGGACGGTGTGAAGGGTGTCCGCGCGTGGTCCATGTGAGGCTGGTTTGCGTTGCCGCCCGAGAGCGCGCGCTGAACAGCGGCGGTGGCTTCCTGCGGGCCCTTCGTGCGTAATAGCTCGAAGGCGTCTTTCATTGATTTCAGAAAATCTTCGTTCATCTTCATGATGTTTGCGTTGTCCTGCGTGACCTGTGGGGGGGCGTACGGGAGCGGGTCGACTGAATGAGTCATGTCGTTTAGCCACGATCGAATCGGGCGCCGCGCCTAACTGATGCGGCCCGCCAGCGCTGCCTTGACCGCGGGCGGCGCGTGAAAGGCGCCGAGCACCACCACCGATGCAATCGTGGCCGCCGCGAGTTCGGGTGGCACGTCGGCTGCGATGCTGGCGAGGCCGAGCACATGAATGTCGAGTTGCTCGTGCGCGGCTCGAGCCGCTTCGAGATCCTGCCGGGAGAAGTGCTGCAGACCGAGCACCAGGGCGCGCCGCGTCACGGTTTCCGTGACGACCTGCGCGTGCACGGCGAGCTGATTGCGGATCGCCGTGCGGATCAGGTCGGTACGGTTCGAGTAAAAACCTTCTTCGACCAGCAGATCGATCTGGCCGAGGTCGATCGGACCCAGGTTGATGGTGATTTTTTCGGTCTCGCCGCCTTTAGGGCGAGAGGTGTCGATGAGGCTGAGTTTGGGCATTTGCACTCTGGGAGGCATCTTGAGGCCATCCAATTAACATCCAGTGGGATGGTTATACGCCTGGGGTGGGGTGTGGTC
>NZ_JAMWXW010000079.1:0-1423 GCF_031570135.1 Paraburkholderia sp. USG1 | reverse complement strand
TTCGTAACCGGCATGATATAGCCGGTGCCTCACGGTCCCGCGCCGTGCATTTCTGGCGTATGGTGTGACCATCCGGGACAAGGGGCACCGGGGAGCACTTCGGGTGGGCAGGCCGTTGTTATACGATGAGCCGCGAGCTCGTGTTAGTAGTTGGCCGCCCCTGCGACCCGCCCGGTTGCGCTGCGAGCGCGAATCCGTAGTTGTCGTGCTGTCCCACCGGCTCCCAACATTCATCTGAATGGGAGAACGGTTATGCGAATCGTAGGACTGGATGTTTCGCGCTCCGTGGCCGAGATCGCGTATCTGGAGGACGGCGTGCTGCATGCTGGTGGCCGTGCCGGGCTCAGACGCGACGAACTGGAGCGCTTTGCCGCAAGCCTGCGCAGCACCGATCATGTGGTGCTCGAAGCGACGGGCAATACCGCCGCCATCGTCAACGTACTGCGCCCTCGCGTCGCGCGTGTCGCAATTGCGAATCCACTGCTGGTACGGCTCATCGCCGAGGCACGCGTCAAGACGGACAGGATTGATGCGGCAGTGCTGGCCCAACTGTACGCAAGCCATTTCCTGCCGGAAGTCTGGATGCCCGACGAGAGCACCCTGGCGCTACGCCGACAGGTCTCGCGCCGGTCACAACTCGTGCGGCAACGCACGAGGCTGAAGAACGAAGTTCATGCGGTGCTGGCTGCGCATCTGATCGAGCGGTGCCCCGCTACTGATCTGTTCGGCAGGAAGGGACGCGTATGGCTCACGGCCCAACCGCTGCCGATGGACGAGCGTCTGGGCGTCGAGCAACGCTTGCGGGAGCTGGACCGTCTTGGGGAGGATCTGCACGAGGTCGACAAGGCCCTGGCGCAAGCCAGTATCGGCGACGAGCGGTTGCGCAGGCTGCTGACCATCACCGGCGTCAATGCCACTGTGGCAATCGGCCTGCTGTCGGCAATCGGCGCCGTTGAACGGTTTCCCAATCCGGAGAAGCTGGTGAGCTACTTCGGGCTGAACCCGTCGGTCTATCAGTCGGGCCCAACGCCCGCCAGGCACGGTCACATCACCAAGCGGGGACGTTCGTACGCGCGAGGATTGCTCGTCGAGGCAGCCTGGGGCGCAGCACAGGCGCCCGGCCCTCTGCGCGCTTTCTTCCTGCGCGTACGCGACCGTCGCGGCCAGCAGGTCGCCATTGTCGCGACGGCACGCAAACTGGCGGTCATCGTGTGGTACGTGCTCACGCGCAATGAGCCGTTCGCCTGGGATCGTCCAGCCCTGACCGCACACAAGCTGCGCGCCCTGGAGTTGCAGTCCGGCATGCCGGCACAACATGGCTCGCGCAAAGGATCGGCTGCCGCTTACAGCCTGAAGAGCGTACGCGACCAGGAACGGGCCATAGCCGAGCAGGCCGAGCGCACCTATCAACGCCTGTTCTCAC
>NZ_JAMWXW010000078.1:0-1511 GCF_031570135.1 Paraburkholderia sp. USG1 | reverse complement strand
GCGAGAAACAGGCGATACACCGGATTCCGCGTCTCTTCCCAGTTCGGATAACCGAGCGTGGCGAGAAACTGTTCGAACGCCGCGTTCTCGCTCTCCGGCACCTGGATGCCGACCAGAATCGAGCTGTAGTCCGCGCCCTGGTTGCGGTAGTGGAACAGGCTGATATTCCAGTTCGGCGCCATCGACGAAAGGAATTTCATCAGCGCGCCCGGACGTTCGGGAAACTCGAAGCGGAACAGTCGTTCGTCGTGCGCCAGAGGCGAGCGGCCGCCGACCATATAGCGGATGTGCTGCTTGGACAGTTCGTCGAACGTGAGATCGACGGTGGCGAAGCCGTGCGCTTCGAACGCACCCGCAATCTGCGCGGATTCGCTGCGATTCCTGATCTGCACGCCTACGAAGATATGGGCGGAATGCGCGTCCGCAATGCGGTAGTTGAACTCGGTGACGCTGCGCGTGCCCACCAGTTCGCAGAAGCGCCGGAAACTGCCGCGCTCTTCGGGGATCGTCACGGCGAACACCGCTTCGCGTGCCTCACCGACTTCGGCGCGCTCGGCCACGAAGCGCATGCGGTCGAAGTTCATGTTCGCGCCCGACGTGATCGCGATCAGCGTCTGGTTCTCGATGCCTTCGCGCTCCGCATACTGTTTCGCCCCGGCCACCGCGAGCGAGCCGGCAGGTTCCAGCACGCTGCGGGTGTCCTGGAACACGTCCTTGATGGCGGCGCATAGGGCGTCGGTATTCACGAGCAGCACGTCGTCGAGATATTCGCGGCAGAGGCGAAAGGTCTCTTCACCGACCAGCTTCACCGCCGTGCCGTCCGAGAACAGACCGACCTCAGTCAGCGTGACCCGCTCGCCGGCTTTCAGTGACGCGGCCATTGCGCACGAATCGTCGGTCTGCACGCCGATCACCTTGATCTCCGGGCGCACCGATTTCACGTATGCGGCCACGCCTGCCGCGAGTCCACCACCGCCGATCGGCACGAAGATCGCGTGAATCGGACCCTGATGCTGGCTCAGGATCTCCATTGCCACCGTGCCCTGGCCGGCGATCACATACGGATCGTCGAACGGATGCACGAAGGTCAGGTCGCGCTCTTCCTGCAGTTTCACCGCGTGGTCATACGCGTCGCTATACGATTCGCCGAACTGCACGACTTCGACGGTCGGGCCGCCGTGCGCGCGCACCGCATCCACTTTCACCTGCGGCGTGGTGACCGGCACCACGATGATCGCCTTCACGCCCATGCGCGCGGCCGAAAGCGCGACGCCCTGCGCATGATTGCCCGCCGACGCGGTAATCACCCCGCGTTCCAGCGCCCCGGCCGGAATATGCGCCATCTTGTTGTACGCGCCGCGCACCTTGAACGAGAACACCGGCTGGTTGTCCTCGCGCTTCAGGTAGACCGGATTGCGCAGACGCGCCGACAGATTCGGCGCGCGTTCGAGTTCGGTCTCGCGGGCCACGTCGTAGACGCGCGCGGTCAGGGTTTTCTTCAGGTAGTCGTG
>NZ_JAMWXW010000077.1:0-1523 GCF_031570135.1 Paraburkholderia sp. USG1 | reverse complement strand
GAATACGACGTCGTGATCGTCGGCGGCGGCCCGGCCGGGCTGTCCGCGGCGATCCGCCTGAAGCAGCTGGCGGCGGAACAAGGCGCTGAAATTGGCGTGTGCGTACTGGAAAAAGGCTCGGAGATCGGGGCACATATCCTCTCGGGCGCGGTGATGGATCCGCGCGCGATGACCGAGCTGATCCCGGACTGGAAGGAAAAAGGCGCACCGCTGACGGTCGACGTGACCGAAGATAAATTCCTGTTCCTGACCGAAACCGGTTCGAAGAGCGTACCGGTCTGGGCGTTGCCGGACAACTTCAAAAACCACGGCAACTATGTGATCAGTCTCGCGAACGTCACGCGCTGGCTCGGTCAGCAGGCTGAAGCGCTGGGCGTTGAAATTTTCCCCGGCTTTCCGGCTGCCGAGATTCTGTACAACGACGATGGCTCGGTCAAAGGCGTCGCAACCGGCAACCTCGGCATCGGCAAGGACGGCCAGCCGACCGAGAACTTCCAGCTCGGCATGGAGCTGCACGCGAAGTACACGCTCTTCTGCGAAGGCGCGCGTGGACACCTGGGCCGTCAGCTGAACGACAGATTCAGGCTGCGCGAAGGCGTCGATCCGCAGGTCTACGGTATCGGCATCAAGGAACTGTGGGAAATCGATCCGGCGAAGCACAAGCCGGGTCTGGTGATGCACACGGCCGGCTGGCCGCTGGAGAGCGACACCTACGGCGGCTCGTTCCTCTATCACATGGATAACAACCAGGTGGTGGTGGGCTTCGTGGTGGGCCTGGGTTATACGAATCCGTACCTGTCGCCGTTCGAGGAATTCCAGCGCTACAAGACGCATCCGGCGATCCGCACAATTCTGGAAGGCGGCAAGCGCGTCTCGTATGGCGCACGCGCGATCACCGCTGGCGGCCTGATGTCGCTGCCGAAACTGGTGTTTCCGGGCGGTGCGCTGGTCGGCGACGATGCGGGCTTCCTGAACGCATCGCGGATCAAGGGCTCGCACGCGGCAATCAAGACCGGCATGCTGGCGGCTGAAGCGGCATTCGAAGCGGTACAGGCAGGCCGCACCAGCGATGAACTCACCGCCTATCCGGAGAGCTTCAAGACCTCGTGGCTGCACACGGAACTGCATCGCGCACGCAACTTCAAGCAGTGGATGAGCAAGGGCCTGTACCTCGGCACGCTGATGGTGGGCATCGAACAGAAGCTGCTGGGCGGCAATGTGCCGTGGACGCTGCATCATCAGCACTGGGATCACGAGATGCTCAAACCGGCTTCGCAATGCAGGCCGATCACCTATCCGAAGCCCGATGGCAAGCTGACGTTCGATCGTCTCTCGTCGGTGTTCATCTCGAACACGAACCACGAAGAGAACCAGCCGGCTCATCTGACGCTGAAAGATCCGTCAGTGCCGGTGAATGTGAACTGGCAGACGTATGCGGGTCCGGAGTCGCGTTATTGCCCGGCGCAAGTGTACGAATTCGTGAAGAACGACGACAACACCGAACGCCTCGTGATCAACGCGCA
>NZ_JAMWXW010000076.1:0-1651 GCF_031570135.1 Paraburkholderia sp. USG1 | reverse complement strand
TGGCCGAGGCCGTGTAAAAACGCGTGAGCCGGCAGTCTGTCGAGCGACTGGTGAGGCTGCGCCTTGGCAGCTTCCTGCTTTCTACGACTGAACTGATTGCGCCACGCCAGCAAGCATAGCCACGTGTGAGATTACGCGCCTGCGAGCTTCATCGCTCGCAGTGTCTTTGCAAATCCGAGGATCTTCATGACGCGTTTGAGGTTATACGCCAGCACATGCAAGCTCATTTCAGTCGAGACGTTCCCAAGCCTGCGCATCTGGAAGTGGGTTGAGCCCATCCAGTGCTTCAGCGTGCCAAACACGTGCTCGACCGTTCGTCGCCGTATTGTCATCGCGTCAAGCTGACGATCCAGTCTGCGTTGCATTCTATCGAGTACCGCCTCGTGTTCCCATCGGCGAATGCGCCGATACGGGGCCGGCGTGCACTGTTTTCTGAGCGAACAGTGTGGGCAGGCACTGCTCCAGTAGGTCCGCAATTTCAGCCGATTGGCACTCTCCAACGAGGTGTAGCGGTATATCGCGCGTTGCCCCGCCGGACACAGATACTGGTCGTCTCTGGCGATATAAATGAAGTCGGCCCGGTCGAAGCGGCCGTCAGCCTTTGCCCCGGAGGTCTGTGATTTGGGCACGAGGGCCGCAATACCCGCGTCGTCGCATGCCTTGATCTCTGGTGCGCTGAAGTATCCACGGTCTGCCAGTGCCTTGATTTTCTTCTTGCCCATCGCGTCGCGCGCTGCTTTGGCCATTGGGCTCAGCTGCGTCCGGTCGTTGCCGACATTCGTGACTTCGTGGGTAACGATGAGATGGTGCCGGGCGTCGACGGCGACCTGAACGTTATAGCCAACCACGCCCGTACCCTTGGCTTGAGAGATCATTGAGCGTGAGTCCGGGTCGGTCAGCGAGATCTGCTTTTCCGGCAGATCGTTCAGAAGCTCAGCAGCACGATTCAGATCACGCATCTGTTCACGCAACGTTTCGATCTTCTCCCGTAGCCGTTCAGTCTTCGCTTCTACCTCGGCAGGTTGCGTGCGATCGGCGGTCTCCAGCGCGTCCAGATAACGCTGGATGCTTTGCTCGATCTGCTCCTGACGTCGTGCAATCTTGTTCGGCGTGAAGTTGTTGTCGCGGCTGTTGACCGCCTTGAACTTGCTGCCGTCAATGGCGACGACCGCTTGTGTGAACAGCTTCAGGTCCCGGCATATCATCACGAAGCGACGGCACACGTTGCGAATGCCTGCGCCATTGCTTCGCCTGAACTCGGCAATCGTCTTGAAGTCTGGCGCAAGCCGGCCAGTCAGCCACATCAGTTCGACATTGCGCTGGCACTCCCGCTCCAAGCGTCGGCTAGACTGTACGCGATTGAGATAGCCGTAGATATAGATCTTGAGCAGCACGGCCGGGTGGTAAGAAGGTCGCCCGGTGCTTGCCGGCGTAGTGCCTTCGAATCCGAGGGATGCCAGTTCGAGTTCTTCGACGAATGCGTCGACAATCCGCACAGGGTTGTCTTCAGCGATGAAGTCATCAAGACACTCTGGCAATAGTGTGGTCTGACTGCGTTGCGCACCCTCGACAAATCGCCCCATCTGCGCCTCTCGTTCAGCAGGTTGATTCAGTCTAGGTGATCACACGCGTTTTTACACGGCCTCGGCCG
>NZ_JAMWXW010000075.1:0-1659 GCF_031570135.1 Paraburkholderia sp. USG1 | reverse complement strand
GTGCCAGTCAAAAGAGTAGTCGATTACAACGTGAAAGTCCGGGTGAAGTCGGACGGCACGGGCGTCGACATCGCGAACGTGAAGATGTCGATGAATCCGTTCGATGAAATCGCGGTTGAAGAAGCGGTGCGGTTGAAGGAAGCGGGTGTGGCGACCGAAGTGATCGCCGTGTCGGCGGGCGTCACGCAGTCGCAGGAAACGCTGCGCACGGCGCTGGCGATCGGCGCGGATCGCGCGATCCTGGTCGAGTCTTCCGAAGAACTGCAACCGCTGGCCGTGGCCAAACTGCTGAAGGCGCTGGTGGACAGGGAACAGCCTTCGCTGGTCATTCTCGGCAAGCAGGCTATCGACGACGATTCGAACCAGACCGGTCAGATGCTGGCTGCTTTGGCCGGGTTGCCGCAGGCGACGTTCGCCTCGAAGGTTGTCGTGGCTGACGGCAAGGCGACGGTTTCGCGTGAAGTGGACGGCGGCGCTGAAACGCTGTCGCTGACGCTGCCCGCAGTGATCACGACCGACCTGCGCCTGAACGAGCCGCGCTACGTGACGCTGCCGAACATCATGAAGGCGAAGAAAAAGCCGCTGGAAACGATCAGGCCGGAAGATCTCGGCGTTGACGTCACGCCGCGCCTGAAGACGCTGAAGGTTGTCGAGCCGCCCAGGCGCTCCGCCGGTGTGAAGGTGCCGGATGTGAAGACGCTGGTCGAGAAGCTGAAGACCGAAGCCAAGGTGCTTTAAGTAAAACGCGGAGACGGACGAAATGACGAATCTGGTAATAGCAGAACACGACAACGCGTCGATCAAGGCCGCGACGCTGAATACGATCGCAGCGGCACAGAAGATTGGCGGTGACATTCACGTGCTGGTGGCCGGTCACAACGCACAAGCCGCAGCAGATGCCGCAGCGAAGATTGCCGGCGTGACCAAAGTGCTGCTGGCCGACGCGCCGCAACTCGAAGCGGGCCTCGCGGAAAACGTCGAGGCGACAGTGCTGAACATCGCAAAGGACTACACGCACATCCTCGCCCCGGCGACGGCGTACGGCAAGAACATCGCCCCGCGCATCGCCGCGAAGCTCGATGTTGCGCAGATCAGCGATATCACGGCGGTGGATAGCGCCGATACGTTTGAACGCCCGATCTACGCGGGCAATGCGATCGCAACGGTGCAATCTCAAGACCCGATCAAGGTCATCACGGTGCGCTCCACCGGCTTCGACGCAGTCGCGGCCGAAGGCGGCAGCGCATCGGTGGAGAAAATCGAATCGGCAGCGGACAGCGGTATCTCGCAGTTCGTCAGCCGTGAAGTGACGAAGCTGGATCGTCCGGAACTGACGTCGGCGAAGATCATCGTCTCGGGTGGCCGCGGTCTGGGCAACGGCGAGAACT
This sequence comes from Paraburkholderia sp. USG1, assembly GCF_031570135.1. Taxonomy (NCBI): domain Bacteria; kingdom Pseudomonadati; phylum Pseudomonadota; class Betaproteobacteria; order Burkholderiales; family Burkholderiaceae; genus Paraburkholderia; species Paraburkholderia sp. USG1. The sequence goes on along the minus strand of NZ_JAMWXW010000075.1, from coordinate 271 downwards.
ACACGAAGGTTCTCGAACCGCTGGCCGACAAGCTGAACGCGGCGCTGGGCGCATCGCGTGCCGCCGTCGATGCGGGCTTCGTGCCGAACGACTATCAGGTGGGACAAACCGGCAAGATCGTCGCACCGCAACTGTATGTGGCGATCGGCATCTCGGGTGCGATCCAGCATCTGGCCGGCATGAAAGACAGCAAAGTGATCGTCGCAATCAACAAGGACGCGGAAGCGCCGATTTTCAGCGTCGCCGATTATGGTCTGGTGGGCGATCTGTT
>NZ_JAMWXW010000074.1:0-1715 GCF_031570135.1 Paraburkholderia sp. USG1 | reverse complement strand
TCGAGCGCCGAGGCCAGCGGCAGCAGGTGCTCGGCATAGAACTGCGCGGTCGCGATCTTGGCGCCGTAGAACGAAGGGTCTTCGTCGCGCTTCCCGGCCGCCACGAGCAGCGCACGCGCCATCTGCCAGCCGCCGAGCACGATGCCCGCGAGTTTCAGATACGGCACGCTGCCGGCGAATACCGCATTCGGGTCACTCTTCGTATTGGCGACCACAAACTCAACCACCGCGCTCAACGAGCGATGACCCTGCGCGAGATACTTCTTCATCGACTCGAACGCCGGGCCTTGCTGCGCGCCGAGTGCTTCGATCGTTTCAGCCACTCCGGCGAGCAGCGACTTCGCTATCTTGCCGCCGTCGCGCACCGTCTTGCGGCCGATCAGGTCGTTGGCCTGAATCGCGGTCGTGCCTTCGTAAATAGGCAGAATGCGCGCGTCGCGGTAGTACTGCGCAGCGCCGGTTTCCTCGATGAAGCCCATGCCGCCATGCACCTGCACGCCGAGGCTCGTCACATCGATCGACAGTTCCGTGCTCCAGCCCTTCACGATCGGCACGAGGTATTCGTAGATCGCCTGATGTTCCGCTCGCGTGGCTTCGTCCGCGTGACGGTGCGCGATATCGCAATGAGCTGCAGCCACGTAAGCCAGCGCACGCGACGCCTCGGTCAGGCCGCGCATGGTCGCGAGCATGCGGCGCACGTCGGGGTGCTGAATGATCGCGACCGGCTGTTTCGCGGAACCATCCACCGGACGGCTTTGCACGCGGTCTTTCGCGTACGCCACCGCCTTCTGGTAAGCACGGTCCGACACGCCGATGCCTTGCATGCCAACCGCAAACCGCGCCGCGTTCATCATGATGAACATGTACTCGAGACCGCGATTTTCCTCGCCGATCAGATGACCGATCGCACCGCCGTGGTCGCCGAACTGCAGCACCGCGGTCGGGCTCGCCTTGATGCCGAGCTTGTGTTCGATCGACACGCAATGCACGTCGTTGCGCTCGCCGAGCGAACCGTCTTCATTGACGAGAAACTTCGGCACGATGAAGAGCGAAATGCCCTTCACGCCTTCGGGTGCGTTCGGCGTGCGCGCCAGCACGAGATGCGCGATGTTCTTCGCCATGTCGTGCTCGCCCCACGTGATGAAAATCTTCGTGCCGAACAGTTTGAACGAACCGTCGCCCTGCGGTTCGGCGCGCGTGCGCACCAGCGCGAGATCGGAGCCGGCCTGCGGCTCGGTCAGGTTCATCGTGCCGGTCCATTCGCCGGAAATGAGCTTGGGCACGTACGTTTGTTTCTGCTCCTCGCTGCCCGCCGTGAGCAGCGCCTCGATGGCGCCATCCGTGAGCAGCGGGCACAGCGCGAACGACAGATTCGACGCGTTGAGCATCTCGATACAGGCTGTGGCAATCAGCTTGGGCAAACCCTGGCCATCGTAGTCGAGCGGGTGCTGCACGCCTTGCCAACCGCCTTCGCCGAACTGCCGGAACGCTTCCCTGAAGCCAGGCGTTGCGGTGACCACGCCGTCTTTCCAGCTGCTCGGATTGCGATCGCCTTCGACATTCAGCGGTGCCAGCACTTCGCTGCACAGTTTCGCCGACTCTTCGAGCACGGCCTGCGCGGTGTCGAGGTTCGCGTCTTCGAAGCCCGGCAGCGTCGCGATGTGTTCGAGACCGGCCAGTTCTTTCATCACGAACAGCATGTCCTTGATGGGTGC
>NZ_JAMWXW010000073.1:0-2065 GCF_031570135.1 Paraburkholderia sp. USG1 | reverse complement strand
TGTCAAACGCAATCTCAAGTTGATACAGCTTCGGACGCAAACGCAATTTGAATTTGATACACCTGCGCATACGGTTATTAGCTGAGTGCTGCCTCCTTCGAGTTGCGTTTGCGTTTGACATCGTCCGCGTCGTTCAGGTGCGGTGGTGGGATGCGGTTGATCATGCCGGCCTGACGTTTTTCCTTCAGCCTGTACGAGTCGCCGGAGATCGGCACGACGTGTGCGTGATGAAGCAGCCGGTCGAGGAGCGCCGCCGTGAGCGTTGCATCGTCAGCGAAGGTCTGGTCCCACTGGCCGAACGGAAGATTGCTGGTCAGGATGAGACTTCCGGTTTCGTACCGTTTGGCGACCACCTGGAAGAGCAGGTTCGCCTGCTCCCGGTCCATGGGCAGATACCCCATCTCGTCAATGATCAGAAGCCTGTATGGCTTCGTGATCCGCTTGATAGTTTCCTCCAGCTGGTTACGCCGCAACGCTGTCGTCAATTGCATCAGCAGATCGGCGGCAGTAATGAAGCGGGTGCGAAATCCGGCCTGCGTTGCACGATATCCAAGCGCGACGGCAAGATGGGTTTTGCCAACGCCACTGGGTCCGAGCAGCACGACATTCTCGGCACGCTCCACAAAGGCAAGACTGCCGAGTTCGAGAACCAATGCTTTCGGTACGCCGAGCGCGAATTCGAAGTCGAATTCATCAAGCGTCTTGATTGCCGGGAATCCAGCCAGACGCGTCAGCATCCGGCGCATTCGCTCCGCGCGTGCCATCGCTTCATCCTTCAAGGCCTGTTCGAGGAAGTCGAGATAGCCGAGCTCGCGTTTGGCGGCCATCTGGCCGAGGTGCGCAATCTGTGTCGGCAAGTGCAGCAGGTTGAGCTGCTTGCACAACACAGTCAGTCGTTCGAGCTGCGGCGTCATGCGCTTACCTCCTGTGCGCGGCTGAACGCGTCGTAGACCGACAACGGGTGCTGCAACGGTTTGTTCCACTCCGAGGTCGCGTACCGTGATGCTGGTTTCGGCTGCTGATGTGGCGTCGCTCCCGTTCGAACCGATCGTCCCACGTATGGTGCCGGCAGTGGCAGAAGATGCGGCCGCTCCTCGAGCAACACCTCGGCCGGAACCCGTTTGGTAGTGCCATGCACCCGGACGTTGGCGACGTCGCGCAACCACAGCCTGACGCGCTCATTGCACAGGCCGCAGTCGGCTGTGAGCCCTGCCTGTTTGAGCATTGAAACCAACGGGACCCAGAAGCTATAGCGCAGATATCCGTTCATACGCTCGACCTTGCCCTTCGTCTTCGCGCGGTATGGCTTGCACACGCGCGGCACGAACCCATGGTGTTTGGCGAAGTCAGCGAACCCCGGATGATATCGGTGCTGCTTCTTGCCATAGGCATCGCGTTTCAGAATCACCGTCTTCATGTTGTCGTACACGATCTCTCTGGTGACGCCGCCAAATGCCTCGAATGCCCGCACATGGCAAGCCAGCAGCGTTTCGATACGCATGTCGGTGACAAACTCCGCGTAGCTGACACGGCTGTAGCCCAACGTCGCAACGAACGCCGCGAGCATGCCGAGTTTGTGCCCCGGCTTACGAAACTCAATCCAGTCCATCTGCATCTGATGTCCCGGCTCTGTCTCGAATCTGACCACCGGGTCGGGGCGTGCAGCGGGGCGAAGCTTCTGCAGATACTCCTGCACCCGACGCAAACCGCCCGTGTAGCCGCGCTCCTCAATCTCCCGCTTGAGCACCGTCGCCGGAATCCAGTCCGGCTTCGCTGCTTCGACACGGCCCTGCAAATAGGCCTTGAAGGGCGCAAGCTTGCCGACGACTGGCTGACGGGCCTTACGCTGCGGCGGACCCGATTCCAGATACTTCCTGACTGTGTTGACTGCCATGCCGGTCTCGACCGCGATGTCCCGAAGGCTGTTTCCCTGGCGACGCAGAATCTCGATTTCCATGTACTCCTCGTAGCTGATCACGGGCCGCCCAAAAGGAGCAACCCTACAACGAGGTGTATCAATTCCTAACTGCGTTGCTGTATCAATTTACAACTGCGCGCGACAAGA
>NZ_JAMWXW010000072.1:0-2129 GCF_031570135.1 Paraburkholderia sp. USG1 | reverse complement strand
CAAACTTAATATTCCCGTACGACATGCGGCTGCGGTACCGATGATCTGATGGCGCTGCCGGTGAGCGGATTTTCAGCGCGCGCCGTTCGTCCACAACTCATCGAGGTGCGACCATGTCAACCAGCCCGATCAGCGGTCCCGGTTCCTTTGCATCGCCCGGTCCATCCAGTCCCAACACAACTTCCGCCCCGTTGGCCACGCCCCCGCGCGGCGCGCAGGCGGCAACGCCGGACAAGCCCGGACCCGGGGCGTCCGCCAGCCAGGTCCAGTCCCAGTCCCAGGGCCAGTCGCAGAACAGGTCGCAGGGCGCGGCGACGGCGCACACGCTGCAGCATCATCACGCCGCGGCGACGCGGCAGCCTGACCAGATATCGGCAACGCAGTTCGCCACGTCCATGGTCACGACATACGACGGTGGCGCGCACTCGCGCAACGAGGCCGCCGACCGGAACAACACGCTGCCCGTGCTGCAGACGGCGCGCCTGTCGATGACCGGCCTGCCGCCCGGGCAGGTGAAGAAGAACCTGGATGAAATGCAGTTTGCCGGCGCGCTGGCACAGATGAGCGAGGCAAGGCGCGTCCAGTTCGCCCAGCGCGCGAACGCGCTGCGCACGGCGCCGCAGGACCAGTATGCCGCCATGCAGAGGTCGTTGCGGAACGACGTCAACCGTGAACTGGGCCGCGTGCGGGCGGACCCGGTGAGCCGCATGCAGGCGGTATTCAACGCGCCGGTGGGCATCGCGTTGCTGGGCGAAAACGGCCAGCAGCAGATGGCCGCGTTGCGCAACGCCCAGACGCAGATGAATGCGCCCGGCGCCACGCCCGCGCAGCGGGAGCAGGCCTTCGCCGGCGGCAGCGGAATCAAGACGCGTCTGCAGAGCCAGATCCTGCAGAAATCGCAGGATATTTACGCCGCCCAGCAGAAGAAATGGGCCGACTCCATGGCGCGCGTGAACCAGATGCTCGACGACGCGCAGAAATACCAGGCCGACACGATCCAGTTGCCGGGCAACTCCGATGATCCGGAGTGGGACGAGAACACGCGCAAGCCGGCCTACGCGAAGACGTTTCCGTACCAGTCGGTGATGGAGAAGCTGCTGTCGCCCGATGGCTATTCGCAGCAGGAGCGTGGCCATTCGACTGGGCGCACCCTGCCGCCGGAGGATCGCGCGCGCGATCTGCTGACGTTCCAGCAGGGCATGTCGGATCCGGGCTCGGACATTCACCGGCGCGTCATGAAACTGGAGCAGCAGGCACTCTCGACGATGGCCGCGCCCGGCCCCGATCTGGACGCGGGCAGTCCGGCCACGACTCTCAGCGACGTGGCGGCCCATCCCCCGCAATATGATCAGAACTACGTACAGAATCTCGCAGCCGGTTATCGGGGGGTGCTCAGGGATACCGAGCTGCAGAACCGGGTGATGCTGCGCAAACCCATTCCGGGTCTGGCGGACCAGGTGCTGTACGGCATCGGCCGCTTCGCCGCTGACCTGTCGCCGATCCCCGGCCTGGACTGGTTCGCCAACCAGCTGCTCGACGTCCAGTTTCCGGATCACGGCGGGCTGAGCGACCAGCAGGTGAAAAACGTCGACATGGGGGCGATGTTTACCGGGTTGCTGCTCGGCAGGGGCGAGCCAGAGGGCGAGGCACTGCTGAAGCCGCCGGTCGTCGGGCATGGCGAGGCGCCGGGGGGCGGACCGGGGGAAGTCCATGGCACGGGCAGCGGCACTGAGAGCCGCACTGACGGCGGCACCGGCCCGACGCAGGAACCGCCCCCCGGCATGACCGCGCCGCAGGCCGGGCCGGCTGCAAACGGACCTCAGGGTCAGCCGCCGCAGGGCGGCGCGGGCTCTGCCTTCACGCCCGGCGGCATGCCCAAAGGCTATGCACTCAACCGCGCGCCGGCATCGTATGGGCCATCGGCGACGCCGGGTGTGTATGCCGATGCGGCCAACGGCCAGAAATTCATCATCGCCGACGGGCAGGCCTTTGCGGTGCGCTACGACAAGGAGAATGCCACCTACCGGATCTACGATCCGGCCAACCCGAGCCGTCCCACCTATCCCGTGCGGCGCGACCCGGAAACCGGACGGTGGGAGATCCACAACAATGTCGGTTTGCAGGGAGGC
>NZ_JAMWXW010000071.1:0-2474 GCF_031570135.1 Paraburkholderia sp. USG1 | reverse complement strand
GTAAGCACCCGGTGAAGTCATCTTGATTGGCTGGGGAGCGAGAGCGAGGATCGTGTCCATCTAAATTTTGAAATGGACAGATGTACACGATGGACGAGACCGGGGTGATGCAGGAGGTTGTGCAACCGACACGACGTCGTCGGCATAGCAAGGAGTTCAAGGCACAAGCGATCCGCGCGGCGATGCAGCCGAACGTGTCGATCGCGGCGGTCGCGCTGCACTATCGCCTGAACGCCAACATGCTGCGAAGCTGGGTGGCCGCCCAGGAAGAACTGGATGCAGCTGAAGCGGCCCGGAAGTCGATGGGTGCGCCGTCGGCGGAGTTTGTTCCTTTGCAGCTGGAAGCTCCTGCGTTGGCTGCCGGGGGCACGGAGATCCTGATTGAAGTGCGTCGGGGTGCCGCGACGGTGACAGTGCGTTGGCCCATGTCGGCAGCAAGCGATTGTGCGTTGTGGCTGCAAGGGTGGCTGCGATGATTCGCGTCGACGCGATATGGCTGGCGACCGAACCGCTGGATATGCGTGCCGGCACGGATACGATTCTGGCGCGCGTGGTGAAGGTGTTTGGCGCTGCGCGCCCTCACCACGCCTACCTGTTCGCCAACAGGCATTCGACGCGCATGAAGGTGCTGGTCTACGACGGCTTCGGAATCTGGCTGGCCGCCCGGCGTTTGAACAAGGGACGGTTCGTCTGGACCAATGGCGAGCAGGCGGTGAGTGTGGGACTGAACCCCGAACAGCTTCACGCTTTGGTGACGGGACTACCTTGGCGAACACTGATGCCAGATCACGCCATTACTGTGGTGTGATGCCGACGCGCACGTAAACAGTTTCGCTTCCTGATGCGTGGCGTGTCTGGCAGACTCGATGTCATGGACCTGCCCGCCGATCTCGCCACGCTCAGCTCCGACCAGCTTCGCGCACTAGCTTCGCAGCTGGCCGTCCAGCTCGCAGACAGGGAACGCGAAGTTGGTGAGAAGCAACGGGAGTTGCAATATCGGCAAACCCGCATCGACCAGCTTACGCATGAGCTCTCAGTCATTAAACGGCAACAGTTCGGCAAGCGCAGTGAGCAACTGAACACGGAACAGATGAGCCTGCTTGACGAGGCGATCGACACGGATCTGGCGGCAATCGAAGCCGAGCTCGAGCAGCTTCAGCCGGAAACGCCTGAGCGCCAATCACGTCAGCGTTCCCGACGCGCGTCGTTGCCGGCCCATCTGCCGCGCACCGACATTCATCATGATCCCGACACCACGACGTGCAACTGCGGCTGCGAGCTTGTACGCATGGGCGAGGATATCAGCGAGAAGCTCGATTACACGCCCGGTGTGTTCACCGTCGAGCGACATATCCGCGGCAAGTGGGTGTGCCGTCAATGCGAGACGTTGACGCAAGCGCCCGTGCCCGCACACGTCATCGATAAGGGCATTCCCACGGCGGCGTTGCTGGCGTGGGTGCTGGTATCAAAGTTCTCCGATCATCTGCCGCTGTACCGGCTCGAGCGCATCTGCGCCCGCGCCGGTCTGGCGATCCCGCAATCGACGCTGGGCGACTGGGTGGGCGTATGCGGCGTGCGACTGCAGCCGCTGGTCGATGCCCTGCGCGAACACCTGCTGCGTGAGCTTGTGCTGCATGCTGATGAAACGCCTGTGCAGATGCTCAGTCCGGGCAAAGGCAAGACCCATCGTGCGTATCTGTGGGCGTACGCCACAACGCAGTACTGCCCGCTCAAGGCGGTGATATACGACTTCGCCCAGAGTCGTGCTGGCGAGCATGCGCGTGCATTCCTGGGAGACTGGCAAGGCAAGCTGGTGTGCGACGACTTTAGCGGCTACAAGAAAAGTTTTACCCAGGGCGTCACGGAAATTGGCTGCGCCGCGCACGCGCGGCGCGTGTTCTTCGATCTGCACGTGAACCATCAGAACGAGATTGCCGGGCAGGCGTTGAGATACTTCGGCACGCTGTACGAGATCGAAGCTGAAGCAGCGGTACTTGATCCCGACACCCGGCGTGTGCTGCGGCAGGCCCGGTCGCGACCAGTCATGGATGCCCTGCACGCGTGGATGAGTGCGCAGCGGCGCCTGGTTCCTGAGGGTTCAGGAATCGCGAAAGCCCTCGACTACAACCTCAATCGCTGGGAGGCGCTCACGCGCTATCTCAATGATGGGCACGTGCCAATGTGCAATAACTGGGTTGAGAACCAGATCCGTCCGTGGGCGACCGGCAGGAAAAACTGGTTATTTGCGGGCTCACTTCGCGCCGGCAAACGAGCCGCTGCCATCATGAGCCTGATCCGTTCTGCACAACTGAACGGGCATGAACCGCTCGCCTATCTGAAGGACGTGCTCACGCGCCTGCCAACACAACTCGCCACTGACATCGACGAGTTGCTGCCTCATCGATGGAAACCTGACGTAGCCGCTCCATAGATTCCGCTCGCGTCGCGCAAGGTGCCTTCACCGGTTGCTTACG
>NZ_JAMWXW010000070.1:0-2483 GCF_031570135.1 Paraburkholderia sp. USG1 | reverse complement strand
GTAAGCGGCCGGCAAACCCATCTTAACGAATTGAACTAGCGGGTAGGATCCGCTGGCTGCCAGCGATGGGGCAGCAAGGCTGCGATATCGTTAGCCTGGTGGGATGGCAGTCGCGTCAGGACGTCTTTCAGATAGGCGTGTGGTTCGTGCCCGTTGAGTTGCGCCGAACGTAGCAGACTCATGATGGCTGCGGCTCGTTGACCGGCTCGAAGCGAACCCGCGAACAACCAGTTCGACCTGCCGATGGCCCACGGACGTATCTGGTTTTCGACCCAGTTGTTATCTATAGGCACATGACCGTCATCGAGATAGCGGGTCAGCGCATCCCATCGTTTAAGACTGTAATCCAGTGCTTTGGCAATTGCCGAACCTTCCGACACCAGCTTACGCTGCGCCATCATCCATTCGTGAAGTGCGTCGCAGACCGGCTTGGCCCGACTCTGTCGAAGCTTGTGGCGTTCCTCGGCTTGCAGCACTGCAGCGTCGCGCTCGATGTCGTAAAGCGCAGCGAAGAACGGCAGCGCCTGCGCGGCGATCTGACTGGTGTGATTGGTGTGCAGATCGAAGAACTTGCGTCTCGCGTGCGCCGCACATCCGATTTCAGTGATGCCCTGGTGGAATCCAGCCTTGTACCCACTGTAGTCGTCGCATACCAGCTTGCCCTGCCAGCCGGCGAGGAACGCTCGGGCATGTTCGCCTGCTCGGCTGTCGGCGAAGTCGTAGACCACGGCGCGCAGCTCACTGTAGAGCGTCGGCGTATACGCCCACAGATACGCACGATGTGTCTTGCCTTTGCCGGGGCTGAGCATCTGTACCGGCGTCTCATCCGCATGCAGCACACCCTGTTGCAGGATTTCCTCATGCAGCGCGTCGACCAGCGGTTGTAGTTGCACGCCGCACGTACCGACCCATGCGCCCAATGTCGATCGCGGTATCGCGACGCCCGCCCGCGCAAAGATCTGCTCCTGACGATACAGGGGAAGGTGGTCAGCGTATTTGGCAACCAGCACTGACGCCAGCAGTCCCGCGGTCGGAATGCCCTTGTCGATGATGTGCGCAGGCACCGCGGCCTGAATCAGTGTTTCGCAGTTTCTGCACACCCACTTGCCGCGGATATGCCGCTCCACGGTGAACACGCCCGGCGTGTAGTCCAGCTTCTCACTGATGTCCTCGCCAATGCGCACGCGCTCGCAGCCACACTGGCATGCGGTGCTCTCCGGTTCGTGTCTTATCTCTGTGCGCGGCAGTTGCGCCGGCAGCGCTGCGCGCTTCGGCTGCTGGGGTAGCGACTCGGCTGCGGCTTGCGGCTGAAGTTGCTCGAGCTCAACTTCAATGGCGGCGAGATCCGCGTCAATCGCCTCATCCAGCAGGTTCATCTGATCGCTGCTGAGCTGCTCGCTACGCCTGCCGAACTGGTAACGTCTGAGAATAGATATCTCGTGGGTCAACTGGTCGATCCGGGTCTGCCGGTAGCGTAGCTCACGCTCCTTCTCACCGACCTCCCGGGTCTTCTCCTCGATCTCCCGGTCTCTGTCTTCGACGCGCGCAATCAGTTGTGTGGCGAGCGCACGCAACTGTTCCGGGCTAAGAGCGTTGAGGTCGGCTGGCAGGTCCATGCAGACGAGTCTGCCAGAACCCCGGAGAGCGCGAAAGCGCGACAGTTTACGTCCCTGGCGTCTTCAAATGACACGGATCACACCGTCCGCGCCGATGCGCTGCCATGGCAAACCCACCACCAGGCCGGCCAGTTGTTCCTGTGTGAGCGCGTGTTGCTTTGGCTCGCTACCAGCGTGCGGCCAAGTGAACTGCCCCTGATTGAGCCGTCGCGCTGCCAGCCAGATGCCAATTCCATCGTGAACCAGAACCTTCAAGCGGTTGGCCCGCCGGTTGGCGAACAGGTAAGCATGGTGCGGATGCGCGGCGCCGAACACGGTGATCACCCGACCCAGTGCCGTATCAAAGCCAGCCCGCATGTCCAGCGGGTCAACTGCCAGCCACACCTGGTCAATGCGGATCATGCGAGCCACTCGCGTAGCCACGCGGCGCATTGCGCTGCCTCCGAGGTTGGCCAACTAACCGTTATCGACAGGTCCGCGCGACGCACCTCGACGCGAATCTCAGCTGTACGCGTGTCTCGCGTCTCAAGTGGCAGCGGTACAAATTCCGGTGCCGGCGCCGTTGCCAATGGCGCTGTCAGGTCGCTACGCGCCACGAGCACGCAATCGTTCGTTTCGGCCTGCTCGACCCAACGTCGAAGCAGATTGGCGTTCAACTTGTGGTGCAACGCGATCGCCGCAAGCGATACCCCGGGCCCCTGGCAAGCTGCCACAACCTGAGCCTTGAACTCGACGCTGTAGCGCCGGCGGCGCCGACGACCAGGTGCCACTGCTTCTTCAATAGTGTTCACGTGTCCACCTATTTAAGTGAACACGATGCTCCCAAGACTTTTAACGCAACTCAAGATGAGATGACCGGGCGCTTAC